>JAFMMM010000199.1 GCA_017859815.1 Planctomycetota bacterium | reverse complement strand
ATCAGCGAATTGATTCGGCTGTTCTGCGGGCACTGCAGTGGCTGGCTGCAGAACAACAACCATCGGGGGCATGGACCACCAATGACTTTGGGGAATCAACTGCCACCACCGCATTGGCGATGATGGCGTTCATGGCTGCGGGGCACGTACCGAATGAAGGCCCGTGGGGGAAGCTGCTTCCCAGAGGGCTTGCCTGGCTGACGCGTCAGCAGAGAGACAATGGACTGCTGGTTGGTGCTCGAGCCGGGCACGGGCCAATGTACAGCCATGGAATTGCAACGCTGATGCTGGCAGAGATCAGCGGCATGCTGGGCGGACGTCAGGAGGAGGAGTGTCGCCTCTGTCTTGAGCGAGCGATTCGGCTGATCATCGACGCTCAGAATCATCCCCGACCAGAGGAGCATCGCGGTGGTTGGCGGTATCAGCCGACCAGTAGGGATTCGGATCTGAGTGTGAGTGCATGGCAGCTGCTGGCCCTCCGCGCAGCTCGGGACATTGGCTGCGATGTTCCGGTGGAGAACATTGACCGGGCGATTGCCTACCTGAAACGGCTGCATGTCCGGCACGACGGAGGGTTTGGATATATGGTCGGGCACGGCAGCACCATCACCCGTGCCGGCACGGGGATCACTGCCCTCGAGATTTGTGGAGAGCACCGGACTCCGGAAACAATGGCTGCAGCGCGAATGATTCTTTCACGCCCGCTGGTCAGGTCCGAGCATTATTTCTTTTATGGTGCTTATTACTGCACGGTAGGCATGTATAAAGTCGGGGGTGAGGAGTGGCAGCAGGCTCGGCGGCATCTGTACGAGACAATTCTGGAACTGCAGGGTCCTCCGGGATACTGGACTCCGGAGGACGGTACCGAGCGGCAGGCGGGTCGTGTTTATTCCACCTCACTTGCTGTGCTGGCTCTTTCCATTGAGTACGGTTTTCTGCCTGTGTATCAAAGGTGACGGAAACCGGCAGCTCCTGCATCTGCCAGCCGCAGGCACTTTTCGGCAGGATTGGCCACGACGCAGCTCCGTCCACAGCTGGCTTCCTTCGCTCGGCAGAACTGTGCTGAATTGCAGTCAGGATTTCGGTTGAAATTGCCGATTGCAACACAGCGTTTGGGGAGCTCATGGAAGGGACTCGGGAGAAGGACCATGGCAGATTGGCGGATTGCCACAGTATTTTGTTTCGTGACAGCAGCAGCTGGTCTGGGCGTTGGAGCCAGCGAAGCTGCGGGGCAGGATGCAGCTGCGGATCCCCGAATCGGCTCGCGTGTGATGATTATTCGTCACGGTGCCCCGATGAGAACGCCTGAAGCGACGGTCTGGACCAGTTATCTTGGAGAGATCTTCGAGGTTTCACTGGCCAATGGTGAGTGGCTGTGGATTGAAGAAAAAGGTGGCTGGTTGTGGGAGAAGGAGACGGTTCCGTACAGCACCGCGATCGATGATCTGTCGGCACGTCTGGCCCGAAATCCATCGCCGGAGAATTTCCACCTGCGTGGTGTTGCTTTTCTGGCCCACGAGGAATACCTGCGAGCCGTTTCAGATTTTGATGAGAGCCTGCGACGTGCTCCTCGAAACAGCGGTGCTTTGAATAATCGGGGCAAGGCGTACTATCTGCTCGGCGATCACCGACGTGCGATTCGTGATTTTGATGCGGCATTGAATGTTGAGCCCAGCAACGTGATGTTTCTGAACAACCGGGCTCTGGCACACCTGGAAGCAGGATCGAGTCGTTCTGCACTGAAAGATCTGCAGTCTGCACTGCTGATCGTGCCGGATTTCACGGAAGCTCTCAACAATCGTGGCATCGTGTATATGCGCAGCGAGGATCACAGTTCCGCACTGAAGGACTTCAACGCTGCGCTCAAGCTCGATCCGAAATTCGTTGACGCACTTGGCAACAGAGCCAGTGCTCTGCGGAAGCAGGGCCGCTACAGCGAAGCCGTTCTGGATCTGGAGAATGCGATCAGGATCAGTCCGGGCAAATTTGAGGCTGTAAACGACCTTGCGTGGCTGTTGGCGACCTGTCCTGACAACTCGATCCGAAACACATCGCGCGCCCTGACTCTGGCAAGGCAGGCTTGTGACATGACCGACTATCGTCAGTGGAATACGCTCGATACGCTGGCAGCGGCACTGGCGGGAGAAGGCCAGTTCTCGGAAGCAGCCCGGCACGCCGCCGAATCGGTCGAAATGGCACCGCGGGATGAGCGTCGGAGAATCCGCGGGCACCTCGACACCATTACTGCCGGCAAGCCGGTTCGAGAGCAGCTTCGCTGAGAAAGCTCGAATCTAAGTCCCCACGTGGCGCAGATGTCTATTGAAACCTGGCGCGCCGCGACGCCAACCCGGTTTTCAGGTGAATCCGGATCTGTTTTCTGCGACGATATCGGGAGTGGCCCGACTTCACCCCGGGCAATCAATCTCCAGCGACTGCTCCCGGACATCCAGTGCGGGGCGGACGTGTAATACCAGGGATTTGTCCTGAGCATCAGAGGGATTACGATGGAGTCAGATTTCGCTTCAGACAGGCGAAACTTTCTAATGCGTGGGGGGGCTGGTTTTGCGGGACTTGCGGCGGCTTCAGTAATGCATGCCGCAGACACGCAACAAACGCGGCAACGAACGACATGGCAGACTGCGCAGCTGCCAGCCAGTGCACGCAGCATCATCTTCCTGTTCATGGAAGGTGGTCCCAGCCATATTGATTTGTTCGATCCAAAGCCGCTGTTGAACAGGCTGGCGGGGCAACAGCTTCCCGACAGCTTTGGTGACGTGATCACACCGATGGGGGAATCGCGTTCTCCCCTGTTGGCAAGTCAGCGCAAATGGCGACAGCACGGCGAATCGGGGCTGTGGGTGTCGGACTGGTTGCCCGAAACTGCAACATGTGTTGACGACATCGCGGTCATCCGCAGCTGTCAGGCAGATGGGATCAACCACTCATCGGGTGTGTGTCAGATGAATACCTGCTCAATCATTGGTGGGCGTCCATCACTGGGAAGTTGGGTGTCGTATGGTCTGGGGACAGAAAATTCAAATCTTCCCGCGTTCGTTGTGATGCAGGATAATCAGTCCAGCGTCGTCAATGGTCCCCGCAACTGGAGCGCCGGGTTCATGCCCGCCATGTACCAGGGGGTGCAGTTACAGGAGGGATCTGATCCGATTCCCAACCTGAGCACTCCGGCGGATCCCGGGTTACGACGACAGCAGGACAAGTTGAACTTCCTGAATCGTCTGAACAGAAGTTTTGCAGAACAGAACCCGGTTCAGTCGGAGCTGGATGCGCGGCTGGCGGCCTATGAATTGGCGTTTCGCATGCAGGCTCACGCTCCCGAAGCGGTGGCGATCGAAGAGGAGACGCAACAGACCCAGCGGCTGTATGGAATCGATCAGCAGGAAACCGCGGCCTTCGGTCGGATGTGTCTGCTGGCAAGGCGATTAACGGAACGCGGCGTCAGATTTGTGCAGTTGTATCATGGTTCCGGAAGCAAGTGGGATGCCCATTCGGGAATCGAAAAGAACCACGCCGGGCTCTGTCGATCCAGTGATCTTCCGGTCGCAGGGCTGCTGAAAGATCTCAAACAACGCGGGCTTCTTGATCAGACCCTGGTCGTTTGGGGTGGGGAATTTGGCCGCACACCCATGTCCGAAAAAGGTAATGGACGCGATCACAATCCAACGGGCTTCACAATGTGGATGGCTGGTGGCGGAGTTCGCGGTGGCCAGACGATAGGAGCGACGGACGACCTTGGACTCCGTGCTGTGGAGGATCGAATGCACGTTACCGATCTTCATGCTTCAATGCTGCATTTACTGGGGATTAACCATCGTGAGCTGACCTGGCTCTACAAGGGTCGTCCGGAAAGACCGACGGTTAATGAAGGAGACTTTGCTCAGCGACTGACGACAGGCTGAGTTGCTCTGTCGCTGTCTGTACCGCAGGATTTCTGCAGTGAAATGCTGCCTCGGTACGATCGTTTTTTGGATGCCGACGTTACAGGAGAACCCACCGGATGTTTCAAACAAGTCGCCGTCAGTTTCTTGCCTCGGGAGTTGCTGCAGGGATTCACCTTGCCGCCGCGAATCCGTCACGCGCAGTTGCCTCTCCCGCCAATGAGGCGGTCAGACTGGGATTCATCAGTTGCGGGGGCCGTGCCAACGAACTGATGAGAGCGTTTACGAAAGTGGATGGCGTCACAGTGAATGCGCTGTGTGACCCGGATGAGTCTCGCCTTGGAAAAGCGAAACAGCGATTTTCTGACGCAGCGGGATACGCCGACCTGCGACAGCTGCTGGATTCCGACAATGTGGATGCCGTGGTCGTAGCCACGTGTAATCACTGGCACTGTCTGGCTTCGATCTGGGCCATGGAAGCGGGCAAGGATGTCTACGTGGAAAAGCCGCTTTCACACAGTCAGTGGGAAGGTGCTCAGACCGTTGCAGCGGCCCGTAAGTATGGTCGAGTGTGCCAGCTGGGAACGCAGCAGCGTTCTGATCCGATGCAGGCGGAGATTAAGAAATTCCTTCACGGTGATGCGGCCATCGGAAAACTCGAATCCGTACGGGTGAATCGTTTCGGAGTGCGTGGTCCGATCGGACGACGTTCAACACCACTCGAGATCGCTGCCAACGTTGACTACAACCTGTGGCTGGGCCCGGCCCAGGATAAACCCATTTTTCGCAACAAGCTGCAGTACGACTGGCACTGGGACTGGAATACCGGGTCCGGTGAGATGGGCAACTGGGGTGTCCATGTTCTGGATGATGTGAGGAATGTGGTATTCCAGGATCAGGTTGCTCTGCCAAAGCGAATTTTGGGAGGTGGTGGTCGCCTCGTCTGGGACGATGCCGGTGAAACTCCGAACGTCCACATTGCGTGGTTTGATACCGGGATCGCTCCCGTCGTGATCGGGCTGTCGAATCTTACGGCTGGTCCCGAGGCGAAAGGGTCACCAAAACACCCCGGACCGGGCAGTGGATATATCGCTTATTGTGAGGGCGGTCGGCTCGAAGGTCAGCGTGGACGAGCGGTGGCCTTCGACAGCGAAGGGAAACAGATTCGGCAGTTTCGCGGAACCAGCGGCATGGGGCGGCATCAGCAGAACTTCATTGAGGCGGTTCGCAGTCGCCGCGTGGAAGATTTGAATGCCGACGTGGAAACCGGAAATCACTCGACAGGGTGGTGTAACCTGGCCAATGTCGCGTTTCAGGCAGGCGATCGGTTCAGTCACGAAGCTCTTCAAGCTGTCGATGGTGAGAGCTGGCAGGCACTTGTCCGCGAGATGCATGATCACCTGATTGCCCACCGGGTCAATCCGCAGGATCCGGGCCTGAAGGTCAGTGGGGTTCTGGAACTTGATCCGGAGACCGGACGATTCCGCGGAGATTCAGAAGCGGCGAACCGCTGGCTGCGACGTGAATACCGTGAAGGATTTGTGGTTCCGGAGTTGGTTTAGCTGTTCAATCTGATGCGGCGGATCTGTTCGGCCCGCAGTAACAAAAAGGAGGGCCCGCGATGAATCATCGCGGGCCCTCCTTTAATTGTGCCGAAAGCAGGACTGTGCGTGGTTATTTCTTTTCAAACTCGGCATCGATCACGTTGTCGTCAGCATCGCCGGAGTCAGAAGAGTCGTCTGCGGCTGCTTCACCCGGTGCCGCACCCATATGCTGGGCCAGCGACTGGCTGGCCTGAGCGAGTTCAGCAACCGCGGATTTGATCGCTTCAACGTCTTCGCCCTCGGCAGCTGTTTTGGCTCTTGTGACACTGCCTTCGATTGCAGTCTTCGAACCTTCGTCGACTTTGTCCTCATGCTCCTTCAGGGTCTTCTCAACCTGATAAATCAGGGACGAGGCTTCATTCCGAGCCTTGGCCAGTTCCTCACGTTTACGATCGTCCTCTGCATGCGATTCGGCATCTGAACGCATGCGATCGATCTCTTCGTCTGAAAGACCGCTGGACTGTTTGATCTGGATGGAGTGCTCCTTGCCGGTGGCTTTATCCTTCGCTGAAACGTTCAGAATACCATTCACATCAATGTCAAACTTGACCTCGATCTGAGGGACTCCACGCGGCGCAGGTGTGATCCCGTCAAGTGTGAACACATCAAGCTGCCGGTTGTCCTGGGCCATCCGCCGCTCGCCCTGAAAAACACTCACAGTCACCGCGGGTTGATTATCTGCGGCCGTGGAGAAAGTCTCGGTCTTTGTTGTTGGGATTGTCGTGTTGCGTTCGACCAGTACGGTCATAATACCGCCCTCGGTTTCGATTCCGAGCGACAGCGGGGTGACATCAAGAAGGACGACGTCTTTCACGTCCCCCGCGATAATTCCACCCTGGATTGCAGCACCCAGTGAAACGACCTCGTCCGGATTCACACCTTTATGCGGGTCTTTCCCAAACATCTCACGAACAAGTTGCTGGACACGCGGAACTCGAGTCGAACCGCCCACCAGAACCACTTCGTTGATCTCAGACGGGCTGAGACCAGCATCTTTCAGGGCATTCAAAACAGGCTGTCGGCATCGTTCCACCAATGGATCAATCAGCTCTTCGAAGCGAGATCGAGATACCGTCAGTTGCAGGTGCTTGGCTCCCGACGCATCTGCAGTGATAAAGGGAAGATTGATGTCTGTGGACTGCTGCCCCGACAGTTCCTTCTTTGCTTTTTCTGCGGCTTCGCGAAGCCGTTGCAGTGCCATCGGATCCTTGCGGAGATCGATACTGTTTTCTTTCTGGAACTCATCAGCAATGTGGTTGATGAGTGCTTCGTCAAAATCATCGCCGCCGAGGTGAGTGTCGCCGTTCGTGCTCAGGACCTCGATCAGTTCGCTTTCAACTTCGAGGATTGAAACATCGAAAGTTCCTCCCCCAAGGTCGAACACACAGATCTTTTCTTCGCGTTTCTTTTCCAGTCCGTAGGCCAACGCGGCAGCAGTCGGCTCATTAATGATGCGACTCACTTCCAGGCCGGCGATTTGGCCCGCGTCTTTCGTGGCCTGTCTCTGAGCGTCGTTGAAGTACGCCGGGACAGTGATCACAGCCTTGTTGACGGAGTGCCCAAGATGATTCTCCGCCGCCTCCTTGAGCTTACGAAGCACGAGTGCGGAAATCTCCGGCGGTGTGTGGTCGTCTCCGTGGATATTCACTTTGACGTAGTCGGACTGGCCGCCCACAACGGAATACGGAACCAGCTTTTCCTCTGCCGTTACCTCGCTGTGACGCCGTCCCATAAAACGCTTGATCGAATAAATCGTGTTTTGCGGGTTGGTCACAGCCTGACGCTTTGCTGGTTCTCCGACCAGAGTCTCCCCTTTGCTGGTGAATGCAATCACGCTGGGAGTCGTTCGGCTGCCTTCCTGATTCGCGATTACCCGAGGTTCGCCACCTTCCATGATGGACACGACCGAGTTTGTAGTGCCGAGGTCAATGCCAATGATTTTTTCGCCGGAAACAGCCATCGTTAATCTTCCTTTGCTTGAACCTCTTTAGCCCGCAGTTTGACTGAGCATCGCCGCAGGGATTGATCTGTTGTTAGACAGCCTCTTCAAAACTCAATCCGGAGCGATGATAAATACCGCACGGTCGGAATCTCTGACTGCCCCGAAGCCGCCTCAGTCGAATACAGCAAGCAGGTTCCGTGCCGAATTGCTTTTTGTTTCCGTAAATTGTTTTCTGTTATTGGCTTGTGGTCTTTTGGAGCAGTCTCGCCGGCGGTTTTGGGCGTAATAATGGCAGCAATCCAGCGGGAGATTGACGGAATGGGACTGCGGTATTGGCAGGTGTTGAGGCCGGGGTGGGTGCTGCCGATTTGGCATTCGCGGTCATGGTTAGCCGTTACGTGGGTGCAAGTTTGTTTCCTTTTGAGACTGCTAAGCGGCGCGGCTTGACTCTCAAAATTGCCGGGATTACAAGGTTCGAGGAGATTCTGGCGGCGTGGAAACTCGCTGATTCTGGCTTTCTGTTCAGTACTCGTAAGCGTGCTTGATGGAATCTGCAGCAGGTGGCCGGATTGGATGTCCGGGGCTGCATCGAAATTAATCCTGCTGAACCGGTGAGTGAGTTTGTGCCGTCATTGGGTCGGTGGTGGTGGGCGGTTGGGAGCGGTGATCAGGCTGAACATTCGCTCGCAGGCGTCAACGATTCGTCGTGTTCCGCTTCAGCGTATTTCTGTTTGAACTGGTGTGGTGGTCATTGCTGCCAGCTCCTTGCCTGTAATTGGCAGCGTGCGGCGGAACTATTGGCGTTGAGTGAAGGCTGGGCTGTCAGATGGCAAAGAAGACAAGTTCAAAGGCGGCGAAAAAAGTTGCTAAGAAGGTCGGGAAGAGCGCTCCCGCCCGAGCGCGCACGGCCGCAAAGAAGTCGACCTCTAAGAAGGCTGTTTCTCGAAAGGCTGCGGTACCTGCCCGTGCCCGGTCGCAGTCAAGAGACTCGCGAGCCAGTGAAAAGAAGGGAGGCACCAATCTTCCGCCAGAGATGGAGATCGCACGTCTTGACGAGCAACTGGTTGGGCTGCTGAATCGTCGCGTCGAGTTGTTTCTGGAAAAAATGCAAGAGGTTCAGTCGACGTCCAGAACGATGTTTAACGACCTCGATCAGCAACAAGTCTGGAGCATGATTGATCGCCTGAACCAGGGGCCGCTGAGTGCGGTTGAAATGCGATCCGTATTCCGTCCGCTGCTGAGTGCCGGTCGACAGCGTGTCAAACACGTGCGAGTCGCCTATCTCGGACCTTCTTTCAGTTTCACGCACCAGGCGGCGATTTCCCGCTTTGGTGAGTCGGCTGATTTAGTGCCGGTCAGCACGATTGCTACGGTTTTTGAGGAGGTGAATCGCGGTCACGTTGATTTCGGAATCGTACCAATCGAGAACAGCACGGATGGGCGGATTGTCGACACGCTGGACATGTTCACAAGGTTGCCGCTGCGGATTTGTGGAGAAGTGTTGGTACACGTGCACCACAATCTTCTGGCCCGTTGTGACCGCAGCGAGATTTCAGAAATCTACAGCAAGCCGCAGGCGTTGTCGCAGTGTCGTGACTGGTTGTCCAAGAACATGCCGCAGGCGCGACTGATTGAAGTGACCAGCACGTCCACTGCGGCCCAGCTTGCCAGAGATAAGCCCAGCGTTGCTGCTGTTGCAAGTCGTCAGGCAGCCATTCAGTACGACGTTCCAATTGTGGCGGAGTGCATTGAAGACAATCGCAATAACGTTACTCGATTTGCTGTCATCGGAGATGCAGTCGCAGAGGCAACGGGGCGAGATCGAACGGCTGTGCTGCTGCAGATTCCGCACAAGCCGGGGTCACTCTCCGAAGCTCTGGAACCGTTTCAGCGGCACAAAGTCAATCTCACATGGATCGAGTCATTTCCGCTCAGGCAGCCAAATACAGGGTATTTGTTCTTCCTCGACTTTGAGGGACATGTCTCGGATGCCCGCGTGAAACGCACGCTGAAGGATCTCAAGGCATTGCCACCGGATCGTCTGGAAATCCTCGGCTCCTATCCGCGGAGTGAACCGTCTGTCTAACGCAGCGTTGTTGATTCCCTGGTGTCGGGGAGTGAAGGAAGTCAGCGGAAGATTCAGTTGTCACCTGCTGCCTGGGCGAGCCAGTGCAGCGAGGTGTTTTTGAAGTGATACAGGAAGAACGGTTGAGATGCGTCGATTTTTGATTGCCGGCAATTGGAAGATGAACAC
>JAFMMM010000014.1 GCA_017859815.1 Planctomycetota bacterium | reverse complement strand
ACCGCTTAACCGGGCCACAACTGTCAGCGCGGCGCCCTGCTCAAGTTCGGTATCGCCGGGTTCCACCTGAATATCCAATTGATCTGCCAACTCGGCGATCGCAGCAGATCCGGCCGCCTGTCCATCGAGCTCTGCCGCTTCCCGCAATTGCCGGCCATAGCGTCCGGCCGCCATGACGCTGGAGAATAACAGAGCAAATGACACGACACTTAATCCAGCCCACCAGCGAAGCTGCCGACCGGGTACAGACTGGGACAGATCGCGGCGGGCGACAATATTGTCGGCGTTTTCAAGAGTCATTTGACCAAGTACGCCGGCTGAACCCCGCGGTCGCTGCAACAATTCTGCAGCGGTGATTACTGCATCCTGCAATTCTTCGTCACGTTGCTCAACGACACGAGCGACTTCAGTCAACGACGGTGGACCTGTCAGATACTTCGCGAACACGGTGCCAAGGGAGGTGATCAGAAGCAGGAGGATCAGCTCTGTTTGAAATCCGCCGAGTTGAGCCGGAAGGAACATCGCCAATAACCCGCCGGGAAGGATCAACCCCAGCCAGATTACTGTCTGCCGCCGAAAGATTCTGAGACGCATCAACCGTGATGCTACAACTGCCAGCTTTCGTTCCAGTCCGGTACCCGCCATCTTCAGGCTCCCTGTCGCGGAATTGGTTCAACACCTGCTTTGGATTGTCCGTCTTCTTAATGCATCGCCGCAAGTCAGTTTCGGTTGAATTGCTGCTGTATGCCCACTTCCCGGCTGAATAGGAACACCCCTGCCTGACTGCTCAAAGAATCAACTTCACGGTTTTTTCATCATTTTCTAACGTGTTCTTCGCTCCGCATTTCGACATTCCACTGGCTTGTAGCTCCTGCGATTTCTTTCAACCGCCACTCTCGGGGATGAAGTCTATGTCGGATCAGTGGTACTACATGGTGTTCGGAGAGAGTTTTGGACCGGTATCGCGGTCCGAACTTGAAGCACTTCTCGAAATCGGCACGCTGTCATCCGAAGACCGTGTCTCCTGTGGCTCCGAGTCCGACTGGCAACACGTCAGTGAAACACCGGAGTTCGCACAAATCGCCTCGGAATCACTGGATTTCGCCGATTCATTCGATGATTTCAACATCGATTTTGATTCCGGTGGCGGCGAACAGGAGCTTCCCGTGGCTGAGTCGAATGTCGCTGTCCTGCAACAGGCTACGGCGGATTCATCTGGCCCGGAGAACAAACCGAAACCGCCAGTAGCAACCGGAGATTCCCCTCGCCGCGATGGCTTTGAAGTGCGGCTCCACAAGGACGGCGCTGAGTACTATTCTGCAGACGCAGTACGCAGCCTGATTCTCGTCGGCGCGATCAATGGTCGTACGCCCATTCGCAAACTCAGCACAGATCCCTGGTCCAAAGTGCGCGAACTGATTCCTGACGAATACGCGAAGTATGCTCGACCGGACACCGTTAGACAGACCACCAACCGACGCCGGCGAAATCATCGGGCCAGGTCGCCGCACGCCGCTCGCCTGGCGGAACTGCGCCGACGGGATCGGGAGGCCGAAGACAAGCTGGCAGAGATCTTTGACGAAATGGAAGTTCAGCAGAAATCAACGCCGACACCCCGAGAGTCGGCCTCGGTTCCTGTCGGGCGGACACCAACATCCGCTCCGGTGGCCGACTGGAATCATCCCGGTCCAACGACTCAACCAGCCCCAGCGTTGGCGGCTTTTACGGCGGCAACTCCCAAACCAGCACCGGCAACGCAATACCACAAACCGAAGAAACGCTGCCGACCAGCTTTTCAGATGCCGGAAGGTCGCTCGCTGGCAATGGCAGGCGGCGGAGCCGGTTCCGTGATGCTGGTCCTGGCACTTTATCTGGGATGGATTGCTCTCCCGTTTGGTGCCTTCGGCGGGGCACTTGATGGTGATCGTGGTGTCGTCGTCCACTGCTTTCTGGAATACCGCAATCTCGCCGGAATGCCCGATCAGGTCGAATGGGACCATTTTGTGACCCTGATCAATACCGACGTCAAACCCATCGCCGAGTCGAGCGGATCAAGCGACGCGCCGGTTGCACAAGCCGCCGCACTACTGATGGAAATCGCCGCGAGCCACCCTGTGAAGGATCGGCAAAAAATTGCGGCTGCCGGACAGAAACTGTCTCCGCTGGTCGGTGAGATTGCTGGCAGCTGATCCACCGAATGGAACCCTGCACGCAGTCTTCGCGGTTCGCAGAGTATTCACGCCTTCTTCATCAGGAACTCATCTGTACGGACGAGTATGACCAGCGTTCGAACTGATTCGGACACTTCTGTTTCCCGGCCGTGGCAGACTGTCCCGTCCGGCAGGTGTTTTTTGAAAGGTCTCCGTCCCATGAAGATGAACCCCGTTTCGCGACGACAAAGTACTCGCGGATTCACCCTGATCGAACTTCTGGTTGTCATTGCAATCATTGCCATTCTGGTTGCGTTGCTGCTGCCGGCTGTGCAGCAGGCACGGGAAGCTGCTCGCCGCACACAGTGCAAGAACAACCTGAGGCAGATGGGCATTGCCATTCACAACTATGAAGGCACATACGGTCGACTGCCTACAAGTGGTGAGTACACAATTTATCCCAACGGGAAGCCCGGTGTTCGTGTCTTTGCCCCGGTGTCGATGTTCACTGCCATCCTGCCCTACGTCGAACAGGCAAACGTCTACAACAGATGGAATTTTGACTACCCATACAACGCCAATCCGGCGGTCTACACGGGAGTGGTCAATGATCTCCTCGCAAAGACAAGCGTTCCGACTTACCTGTGTCCGAGCAACGGTTTTTTTCAGGAGGATGGCGGTGACGGTTACGGGCAGACTGACTACATGCCCATCGCGTATATCGATCTCGACCCCATCACGGGATTGCGAAATAAACTGGCAATCGCCGACGGTATGCTGGCCAGCCCAGGCAGCAATCGTTTTCGCGATGTCACTGATGGCCTCAGCAGCACAATCTGCGTCATCGAAGATTCCGGCAGACCGGCAAGGATCGTGGGCAAATATGACGACGCCTCAGTGGTCGGTTCAGTCTATGGTAGTCCCATCGCATACGCCCTGAGCCAGGTCGGGGCCTGCACACAGAACGGGAAGCGCTGTCCTAATCGCTGGGCTGACGGGGACACAGGCAATGGTGTTTCCGGTCCGCCAAATCTGGGGGCCGGCGAGACACAGATCATCAACAACAATAAGGCACCGAAAGGTGGGCCGGCAGCTTGTCCGTGGTCGGTCAATAATTGTGGATCCAACGACGAGCCGTTCAGTACTCATACCGGAGGTTGTCAGGCGATCCTCGGCGATGGATCAGCGCATTTCCTCTCCGAGAATATCGATCGACAGGTGCTGCGACGCCTCTGTACTCCGGATGATGGTGAGGTTATTGGCGAATTCTGATTCGTGTGGCGGATGACATTGAGCACACGATTCAATCTGTAACCCTCGCTGTGTTTTTCCATGCTTTCGTGTTGGCCATCCTGCACTGCTGCTGCTACAACCAGGAGCCGTGTTGGTTGACATCTATTTTTTTGCACCCGGTCCGGAGTATCAGCTTGAATCAACCGTCTCGAGTTGCCGCTGATACTCCGTCATCCCGCAGAATTCGGCGGCGATTCCTGACCGCTCTCCTCCCACTGTCGGTGCTCACGCTGTTGGCCCCTGCGGTGCTCTTCCAAACGCCGTTGCGGAATCTGATTCTCGCCGCCGCAGTCCCCGGCACCTCCATCAGTGCCACCGCCGAAAGCGCTTCCGGTGGCTGGTTTGAACCCATCGAATTCCGCGGGATCGATTTGCACAACAGGGATGGTGGACTCATCTGCACCGCCCGCCGATTCACGACCACACACGGTCTTCTGCATTACCTGATCAACGCAGCCGACTTCGGCACCCTGACGCTCACTGAGGCGAGTTTACTCGTGAGACTCGACGAAAATGGAGAGTGGCCGGAATTCAGTTCCGGAACACCCTCTCAATCCTTCGGCAGGTTCATGGTGGAAGATTCCTCGCTTCGACTGGAAGTGGCTTCACGAGATGTTCCTCTGATCGATTTTCCGCGGATCAATCTTGCCGGCGAAATTACGTGGACTCCCGGAAACGGACAGCAGCTCAGAATAAGCCCCTGCGTGCTGATGGATCATGAACCGCTGTCTGATCTTGACCAACAACAGAACCTTGTGCTGATCGCTCCTTTGCTTTCTCAGGCGGCCGGCATCCACGGCTCGGCTTCAATCAGCCTGGAGACCATTGAGTTTTCGCTGGACGACGAAGCCGCTGATCCGTTTCCGATTCGTGGAACAGCTACGATCCATGATCTGTATGCGGCAGCCGACGATAACCTGCTGAATCGAACTCGTTCGCTCGCCGGACTGCTGGGTTTGCAGATGGACGACATTCCTCAGCTCACAATGGCTCGGAATTCCACAATCTCGTTCAGTATCAGTGAACTCGGATTCGTTCACGAGAGCTGTGCGTTTCTGATGCCGGAAATCAGCCACGGACTGCAGATCAGGTCATCAGGTTTACTGGGAATGGACGGATCGTTGAATCTGGGACTTGAGGTGGATCTGTCTGCGATTGGTCGAGACATGTCCCTCCTGTTCCCCAACTCACTCATTCCTCTGCAGGTCACCGGAACGATTGATCACCCCGAGTTTCGCATGGCTGGTGGTTTTACAGCTCTGCCAAATTTCGGCGGCTTCCTGAACAATGGTGCCAGCAATCGGAACGCTGATCCTCAGAATCTGTTTCAGCAGCAGAGGGGTGCTGGACCGGGCGGTGAACTTCTGAAGAATCTTGGCTCTCTGCTGGATCTTCGTTCACGAGGTCAAGAGAAAAATCAGACAGCAGCGGAACCTGCCGATACTCATCAGGACAAGTAATTCAAACACTGTCTGTGTTCAATCCCTCTAATCCACTGTCCACTCATCCTGTGCGACTGGCGTCTGGCCCAGTTCTTGCGAAGAGAATACGCTGAGCACCCGGGTGAGCAGTCGCTGATTCCAAAAGAATGTCTCTGATCGGTTGCACAGCCTGAGACTGGCCCCGCCGAGCAGAGATTTCTTCCAGCCCCGTGGCAGGGTTCTTTGACGACCTCGTCCTCGGACCAGCAGCAGTGGCTGAATGCGGCTGCTGGTGTTTTCGCGAAGCCATTGTACCGCAGAACCCGGAACGGTGATCTTGTCACGGTCGCTGGCGATAATTTCTGATGTGGGAACCAACAGCTTCAATTGTGCAGTGCCAGCATGGCTAATGGCGCTTTGCAGTCCGATTCGAATAGACTTCAGACTGTGCTTCCATGTGTGAACACCGCGCGCACCGGGAAGTACGATCAGGGATCTGGCACCAAGTTCGATGGCTTCGTCGACCGCCCGGGATGTATCCTCCATCGCCTCGTCAAAACTCATTCCCAGAGTACCGGTGAAACCACCGCAGTAGCCATAGCTGGAGACTCGAATACCTGCATCATCAAGAACGTGGCGAATTTTCTCTCGACCGATGCGATGGGCCTGTTGTCTGCGGAGTGCTGCGTATCGAAACCCCTGCTGCTGAAGCCCCTCGACTTCCCGCAGCAACTGTTCAATGTTGCTGCTCTTCAGCACGCGAGACACAATCACTCGGGAAGCCAGCGATTCGCTGGTGCGTGAATGATTGAGATGAATCTCCATCAGTCAACCTGCGCTGGTGCTTAGACAGAAGTAAAAAGGAAGGTGTAAGGCTGCCGAGGCTCTGCGATCGATTGATGGAATCCAAAGTCCAGTCGTGCCCAAGCTTCATACTCTCACGAATCGCTGCGAAGATGTAAACGCCTGTTCTGTATCTTTCATCGGTGAATTTCACTGCGGCCAAATACCGGTTGAAGAAACGCATACGTCGCTTGACGCCGGCACTTCGGTTCTTCCGTGTGCCGGGGCTCGCTGATGAAAAGGCTGTTGCTGTCCGGTGTCAGTCCGCGTATGTTTGGCTACGATATCGACTGTCGCGTTCATTCCTGTGCGACGCCGCACTGTCTGCTGTCACTCACCTGTGAATATCGCCCCATGACAATTCATCGTATCGCTTTGCTTTGCGGCGTGGTTTTGGTTCCCCGCCTTTCTGCTGACGAGTCTGTGTTCAGCAAACAGATTGCCCCGGTGCTGGAACAAAAATGTTTGCGTTGCCACAACAGCACAGATCGCAAGGGCGATTTTTCTCTGGAATCGGTTGCTGAGTTGCGTGAGTCCGGAGTCGTGGAACCGGGAAACTCAGCGTCCAGCCGACTGATGCAGGTGATCTCGCCCGACGGAACCATGCCGCCCTCAATGCCTCCTGATGGTGCTCAGGTGACCGAATCCGAGAGAGACCAGATTGAAACGTGGATCGCAAACGGTGCTGCAGCTCCGGCAAAGCTGCAGCTGAAACCACCTGTTGTCAGTGACTATGACTGGTGGTCTCTGCGACCTCTCAGGGTGGTGACTGTCCCTGAACCACCGGATTCCAACACGTGGATTCAGTCGCCGGTCGACGCTTTTATCCTGCGAAGACTTCAACAGGCCGGTCTGCAACCATCACCGCGTGCAGATCGAAGAACGCTGATTCGACGTCTGAGTTTCGACCTGCTGGGATTGCCTCCGGACACCAAAGATGTGGAGGCATTCGTCAATGATCGAGATCCACAGGCGTGGGCGAAACTGGTCGATCGCTGGCTGGATTCCCCGCAGTATGGCGAGCGCTGGGCAAGGCACTGGCTGGATGTGGCCCACTATGCTGACACCTGCGGTTATGACAAGGACAAACTACGGCCCAATGCGTGGCCGTATCGAGATTATGTGATCCGTTCTTTCAATGATGACAAGCCGTACGCGCGCTTTATCGCGGAGCAGATTGCCGGAGATATTCTCTTCCCCGGCGATGCTGACGGAATCCTCGGGCTCGGGTTCATCGCTGCAGGACCATGGGATTTCATTGGCCATGTGGAAGTTCCCGAGTCGAAAATTGACGGCAAGGTCGCTCGAAATCTTGACCGTGACGATATGGTCAGCAGTACTCTCAACACGTTCTGCAGCCTGACCATTCAGTGCGCTCGCTGCCACAATCATAAATTTGACCCGATGACGCAGCAGCATTACTACGCGCTGCAGTCTGTTTTCGCGGCGGTGGATCGCGCCGAACGACCTTACGACACAGACCCGCAGGTTGAACAAAATCGACTGCTGCTGGAACAGCAGCGAGACGACGCGGCACGGAAACTGACGGCACTTGAAAGTGATGTTCGAAACGAGGGTGGAGACCTGTTCTCCACTCTGGAAAAACAGGTGGCAAAGCTTCGTCCGCTGGCTGGTGTGAACGGACTGAAACCGGAATACGGTTATCACAGCCAGATCGAAAAGCAGGCTGATCAGCAAAAATGGTTCATCGTCGATCTCGGAGAATCCACTCCCATTCACCGGATCGATCTGCACCCCTGCTACGATGATTATGCTGATATCGGCGCTGGTTTCGGGTTTCCCGTGCGATTCAAGGTCGAAACTGCAACTGATCCCGATGACTTTCAGGTGGTCCTCGACCAGACTCAACAGGACTTTCCCAACCCGGGTCTGAATACCGTCAGTGTCAATTTGGAACAAACCGTTCGGCTGATTCGTGTCACTGCCGTCAAACTCGCCAGCCGCTCCGGTGATTTCAATTTCGCATTAAGCGAAGTGCGAGCGATAACCGCTGAGGATCAAAATGCTGCAGCCGGGTGTCAGGTTACTGCTCTCGACTCGATTGAAGCGCCGGTTCGTTGGCGCAAGACCAACCTGACCGACGGTATCTGGCCGGCAGCTGCGGATCCGGAAGCAACCCGACAGCTGCTCAATGCCGAGAAACAGTTCACCGCCCTTCGCAATCGACTGTGGACTGCCGAGCGAAACGAGAAAAAGAAGATGCTTCAGGCCCGTCAGAAAGAGGCTGCGGATGCACTTGCTGCACTTCCGCAGGGACGAATGGTCTATGCTGCCGCCACACAATTTCAGCCCCAGGGAAACTTCAAACCCACTGCGGGTGTTCCACGATCTGTCCATGTGCTGCACCGCGGCAATGAAACACAGCCGCGTGAACTCTCTCTTCCCGGAACGGTTCCGCTCAGTGCAAATGACCAGTGGCTGTTTCAACTTCCCGAGGATCATTCGGAAGCTGATCGACGTGCGGCACTGGCAAAATGGATTGTTCGGGAAGATCACCCGTTGACATGGAGATCGATCGTCAATCGCATCTGGCAATATCATTTCGGTCAGGCGATTGTGGATTCACCGAACGATTTTGGTCGAATGGGACAACTGCCAAGCCACCCGGAATTGCTCGATTGGCTGGCTGCGGAATTCCTTCGCAGCGGCGGGTCCATGAAGGCGATGCACAGATTGATTCTGAACAGCAGCACCTGGATGCAAAGTTCCAGTATCCATGAACAGGCCGCTGAGCTCGATCAACAGAATCGGCTGCTGGCACGGATGACTCGACGAAAACTTTCAGCGGAAGAACTGCGTGACGCGATGCTGGCTGTCAGTGGCTGCCTGAATTCTGAAATGGGCGGCCCAGGCTTCTATCTGTTTGAGCTGGAGAAGACAGCTCATTCCCCGCACTACGAATACTTCAAATTCGATCCCTCAGATCCAAAGTCGCATCGTCGCAGTATCTATCGCTTCATTGTTCGATCTCAGCCGGATCCGTTTATGACGACACTGGATTGTGCGGATTCATCGCAGAGCACGCCTCGTCGACACGAAACACTGACTGCCCTGCAGGCACTCAGCCTGTTGAACAATCCGTTTTGTCTGACAATGTCTCAGCAGTTCGCTGATCGCCTGAAGTCAGAGCACGACACCATGACGGAGCAAATTGAGGCCGGATTTTGGCTGATTGCCAGCAGGTCTCCATCCGAAATTGAGCAACGGGTGTTATCGGAGTACGCGTCGAAACACGGGTTGCCCGCCCTGACTCGGATTCTGCTGAACATGAACGAATTCGTATTCGTGGACTGATCAGAGGTGTTGTCAAATCTTCTGACAGTTCACCGCATTCAGTGTTCGCCGTTGACGTCTGCTGTGCCCGTTTTTGCGAAGAACCGATTCTCACGTATCCAGTCTTCACGCGAATAAGTCACAACGGATGTGTCCGTTTCCTGAACTTCGATGTGGGACAAACGGAACCCCATTTCCGTGATCTCAGTGAACATCGTCCACGCGAGGTTTTCCACACATGTGGGACCGTCGAACACTTTCAGACGGAAGGTTTCACCTGTTCTGCGACAATGGTCCAGAAGTGTTTGATACAGCGGATCGTGAGCGTTGATCAACATGCCATGGTCATAATTATTCTTCAGCCACGGCTCGATCTTTGCATCGAACTCGCCGAACAGCGTGCTGATTTCGTCGGCGTGACGCTCTACTTCAAAGTGACACAGTAACCCGTAGCGGTGTCCGTGCAGGTTGCTGCATTTATCCTGCAGAGTTTCGTTTCGGTGCGCAGCGTAGAACTTGTATTCCTTGCGAATAATCATTGCATTAAGCCTCGTTTCCCTGTGCGCACCCTGTCAAAAGCATCGTCCTGCTGATCGTATCGCATTCGACAGCACTTTTCCCGCTATCACCGCCATGACTCACTGGTTTTTCCGGTTCGTCCATGGTTTGCTGCCGCACGCTGCAGAATATCCTCCAACTCAGCGACCGACCTCCGGACCGACCATTCCTTGTGAATCACGGATCGAGCAGTGTGCGCTGTCGCCACAGCAGCAACCCGTTCCTCATCTGCCTGCTGTAACGCCGTCTTCAACGCCGCTGCACTGCCTGCGGGAATCAGTTGTCCCAATTGACCGCCGGCCAGAATCTCCCGAGGACCGGACTGACAATCTGCAGCGATCACCGGAGTACCGCAGGCCATCGCTTCCAACAGCACATTGGGCATTCCTTCGACAAGGGAAGGGAGTACAAACACATCTGCGGAATGATACCAGGCGATCGGGTTGACCTGAAATCCTGGCAGCCGCAGTCGGTCAGACATGCCCGCGTCATCGATCTGTTTTTGCAGAGTTGAACGATGGTCGCCCTCACCCAGGACAGCGAGTCGCAAATCCAATTGTTCGTCCTGCCGTTGTATCCGGCTGGCAGCTTCGATCAGCAGATGAAAACCCTTGTCATGGTGGAGGCGACCAGCTGCTGCGATACGCAACAGGCGATTTTTCCCGGGTTTCAGCGGAGCATTCCACCAATCGTCATTCACTGCCTGGTGTTGCTGCTGTTCAATCGCCGCAGTATCCACCCCGTTTCGATGAGTGAGAATCTGCTCTTCACGGATTCCATAGAAACGGATTGCGGCCTGTTTCGCACCTTCCGAGACAGCAAGAGTCTGAGCCGTTCTGTTGTAAAGAGCCGACAGCCGGCGTCGTTTCATACTTTGAAATCGCCCTGCGACGGGAGCAAACCCCCGTTCCGGGTCGGTCACGATTGTCGAGACTGCAGGAAGACCTGCGCGGGCCGCTCCGGCAGCGGCAGTCAGCGTCATCAGAAACGTTCGGTCATAGCTGATATCACTCGATGTCTGTACAAGACAGCGGGCATAGTCGCTGATCCTGCGCCTGTAGTTTCTGCCAGGAAAATAGATGGACGCTTTACCAGCCCTCTCAGAAAACGCATGAATTCGAACGTCTTCGGGTATTTGGTCCAGCAAAGGCCCGGTTCGGTCTACCAGGTAAAGCTGCGGTTCAAACCGTTTCCGATCAAGGTGCCGCAGCAAATGCACAATCTGCCGCTCGGAACCTCCACCGTACATCGCGCCGATCGCAAACATCACTCGCAGCCGCTTCACTTGTGATGTCTCCCGCAGGACTGCTGTTCACGCTTCTTCCGGAAGCAAATTGAGCTCTGCTGCCAGAGGCTGTAATGCTGAAATGCAGAATGTGATGTGCTCATTCAAATCAACACCGAGGTCGGCTGCACCCTGAATGATATCGTTGCGGTTGACTGCGGCGGCAAATGATGCCTGCTTCATTTTCTTTCTGACGCTGGATGCTTTCATGCCTTCCAAACGACCCGGCCGCATCAGAGCACACGCCACTAAAAATCCGCATAACTCGTCGCAAGCGTAAAGAGTTTTGTCCAGCAACGATACTCGCGGATACTGATCCGCCAGATAGTCAGCATGAGACAAAATGGCGTAAATCACTTCGTCGGCATAGCCCCGTTCGCTAAGAATTTTTGATCCCTGCAACGGGTGATCCGGAGGATCAGGCCAACGCTCGTAGTCGAAATCGTGAAGGAGTCCGGCGGTCGCCCACTTTTCCACGTCTTCTCCAAATTTCTTTGCGTAGGCGGCGACGGCAGCCTCAACCGCATACATATGGCGTCTGAGACCGTCATTACTGACGTACTCGAACAACAGCTGGAGATTCTGCTCCCGACCCATGATCAACGATCCCCCGTCTGTATTTATTTACCGACCACTGATGATCTCTCGGACTGCGTTCACCCTGCTTACCACAATCCCCGTCAACAGGCCGGCGACGTGGCACACATTCGCCACCGGACCAAATAAACCTCCCATCCCAAGAAACAGAAAGAACATGCAGTAAACGATTTGTTCCTGCCGCATTCCAATTCCCTGGTGAGGCTCATACCGCCCCTTCATCCACGCATAGCCAATCAAACCGAAGACCACCCCGGACATTCCTCCAAAGTTCGGCCCCGCCCAGTACCACTGGGCCACGTTCGATACCACGGCAATCACCAGCACCAGACCGGCAAAGCGAAAACTGCCCCGCAGGTATTCGATGCCTCGGGCAAGTCCCCACATCCAGTACATGTTGAACAGGATGTGCAGAAAATCAAAGTGCAGGAATATCGGTGTTACGAACCGCCAAACCTGTCCGCTTTGGACAATCTGATACAAAGATGGCCGCTCACCCGTTAACAACATTTGCAGGCGCTCTGCAGTGGTTAACGGCACATCGAGGAATAACCCCTGCAGCAGCTCCGAATCCTGTTTGTTGCAGAGTCTGGGGAACAAGCTGCCCCTGTTTTCTTCAGCACGAAAGTTGCTGGTCAACAACGCCACAGCAAAACTGATGGAAATCAGTACAACAGTGACCGGAAAACTGCGATACCAGACTCCATCCCAACGTTGTCGCATGCGTGCTGCAGCAGCCGCACTTCGTCGCCGCTTGATCTGATCTTCCAGCTGTTCTTTACGAACTTTTTCGACATGCTCTTCCGCCTGTCTGATCAGAGCCGGATCGGCTCCCTCCTGAAACTGTTGAAGCAGTTGGTTCGCCTGATCGCGGTGGTCGTCGTTGAGAATCCAGACAGTCCATTGATTCTCCTCTTCCTCCAGCTGTGTTTCCAAATCATGGAATAACAGAAAGGAAGCCAGCTGCTCCGCTTTTGTTTGTTCTGAAAATGCCGCCAATTCTCTCATTTGATGAGCATTCCAATGCTGGTCTGAGCCTGTTGTCGAATCAAGGTCCGCGATCGTCGTGGATCATCGGTTATTAAGCGTCAGAATTCACTGAAGTTGACTTCTGAAAGAGAAATAACACCGGTGAACTGCTGTCGTCTGTGTTCCCGGGTATTACCGAAACCTGTCCAGCCTGAGTTTCTGAAAAGAATTGATCGACAGACTCGGCCTCTTCAGAACCTCCGGAGTGCCCGCGATATGCGAGGACCGTCAACACACCACCTGGTCGCAGTAAATCGATTGCATGCCTGAGTGCAGGGATTGTTGTTTCAGCCCGCGTGATCAGCTGGTGGTCGCTGCGCGGAAGATATCCAAGATTGAACATCACTGCACCCACATCCCTGACCAATCCCTCATCAAGGATCGTGCCCAGAGCCATGGCGTGTTCGGCGTGATACAGAGTGACCCCCTGCAGCCCGGAATCAGCCAGACGTTGTTGCGTTTGCCGGATCGCCGTCTGCTGAATGTCCACAGCGATGACCCGAGACGGTTCACCAAGTCCAGCGAGGAATAATGTATCGTGCCCGTTTCCGGCAGTTGCATCGAGCAACCAGTCACCCGAGCGATACCGCCGACGGACGGCTGTATGAGCCATCGCTGTCAGATTGACAGTTCCTGCTGCCGGTGCCGCTTTTTCCTGCTGAGGCTGTTGATCCATAATATTGAGCATATCCCTGGCTGCGGTCGGTGCAAGCAGTGAACCTCGCGATCCAAGCCCATTCAGGGCAGCTGCCTGAGGATACTTCCGGTGACGTTGAATCAGAACTCGACGATTTTTCATCGCCGCACGTATTCCCCATTGATGTTCCATGACATGATCGGAACCGAGTGATAACTGCAAAAGATCCGCTGCGGACCGCAGCAGCAGCAGACTTCCTTCCCGCGTGGGCCCCTGCCCGGGATGTTCACGGTCAAATGTGGCGCCGACAAGGTAATCGAAGACAGGAGTTTCCTTTTCGCCGGAATGAATTGGCGTCACCCAGTGTCTGCAGACGCTCGTATCACATTCCAGCTTTTCCGGCAGACGAATCCGCAGGATTTCTCCGTGTACAGGATGGTTCGGTACTCCCGGAAACAGGTCCTGCAGAGAATCATGGGCCCCCGTGCAAAAGAACACTCGACGTGATGTCAGCCCCAAAGACGGTATCCGGACTTCCTCCGGTGCAAATTCAATTGGAGTCTCCGCGGACAGCGTTGCTTCGATCACACACCCGGATTCAGAGAACCAGCGCCTGCTGGCAGAAAGAAATCGCGGGACATTCAGCCGAGCACCAGGCATCAGAAAACCGCTGCCATCAGGTAAGACCTCAACCAACTCCCGCAGCTTCCGATACCGCTCAGTCTCAAACAGTGCCCGCTCTGATTCGTCGTAAAACTTTCGCTGGATCTCAATACGTTCAAAAAGAACAGATCCCAGAGTTTCCTGGACATCCCCGTAGAACTGTTGGGCCACTTCCAGAAGCTTCGGGTAATCCGGATCCAATTTCATCCAGCGACCACTGATGGGCATCATCAGTCCTGCTGCAACACTGGACGCCGCTGCTCGCTTTGAAGAATACAGCAAAGTCACTCGCTCACCTCGCTGGAAACAGCACCATGCCAAAACTGTTCCGGCAAGTCCCCCGCCAACAATGAGTGATTCCGTTTGAACTGCTGAGTGCATCCGAGGACTACTTTGCTGGAGTGGCAATTGCAGCGTGAGAAACCTTGAAGACGCCTGCCACTCTTAAATATCGCCTCGTGCAGAAAAAACGAAGTCATGCGTCTGCAAATTTCGCCTCTTCACTGTCATCCTGGGGACATTTATTGGATCGCCTGACCGACGGTTTCCGGGAGTTCCTGTTTTCCTTTTCAGGCTTTTCCGAGTATCCTCGTGGATAGTTCCTGCCCTGTTTCCTACCTGTTCCGAAAGGTCTCTCAATGACGAGTCAGTTTCAGACCGGTCGCCGAAGTTTTCTTCAGACTGCCGGCGTTGGATCTGCAGCCGCACTTTCCGCTGGCCTGCACGCCTCTACCGCCACCAGGACCTCCAGAAGCGCTCTGGAAAACCTGAATATTGCCTGTATCGGCACTGCTAATCGAGCCGCTGCCGACGTTCAGGGTGTAATGTCTGATGACATCGTGGCGATTGTTGATATCGATTCAGCATACCTTGCTCGCTGCAAGTCCATGCTGACAGAAAAAAAGAATCTGGAGCCCCGAACCTACGCTGACTACCGAGAGATGATCGATAAGGAAGGCGACCGAATTGATGCGGTTGTGATTGGAACAACCGATCACCACCACGCCCCGGCTGCCATTCGAGCGATTCGCGCCGGAAAGCACGTTTACTGCGAAAAACCGCTCACTCACACGGTTTTCGAAGCACGCCTGCTGGCCGAAGAATCAGCTCGCATGGGCGTAGCGACCCAGCTCGGTACTCAAATTCACGCCGGTGACAACTACCGTCGCGTCGTCGAGGTCATTCAGTCCGGTGCAATCGGTGATGTCACCGAAGTGCACGTCTGGGTTGGTAAAGGCTGGGGAGGTGGTGACCGTCCAGCGAAAGCCGATCCGGTTCCCGAAACTCTGAATTGGGACCTGTGGCTCGGACCGGCCCCTGAACGTCCCTATGCCAATGGAGCCTACCATCCTGCCAACTGGCGACGTTGGTGGGACTTTGGTGGTGGAACACTGGGTGACATGGCATGCCACTACATGGACCTCCCTTTCTGGGCACTCAAGCTTCGACATCCAACACGCTGCGAAGCCGTCGGGCCTGATGTGCATCCGGAAACATGTCCTCTGGGACTAACCGTGAAGTACGACTTCCCGGCTCGCGGAGACATGCCCGCTCTGAAGTTGACCTGGTATGATGGAAACATGATCCCCAAGAAGATCAACAATCAGCCAGTTCCGGCGAACGGAGTCATGTTTGTCGGCAGCAATGGGATGATGTTTGCTGACTACAGCAGATATCGGTTGTTTCCTGCAGATCGTTTTTCAGACTTCAAGGCCCCCGAAAAGACGATTCCTGATTCCATCGGGCATCACGCTGAGTGGATCAAAGCCTGTAAGGATGGTTCACCAACCACCTGCAATTTTGACTATTCAGGTGCTTTGACCGAATCGGTTCTGTTGGGCAACGTGGCTTATCGAACCGGAAAGGCTCTGGATTGGGATGCAGCAAATCTGACGGCAACGAATGTTCCGGAAGCGGCTGCTTTGGTGAACAAGAAATATCGTGCTGGCTGGGAAGTTGCCTGATTTCCTGAATGGTTGCGATTACACAAACGGGACCCCGGATCAATTGCTGATTCGGGGTCTTTTTTTTTGTTCAAAACTAAAATGAAAATCTTGTAGAAACAGCAGTATTTAGAAGCGAAGAGATTTGTTGAAAAGTTCTCTTTTACTCACCGTAAGTCTTTTGATTTGAGCAGCTTACGACTTCTATTTAGGCGTTGAAAAGTGCCGTAAATTTGGCGGATTTCCAAGGTACAGCAGGCGGAGAAGTTTCCTGGTATGTCCACCACATCTGGCAGGAATAGCCAATCGTGTTGAAGGCTCCCGATGAATCCAAAGCAGAAAGCCACAGGTTTTCAACACCGAACCGGATTTGGGTCAACGAAGTCCAGCAGCACTCACTCACCTTCATATTCAGTTTGAATCGCAGTGTCTGGAAGTTCAGCTGTCAGCTTTGCAAGGGCATCAGCAGATGCGCCCATAGCGGTTCGAGTAATCTTCAGGTCAGCCAGTGTCTTCAGATGAAACAGAGCCGAAGCTCCCTGTTCGGTGATCTGTGTCGAGCCCAGATGCAGAAATGTCAGTTGATTCATGTTAGCGAGAGCAGGAAGTCCTTCATCCGACAACTTGGTGTTGTCGAGGTTAAGCCAGTTGAGGCCGGACAGAGGCGCGAGCGCCAGTGCACCCGTATCGGTAATCTGTACACGCCACAAATTCAGTTTTTTCAGCGATGTAATCCTGCCAAGCGAGGCCATTCCCACATCGGTCAGCAGTGAATCTTCGCTGAGATCCAGTTCCTGAAGATTTCCGCAGGCGGTCAGTGCTTCCAAAGCGGTGTCACCAACCGATGTTCGGGCCAGTCGCAGTTTTTGAAGGTTTGGCAGCTTTGCCACCAGAGCAATAGATTCGTCATCAATAAGGGTTCCGGCAAGATACAGTTCGGTCAGACTCGCAAGATCAATCAGGTGAGCAATCCCGGGGGTTCCAATCCACAAATCATCGAGAGCCAGGAGTTTCAGGGACTTCAATTCTGACAAGTGTGCCAGACCGTCGTCACTGACGGTCGTTTGACCATTTTTTCCGGACAGCCGAATGGCTCGCACATTGGTCAAACTGGCCAGAGTCTTCAGGCCACTGTCGCTGATCGCGCATCCGCGCAGGTCAAAATTATTCAGGCTGCTGCCAGCCTGAACCAGTTTTTCCAGCTGTTCATCATTCAGGGAAGTCTCTGCGAAATTGACGGCTGTTGCTTTAGTCAGTGATCCCAGACTGGACAGTAGTTCATCTGTGAATTCTGTACCACGAAAGTCGACGGAAGTGGCGAATCCATTGGGGGTCTTGCTGACTTTGGCCTGTGCAGCTTCGATCGCACTGATGGCATCCAGCTCTGCGGCGGTCGGTCCGGCAGGGGTAGAGTTCTGCGATGCCGAAACAGCGGATGGGTTTTCTGATTTCGAGCAGCCGAAAACAAGCATCAGTGGGGCGAGGAAAAGAACAAGTCTCATGTTGGTTTTAACTCCACAGTGGATGAGTCGATGACTGTTGAGCGAGCTGGAAAAATGCTGTCGCTGCAGGATACGAAAAACAACATCACTGTGCATCGAAGCACTGTTGATGGAACTGAATGACCAGATATTGGTTCAGATGAATCTGCAAATCACAGGCTTCGCTGAACAACGTGGCAAATCGCAGGAGCAGGGATTTATTGGTTGCAATCCATCGAAATCCGGCAGGACCGGCAGTATCCGGCATCAAGGTTATTTCGTGGGGCCGGGTATCAGCAAAACGAAATCTGCGGCGAAAGCTGCACTATGCCTCAACAGCAGTGAGGTGGTGGGGATTTCCTGCGGTGCCGGGCACCAGTTTCTGGACTGGAGCAACCAATCGGGAACATCCTGTTTGCTTTCAGGAATTAGCCAGGACGGGGGTCGAACCCGTACGTCTCTTCCGAGACCCGGGATTTTAAGTCCCGTGCGTCTGCCAATTTCGCCACCTGGCCATTCGCTTACGGATCAGACAGACAATGACGGAACTTGCTGCCGATCCGAAGGCAACCGGGGAGTCTAATGCACGCGACCGTTGACGAGTAGTCAGGGATCACAACTTCGTAAGAACGGTACTGATGTTCGACCACCTGCCGAGAGTTGGATAAGCTTCGGTATTGCTACCGAAGGGTGCATGGAACCCCGAGGGCAGATTCCACAGCGGTGGTCACATTCAGTAGAGGGTGAGTCAAATGCGTCTCGGACTTCACTTCCAATGTTTTTTCCTGCTCTGTGCGTGTAGTTTCCAGGTCAACAGTTTTGCTCAGTCTGTTCCAGCACCAGTCGGAACTCAGCCATTGCAGCACGAAGGTGATCTGGCCTCCGACATGGTTGACGGACTGGATCGGTTTCTGTTGAACCAGATTCGGCAGGTTTCTGAGCAACGCCTCAATCCCAGGCCACTCACAGCCGAGTCAGCGGCGAAACTGCGAGAACAACTGCGTGAAGCACTGGGTATCCGGGACGAGCGAGCAGAATTCGCCAGCCCGGAGGTCGTAATCGCTTTCGGCGAGCAGGGAGTCGTCGCAGAGAACGAACGTCTGGACATCGCTGCAATCCGCTGGCCGGTATTGAATGATCCGTCTCCACAGGGTTCCGGCCTGCCGTCCATTCAGATGGAGGGATTGCTGCTGAAGCCTCGCGGCATGATTCGAGCTGCGGTGATCGTTGTACCGGATGCCGGGCAGACACCTGAAGACCTGAGCGGAATCGGCGACAACCTTCCAGAGGATCAGCAAACAGCAAGGCATCTTGCGGAACTTGGCTGCGCAGTTGTCATTCCAACAACCATCAGTCGAGATAGAGAAAAACGTCTGAATCGAGCGGATCTGACCCATCGGGAGTACCTGCATCGTACGGCGTTTGAATTGGGTCGAACTCTGGCCGGTTATGAAATCCAGGGAATCCTCGGCATCGTTGATTGGGTGACAAGAGAATTCCCCGGCCTTCCATGTGGGATTACAGGCTACGGAGAAGGTGGTCTTGAATCACTTTACGCCGCAGCTGTTGATGAACGAATTGATGCAGCGATGGTCAGTGGTTTCTTCGGTCCCCGTGAAGGCAGTTGGCAAGAGCCGATAGACAGGAACTTTTTTGGGCTGCTGAACTTTGCAGGCGCGGCGGAGGCAGCGGCTCTGGTAATGCCGCGAAAACTGTTCATCAATCCGCAGACCGGCCCGGAGGTATCGTTTGCTGGAAATGGCGGTGCACCGGCCGTCTTAAAATCACCCGCAGCGGACGCTGTGCAGAGTGAGTTTCAGAGACTTCAGCAACTTGCCGGTGCAAACTCGTCATCAGCGATTCTGCTGGATCCCGCCCAGCAGTCAGCATCGGAAATCGTGCGGGTGTTCGGTCGCGCTTTGATGGCGACTGATGAGGCCGTTCCGATCCAGCCGTTGTTGAAGCTGCAGGTGAATCGCAATACCGAGGAATCAGCAAAGCATCGGGAACAGCAACTCATCCGCCAGATTGATCGACACACACAAAGTTTGTTACGCGAAAGTTCTTTTGTTCGAAAAGAGTTCATGAAGGAACTGAAAACAGATTCCGTGGAGGCTTATGAACAGTCGGTGGAAGACTACCGAACAATCTTTCGCAAGTCTGTGATTGGTGAGTTCAGCGAAGAATTGCTTCCTGCTGCCGCCAGATCCCGAAAGAGCTGGGAAACGACAGCGTGGACAGGACATGAAGTCGTGCTGGACGTTTTTGAAGACGTTTTTGCCTATGGAGTTCTGCTGCTTCCAAAGGATCTAAAACCGGGGGAACAGCGGCCGGTGGTTGTCTGTCAGCACGGTCTGGAAGGGCGACCAACAGACTGTTTCCTGCACGATCATCAAGCCTACCATGATTTTGCCGCCAAGCTCTGCGAACGGGGTTTCATCACTTTCTGTCCTCAGAACCCATATATTTTTACCGATCGTTTTCGCACACTGCAGCGAAAGGCCCAGCCGCTCGGCAAGACCCTGTTCAGCCTGATTGTCCCGCAGCATCAGCAAATCGTGAACTGGCTGAAGACTCAACCGTTCGTGGATCAGAGTAGAATTGCATTCTACGGACTCAGTTACGGTGGAAAATCAGCGATGCGGATCCCGGCCCTTGTGACGGACTACTGCCTGTCGATCTGCTCTGCCGACTTCAATGAATGGGTGCTGAAGAATGCAACCACACGTCATGGTTTCAGCTATGTCTGGACCGGCGAATACGAAATCTTCGAGTGGGACCTTGGCAGCACATTTAACTATGCGGAAATGGCTGCTCTGATCTGTCCTCGTCCATTCATGGTGGAACGCGGCCACTTTGATGGTGTCGGCGAAGACGACTGGGTGGCCTACGAATACGCCAAGGTACGGCATCTCTACGCAGCCCGCCTGGGTTTGGGTGAAAAAACCGAAATCGAGTGGTTCGTCGGTCCGCACACAATTAATGGCCAGGGAACCTACGATTTCCTGCACCGTCACCTCAACTGGCCAAATCAGGAAGACGAGTCGCGGCCTCGGTGAGTTCAAACCACGTTCAGACTCGGCCAGAGGCCAGCAAACCCGATCAGATTTGCCGGAAAGCCTGCGTTTTCAGGGTCCTTGTGACGTACTCGCCGACAGCTGGTGCTGCTCTCTGGCGTGAAGCAGGATCAACGTGAAGGGAATCCACCACATCAGGTCGTTGGTGAGGATGGTCCATCCTGCCGACCACGGGAACTGTCCCTGCAGGGCTGTCCAGACAAATCCGATCGGGCCAAAGATTTTTCCGAGTAGACCAACCAGTACGACAGGCCAATGCACAGCGGGCTGACTTGCTGCGGCAGCGTAACCAACGCCGTAGACGCCAACGATCATTCCAATGCACTGGACGAGTCCGGGATACACTGGCTCGGGCGAACCCATCAGCCGAAACGGCAAGACTGGCCAAAAGATGACAAAAATTCCCCAGAGAATGTTGTAGGCCGCTGCGCAAAGCAGGACTTGCCGCATCCAGGCCGGCGATTTTGGGTTTGAAAGGTTCATTGTTCGGCACTAACAAAAGTGGGTTAAGAAACGGGCGTCCTGCTGGTTTTAGACATGCGGTAGAATTTTGTCCTGCCGAAAACTGCCCGACCTTTTCAACCAGAGGCACAACGATGCGTGCGGGACTTGTTTTTCCACATCAACTGTTCGCGGAACACCCGGCTTTACAGAGAGCGGATCTCGCTGTCCTGGTTGAAGATCCGCTGCTGTTTCGCCAATACCAGTTTCACGTTCGGAAACTGATTCTGCACCGGGCCTCGCTGTTGGTTTACGCAGAGAGCCTGCAGAAGCAGGGCATTCAGGTGCTGCATCTTCGGTCGACCGAGCTCGCGGCGACAGAAGATCTGGCCAGCTTGCTGAAACAGCACGGGATTAACGAAGCAATTTATGTGGATCCGGTCGATGACTGGCTGGAGAAGAAACTCACCGCCGGGCTGACACGTGAAAAGATCGCTGTCGAGCGACTGCCGGATCCGCATTTTCTGACTCCCGACACCGTGTTTGCTGAACTCAGTGCAACTGGCAAGAAGTGGTTCTTTACCAAGTTCTATATCGCGCGGCGCAAAGACCTCGGCGTTTTGCTGGAAGACGGCGACAAGCCTGTTGGCGGCAAGTGGAGCTTTGATCCCGAAAACAGAAAGAAGCTTCCGAAGGGTCTGTCGGTTCCGGCGGTGCAATTTCCGGAAAGCACAACAGGCTCCGTTGAAGAGCGCTGCCTGAAGAAAGCGAAGCAGGAGATTTCAGAGGAGTTCCCAGGCGCGCCTGGCGAATCAGATGGCATTCAGTACCCGGTCAGCCATCAGCAGGCTCAGCAAATGTTGTCCGATTTCCTGCGACATCGGTTTGCAGACTTTGGTGCCTATGAAGATGCGATCGATTCCGATCAAACATTTTTGTTTCACTCGGTGCTGACCCCGTCGCTGAACATTGGACTGCTTTCTCCGAAGCAGGTCATTGAGGAAGCTCTCGAATATGCGGATACCGTGCCCCTGAATTCTCTTGAGGGGTTCATTCGTCAGGTAGCCGGTTGGCGGGAGTACATGCGGGGAGTGTATTGCGAGCAGGGTCGCAAGCAGCGTTCGTCGAATTTCTTCGAGCACAACCATCCGATTCCGCAAGCGTTTTACGATGCCACCACGGGGATTGAACCTGTGGATACCGTCATCCGCCGTGTGAACACCTACGCCTACTGTCATCACATTGAGCGGTTGATGATCCTGGGAAATTTCATGCTGCTCTGTGAGATTCGCCCGGATGACGTCTATCGCTGGTTCATGGAGCTTTTTATTGATGCCTACGACTGGGTGATGGTTCCGAACATTTATGGAATGAGTCAGTTTGCTGATGGAGGACGAATTACCACGAAGCCCTACATCAGTGGTTCCTCTTATGTTCTGCGAATGAGCAGTTTCCGTCGAGGCGACTGGTGCACAGTCTGGGACGCTCTGTACTGGCGGTTTATCAACAATAATCGGGATTTCTTTGCTTCGAATCCGCGGATGTCGTTGATGGTCAAACAGTGTGATCGGATGGGTGAAAAGCTGGACCTGCATCTTGAGCGTGCCAGCGAATATCTCAGCGATCTGCATGGTGTGTACTGTGGCGATTAGTTCTGTTTTGACATCTTTTCCGACCGGATCGTCTTGAGAGCTTTCGCAGAATCTGACGGCTCTCCCCGGTGTTTTTCGGAGTTGTTTTCCCGCATATCACGGCTATTTGTTCTGGAGAATTCAGCGGACTCGTCGAACGGTTGTATATTAGTGATAAGAGTCGTGGGAATTCCCTCGTCAGCAACTGGTCCGCAACCAGATGAATTCACAATGAGCAAAATTCGAAAAGCGGTGATCACGGCCGCCGGCGAACATCATTCGCAATTGCCACTACAAACGGTTGTCGGCGGTGATGGATTGGTGCGGACTGCGCTGCAAATGACGCTGGAACAGATTCGGGATTCCGGCATCGACGAGGTCGCTCTGGTGATATGTCCGGGCATGCGGGACTCGTTTGTCGCGGCGGCCGGCAGTGCTTTCACTGATCTGACCATCATCGAGCAGCACGAACCACGGGGATATGGTGACGCGATATTGCGGGCGGAAGAATTTTTGGCGAGGGAGTCTTTCCTGCATCTTGTTTCAGACCATCTCTATCTCACAGCATCAAACCGTCCCTGTGCGCGGCAATTGATCGATGTTGCCGAACAGCACAACTGCTGTGCGTCCGCGGTTCAGTCGACTCGGGAAAATGAGATCGGGAACTTTGGCACGATCAGCGGGATGCCGGTGGCCAGAGAAACCAACTTGTATGAGTTAACGGGAATTATCGAAAAACCCACGCCAACCATTGCTGAACAGCAGCTTGTTGTTGCAGGTCAAAGAGCGGGGCATTACCTGTGTTTTTTTGGCATGCATGTGCTGACTCCATCCGTGCTGGATCAGCTGAGACGAAGTCGCGATGAATCTGACGACAGCGGGTTCAACCTGACTGATGCCCTGAATGCGCTGTGCCAGTCTGAGCGGTGTCTGGCAAGCATCCTTGATGGAACCCGCTGCAACATCGGCCAGAAGTATGGGCTTCTGCTGGCACAACTTGCGATCTCACTGGGTGGACAGGACCGCGATTACGTGCTGGGAGAGATGATCGCTCTGCTGGCCGCAAAAACAGCGTGACCCGGTTTTCTTCGCAGAGAATCGAGCAGCACCTTTTTCAGAATAGAACGTCGGGCGCTATGGGCCAGCTTCTTCGAATAATCGAATCGGACGTCACGGAGATCAGAAATCAATCTCTGGATGCCATTTGTGGTTCGATGAATCCTGAAGAGCTGCTTGCTGAGTGCGCTGAACTGGAGAAATTTCGCAGAAGATGTCCCAATCTTTACCGCCGCGTTCGCACCCTGTTTTTCCTGTACGCGGTGTATCGCTTTCAGATAATTCGTCACCTTGAGCAGACAGAGCGGGAGAGTGGTCGAATCTCGTATTCAGCATGGGAACACATGCTGGGTCGACGCTATCAGGAAGCCATTGACGAATTGCTCGCTGCCCAGGACAAGGCTGGTCCGTCCGTTACGCTCAGCAGTGCACTGGCAGAAGCGTATCACCGGCTGGCATTCGAGACGCTGGCCGCGCAGGTTCGCAAGAGTGTCCGCAGCTTTCGCGGGAATCAATGGATGTTTCGCATGGGACATCCGGCGGATTTTCCTCTCAGAATTCGAGATGAGCTGTTGCAGCGAAGTGCGGATGGCTCGTTTCGTGTCCTTCGGGAACAGACGCCTGTGCGCATGGATTTCACGCACAGTGGCTGGAGCGACATCTTCTTTCTGGGCATGGACTACCCGGAAGGTGCCCGCGTGATTAACGCGTCGATTGACCTTGCGGTACGCGGAAAACACCAGACCCCGGCTCCGCCGCTGGAGTGTACCATTCGTGTCATTGACGAGCCGATTCTGCGTCTGGTGAGCATCGATCTTGATGCCTCAGCTGAGATATCGCGGGTCGAGGAAGTCTTTGACTTCGCCAGAGATTATCTCGGATTGCTCAAAGCGGCAGTGATCGCAGCAGGAATTATTCCACCGGGACTGGAAGGCAGCGATGTCTCCATCGAAGGGATCCTCAGTCGGCTCTGCGGCCCCGGGCTGGGTCTCGAAATCGTCAGCCGGGTGAATGAGATTCCGAAAGGCTCTCGGTTGGCAGTCTCTACCAACCTCCTGGGCTCCCTAATTTCGCTGTGCATGCGAGTCACTGGGCAGGTCGCCACGCTGGCCGGCCCCCTGACCGAATCCGATCGCCGAATTGTGGCTGCTCGGGCGATTCTTGGCGAGTGGCTGGGAGGATCCGGCGGTGGTTGGCAGGATTCCGGTGGGATCTGGCCCGGAATTAAACTGATTCAGGGTTCAGTCGCGGAAGAGGGAGATCCTGAATGGGGGATCAGCCGCGGTCGGTTGATGCCGTCACATCATGTCTTCACCGAAAATGAAATCTCCGCAGAAGCCAGAAAACGGTTACAGGAGAGTCTGATTCTGGTCCATGGCGGCATGGCACAGAATGTTGGTCCGGTACTGGAAATGGTGACAGAGAAGTACCTGCTGCGATCTCAACCGGAATGGGATGCACGGCAGGACGCTGTGAAGTTGCTGGACCAGATGCAACAGTCGCTCGAAGACGGAGATATTCCGGCAGTTGGGCGAGCCACCCACCGAAATTTCCATGAACCGCTTCAGCAGATCATCCCGTGGTGCAGCAATGCGTGGACCGAACGACTGACAGAGCTGTGTCGAGAAAAGTATCAGGACAGCTTTCACGGATTTTGGATGCTGGGCGGAATGGCCGGCGGAGGCATGGGGTTTATCTTCGATCCGGAAGTTCGGGACTCAGCCCGTGACTGGCTGCAGACCACGATGATCGAAGTGAAGCGGGAAATCGAGGACGCGGTACCGTTCGCGATGGACCCGGTGGTTTACGACTTCGAGATCAACGAAAACGGAACCACTGCCGAACTTTCTGACGGAGGCCAAATGCTCTCCGGATACTACGCCATGATGCTTCCGGAATGGATTCGCCGCGGACCGGAAGCACTGAGTCCACAGACTCGAAATCAGATTCGCATTGTCAGCGAGCAGTGCAGTGCTTCGCCGGACGGCGCGATGGCAAAGTCGTTACTTCAGCGAATGCTTCCCACCAGCGAATCGACCGCTGCTCAGACGACACAGCTCGACGTCCTGCTGCAGCAGAATGGCTTCGATCCAATCGCCCACGAACAGTTGCGTGAAGACCTGAAATCCGGCCGTCTTGGAATGGCCCAGAATCGTCTCGCAGACTCGGTACAAGTCCATGACGTTAACGAGGGCGACGTTTCCCAACTGAGGCACGGTGTTCCTGCGGCTGTCGTTGAACGGGGGCGAGCCGCAATTGCCGCAGGTGAAGTTGCCGTCGTAACGCTGGCTGCGGGTGCAGGCAGTCGCTGGACACAGGGGGCGGGTGTCGTGAAAGCACTCAACCCGTTCTGTCGCATGGGTGGGAGGTGGCGTTCATTTCTTGACATCCATGTTGCAAAGTGCAGAAAGACAGCTGAGGAATTTGGGATGCGCCCACAGCATGTGGTGACATCCGGATACCTGACCGATGGCCCGATCAGAAAAGCAGTCTCGAAATTATCGCCGGACGAGCAGGTTCTGATCTCACGCGGGGCTTCTGTTGGCCTGCGAATGATCCCAACCGTTCAAGATCTGATGTTTACCTGGGAAGAGACGGCCCAACAGACACTTGATGTTCAACAGGAGAAAATGCGACAGAGTGTTCGCGCTGCTCTGATGAAGTGGGCACGAGTGACCGGCGAAGCCTCAGACTATACAGAGAATCTGCCACTGCAGTGCATGCACCCGGTTGGCCACTGGTACGAAGTTCCCAACATGCTGCTGAACGGAACTCTGCTGCGAATGCTAAACGATCGACCGCAACTGCGCTATTTGCTGCTGCACAACATCGATACGCTTGGAGCATCACTGGACCCTGCCTGTCTGGGGCTGCATCTGGCTTCGGGAGCGGATCTGAGTTTTGAAGTGATTTGTCGCCGGCTGGATGACCGAGGTGGAGGACTTGCTCGTACCGATGGCCGGCTGCGACTGGTCGAGGGCCTGGCGATGCCTCGCGAAGAAGATGAATTTGGCTTGACATGGTACAACTCCATGACGACCTGGATTGACATCACTCGACTGCTGGAGTTCTTTGGCCTGACGGTGAATGATCTGTCGAATCAGAAAGTGACTGAGGAGGCCGTTCGCAAAGCTGCGCGAAGACTGCCCACGTATATCACCCTCAAGGATGTCAAAAAACGCTGGGGGAGAGGTCAGGAAGATGTCTTCCCCGTTTCACAATTCGAAAAACTCTGGGGCGACATGACTGCTCAAAGCGGACTGCGCAGCGGATTCCTCGGAGTTCCAATGGGCCGTGGGCGACAGTTGAAAGACCCTGCCCAGCTGGATGGCTGGTTGCGAGATGGCTCATCGGCCTTCGTCGAGTCACTGTGTCGCTGGTAAGGCCCACCCGCCTGCAGAGTATGAGGACATCTGATCGTGTATTCGGATGACAGTGACGATGACTGGTATGACGACTACCCGGAAGCGGACGAAGCACTCGAGGCGGATTTGATAAGCTGCCCGGAATGTAGCGCGGATGTTTATGAAGATTCCCCGCAGTGCTCCGCTTGCGGTTGCTGGTTCTCCAGTGAAGACAGGCCGCCCGTCAGACGTGGTGCTCCAATAACCCTGCTGATCGTCGCTCTCTGTTTGATCATCCTGTTCATGCAGATGGTGTGATCGCTCTGCGGATGTCAGCCGCCGCCCCGCCGGATTGCCCGAAATCCTGCAGTGTCGTTGCCCGAATCAAAGGCATTGCTGCACGCTTCGACTTCAGCAGCGATCAGCGATTGTCGATCCACAGCGAACAGTCGATCAGAAAACGGGCGAAAACGCCGTGTTTACTCAAGTCTGCGGACTCAAATGGAATGTTAACACGCAAATGGCACGTTGGTTGCTGTAGAGGGAGTTAAGGAGGTGAGATTGGAAAGGTGGGAACCGATCTCACATGATCTCCACAGGAGTTTACGAGTCCCGATCGGGGTTTCGTTCGCTGTGTTCGTAGAGGTGCGTGGCCTGAGCAAAGCACTCCTGCCGAGGAAGATGTTGAGGCAGATTTCTCGAATTGAAAGGGAGGAAGGACTTCGGTTCTTTCTCCCTTTCTTTTTCGTGACCGGAGAATCTACTCGTCAGGAAACAGTGAACCCGTCCGCGACGGATTTGTCCATCCCTCAAGCCGCAGCAGAGTCAACTTGCGTTCCAGGCCCCCGCCAAAACCAACCAACTGCCCATTTGCGCCGATGACGCGGTGACATGGAACAATAATGGGCAGGGGGTTCCGTCCATTGGCCGCTCCGACCGCACGAGAAGCAGAGGGTTGTCCCATTCTGACCGCGATCTCACCATAACTGGCCGTCGTTCCCCATGGAATCTGCACCAGTTGCTCACGGACAAGCTGTTGAAAATGACTTGGCGCGGGTCTCAGCGGCAATTGAAACTGCCTGCGGTGACCGGCAAAGTAATCCCGCAGTTGCTCGACAGCGGAATCCAGAATCTGGCGCGCGAGGGAACAATGACAATGCACAGCGGGTTGAGTGCCGGGCGGATCATCTTCAAAGCGGATCTCCTGCAGACAGTCATGGTTGGCCGTCAGCAAGAGTGATCCGATTGGTGAACAATCCAGCCGCAGCTGGTGGCTCGTACTGAGTGGCCGCTTTTTTCTCATCTGAAGATGCCCTATGCTTAACAGTTGCGTACAGACGATTCGACGGCAAAATTCTGTACACTCTGGCACATCCTTGTGGGCGACGATCTGCCCCGAAACGGATCCCGATTCGATTTCTCTCCGGACCAGACTCAACCATGTCAGCAGACCCGACATCCCGCGATACGAATTCCAGCGCCTCTGAGGCTCAGGCAACGGTGGACACGTTGCGATGGAAGAAGTTCCCTGTGCTGGATGATGGGTTTGTTTGCCTTGTTGATGTCATGGGCAACGACAGCAGCGTAGTTCAGGCGGCGCGTGTCAGCTATGGTGACGGAACGCGAAAAGTTAGTGATGACCGTACTTTAATTCGCTATCTGTTGCGTCACCGCCACACGACTCCGTTTGAGATGGCGGAAATCAAGTTTCTGGTTCGCGTTCCGATGGACTGCTGGAGACAGTGGGTCCGGCATCGCACCGCCAACATCAATGAATACAGCACGCGTTATTCACTGGCGATTGATGCGTCGCAGACAACCGAAGCGACAGACTGGCGAACGCAGGCAGAATCCAATCGACAGGGAAGCGGGGATCCTCTGCCGGCAGATGTGGGTGAACGGCTTACAGCCGAAGAACGACAGTTGCAGGACGGGATCCGCGACGTCTATCAGCGGCGGATTGAGTCCGGCGTGGCTCGTGAGCAGGCGCGAAAGGATCTGCCATTATCAACCTATACGGAAGCGTACTGGAAAGTGGATCTGCACAACCTGCTGCACTTTCTGGCACTGCGAATGGACAGCCATGCCCAGCTGGAGATCCGGCAGTACGCGACAACCATTGGGGAACAAATTGTTCGGCCCCTGTTTCCGGTTGTCTGGGAAGCGTTTCTCGATTACCGCATGAACAGTATGTCGCTGACCGGTCCGGATACAGGCGTGGTTCAGCGACTCAGTTCTGCCGCAGCCACAGCTCCCCCATGGAGCGAAGAAGCGTTTTTGGCTGCTCAGGATCCAGCGTGGGCCGATCTGACGCGCTGTCGGGAACGCGACGAGTGTCGCAGCAAACTGCAGCGGATGGGGCTGATGGAATAACGCCGGGGACGGATCGAGAATTCCCGTGAGTTCAAGCGGATCTGCACAAAGAGGATGAGAATGGGGTTCTCGCTGCTGCCCTTCGCCGGATGGCGATATGACCTGAGCCAGGTTGGCGCTCTGGCTGACGTGGTCACAAGTCCGTCTGCACATGGCGGTTTTCCGTCGGCATCGGATCATCCATACAGCTTCGCGCACCTGACCGGCGGGCAATCAGAGATCGAACCGACGTCAGAATTGCGCGGATTGCTGACGCACAGCGTCGACAGCTTTCATCGATGGCGGCGGCAGGGTGTTTTGCAGCTGGAACACGACGCCGCGTTCTACGTGGTGGAGAACAGCGTCACGGATGAAAACGGTGTTCACGAGGTCTGGTCTGTAACAGGCCTCACCGACCTGACAGCCGAGGCTGCGGATATTCGTTTGCCCCGAGAGTCAGACAGCGTTGCGGCGGACTCGATTGAACGAGCATTGCAGCGACGCACTTTCTGCCAAATGGACCACTCCCCGGTTCGACTGCTGATCGAAGAGCCAGCGCTTCCGGATGAAAAGGACTCACTCCGTATTCTGCTGGAGCGTGCTGTGCGTTCGTTGACTCCAGTCGTTTGTGTGTCGCCAGGCGGGCACACAACGCGAGTCTGGGCTGTGTCTGATCGCGCATTGACAAAGTCGTTGCAGGATTACTTTTTTGAATGCACAGCCGGTCTTGCAGGTGGACTATCGCTGTTCCTCGCCGCCCGTCGACAGCTTGCAGAACACATGGAATTGCCGGAACAGAATGCGCCAGCATGCAAACTGCTTTGCAGCGTGACTTCGGTCAATGAACAGGACCTCAGCTTTCAGCCTCATTTCTGTGAAGTTGCCGTAAGCGGACTTGCAGGAGGCGATCTGAAATCGAAAGCGGAAGCAGTGCCCGGACTCCAGTGGGAAGATGCCGGCAGTGATGCCAGTGCGGTCGAAGACGCGGTCGATCTTTCCGGTCTGAGTGATGACCAGCCCTGTCTGGTGATGGTCACAGAGGATGGGTGCTGTTTTTTGCTGTCTGCACCGGCTCGCTGCAGGACACTGACGCAGCTCCGTACGCTTGTTTGTGAAGAGGTCATTGGCACAGCAGCTCATCAGCTTGTCAGCGGAAGCTACGAAGGGTTTCTGCAACTGCAGCGATCAGGAAAACCCACACCGGGAAATGTGGCATTGATCTCCCGGCTCTCCGTTCGCGGCGGTCTTCAGTCACAGTTCGAACAGATCATTCGGTCAGGATCGGAACAGGATTTTCTGCCAATGCAGCCCGTACCTTCCGGACTGGTGTTCTGGTCTCATCGCGATCACGAAACAGCAGGGGACTAGCCGCGAGTCTGTTCACGCGGCTGATCCGTGTCGTCAGAATATTCCCGCAGCAGCTGGATAAACTCTTCTGACAAGCCGGCCTCCAGGCGTGCCTGATGCTGAAACATTGTCCCGCGAGCACGCAATGGCCGCAGCGGGAAGTGCAGAGCCTGAGTCCACGCGTCCCAGTCTGATTGCCCCGGCGGCTTGAAACGCTGCAGCCATTCCATGCCGAAACGGACGTGCCGAATTTCATCATTGTGAATCGTTCGCATGACGGCGGCACTGCGGCGATCTCCAGCCTGCAGAAAAGCCTCTTCGAACTCGATGCTGTGATCAAGATTGGCACCCTCAAACACCAGAGGCAACCCGGCGACATATTCGAGTTCACTGCGAAACGTTTGAGCTTTTTGCCAGATCCACGAGTTCACCGGAAAGTCGCCGAACTCAGTACCCAAATCCCGACAGCGACTCATATGCATCCGCGTGTGTCGTTGTTCATCGACCATGACTTCGGCAAGCCCGGAGCGAAAATCAGCGGGCGCCTGTGGAAAAGACAACAGGATCATTCCCATCACCTCCAGCGCCTGCAACTCATGATTCGCCATGATGTGATGCGCAACGGCTCGCTTTGCCGGGTCGTGAAGAGCAGAGCCGTGGGGCATGGCCGGGGCGGTGCGTCTGGGAGCAAACAGGAGTGCGGCCGGCCGCCCCGGAGTGTCAATAAGAATCGCTGGCCCTGGGTCCTGATCTGTCAGAGGCAGAACGGGGGCCTGCAATTTGACAGAGAGCGAATCGGACAGCAGGACCTGTTCGGCAAAAGCTCGGAGTTCCATACCGGGTCTTTCAACAGTTACCGCACCAGGACTTTACGCGGATCCGGACCGCAGCAGCCACGCGAACAGCCCGCGAGCCAGGTGCATGCGGTTTTCGGCCTGCTGGAAGACAACGCTGGCTGGACTATCCATCACAGCGTCCGTCACCTCCAGCCCTCGTTTCGCCGGAAGGTCATGCATGAAGAGAGCGTCCCGAGGAGCAGCTGTCATCAGCTGTTCGTTGACCTGGAAATCTGCAAACGCCTTCATACGACGATCAGCATCGCCTTCCTGCCCCATGCTGGCCCAGACATCGGTGTAAACCAGCGTGGCGTCGTTGACGGCAGCGTGGGGGTCGTTGGACAGGGCGACGCGGTGAGCGGGAAAACGCTGTACAAGTAACGACTGAAATTCCTCGCTGAACTCGAACCCCACCGGTGCGGCGAGTGTCATCTGCATCCCCGTCATCGCGGCGGCGATTGCCAGAGACATGGAGACGTTATTGCCGTCTCCCACAAAAACCAGATGCTGGTCTGCCAGATTGCCACGCAGTTCCCGGATCGTCAGCAAGTCGGTCAGTGCCTGGCAGGGATGACGTTCATCCGAAAGTCCGTTGATGACAGGGCATCCGGCGACTGCCGCAAAATCTTCGATCAGTTTCTGGGAGAAGGTTCGCATTGTGATCAGGTCTGCGAACGAAGTGATCACGCGAGCAATATCCGAGAGGCTTTCCCGACCATTCAGACCGGCTTCGTCAGTGGAAAGGAAAACCCCGGATCCGCCAAGATGAATCATCGCCGCTTCGAAACTGTTCCGAGTGCGGAGCGATGGCTTTTCGAACAGCTGCACCAGTACTCGCCCCGGATGCAGCTGTGGGCGATCACCCTGACGAAACCGACGTTTCAAGTCCGCAGCAAGATCGAGAACAGCGAGGAGATCATCCGCAGACAAGTCGAGCAGCGACGTAAGATGCTTCATAAAGACGAGCTAATGAAAGGACAGATGACAGGTCCGGACAGAAACAAAAAAAACTGAGCAAGGGCGATTCCGCACCAGCTCAGTCAAGGACTTCAACCGTTCTTTGAATTATCGCAGTTTCTGGACCCGAGGTTAAGCGAAATCGCTGTTTTTGCGGCGAAGTTCACAGGGTGCAGGTCACCGTCCCGGAATCATGGCCGGCGAATAAAGTGTTCAGCGTACGAGCGGACTTCGTGGCCATTCAGGACGTGAAAAATACGGAGTTTTTCAATGGTTTCGGAGCCAAAACGGGACATGGGAACATGGATCAGGCGGCGACGATAGCGCGACGCCAGTCGCCTCCAGGCCGGCCCAGGGGGAGCATGGCTCATCACGGCGATTTGCTTCTCCTGTGAGTAATGCAGAGCCGCCGCCAAAAGTCGCTCTTCAAGCGTATCGGTGAAGTCAAATTGCGGGTCCTGCCAGATTTCCGGAACCGGCCGCGGAGGAAACAGAAACATGGCACCGCCGTAACGCGAAACGGCGATACCAGGCCCGGCCATCTCCTCAAGGAAATTTGTGGCGAACAGAGACAGAGTTGATTCGTCCTGATGCTCCGCGTGCCATGTGATCCTCCAGGGGTAATCTCGCGGATCGGCGGGGCTGTCAAAGAGCATCAGGACACAATCCAGCTTTCCGGCCGCCGGCGGGTTGATGCGTACATACATGTCTCCCGTATGCCAGTTTCGCAGCGTCTCACGAATGTCGAGACCGTCCTTCATGCTGGCAGAAAATTTCTCTGTTCGGGCAAGGTCGTGCCCCATCATCTCCAATGCCACATCCCTGACGTGGCCCCGAAAACGCTCGATCGCGGCGTCTTCCGGTGGCCAGCTGCACTGCCCGAAGGGATTCCACGTCTTCTGCCAGCGCATCACTGAACGCAGATCCGGTCGGGCATTGAGACGACAGGAACGCCAGACGACCGGCGGACCCGGCAGCAGGGAAACGGGATTCACAGGGGTCCCGTCAGGCAGTTGCGCCTGGTCAACCCCGAACCGTATTGATGGCTCCTGATCATGATCCTGTGGAAAATACTGCGCAGCCTGTTCAGCAACATGAATGGCGTACTGATCGCCAGCGGTCTGCCGCGATGCCACGACCAGTGTGTACAGATCCGGAGTGAGACGGCGTTCAATCAGAGACAGGTTTCGAGCGTATTTCAGTGTCCTGGAGAGCAGCCCAGGGCTGATTCGCCTGGCTCGCCGGCCGAACTCGTGAACGTAACTGTCTCTGGCCGCGATCAGGAGGGCCTTCACTCCATCCACCGACAGGTTTTCGTCGTCGTCAAGCTGAGCACGTGCTTGTTCGTACAGAGCTGTAATGAAGGGAAGTTCACCCAACACGAACAGCAGTGTTCGTGGATCAACCGAAAAGGTTTCTGCCGGTGCTTCGGACCACTCCGGCTGTTCCAGCGGCTGTTGTTTTGCATGGAACTCCTGTCGCAGCCACGGCCAGTCCTGCAGCGTACACAAGCAGAGAACGGACTTGTGCGTTTGGGAAAGACTGTGCAGTCGGGCGGCCATGTAACGCAATCGCTGCGTCTCTTCACCATCCTGTGGCGG
>JAFMMM010000198.1 GCA_017859815.1 Planctomycetota bacterium | reverse complement strand
CCACCACTTCGGGGGGGGAAGAGTACTTTACCAGTCGCCCCAATGGAGCTTTTGTCATCAGCACGCTCGGCGGCAATCTCACCACCGACGATTTCTACACCTGGTTTGACTACTCCGCTTTTCGGGAGGAATCCAACCTGGTTCCCGAACCCGATGGGGCCGAACTGGTGGGGGTTTCGGCACTCAACAACGACCTCGATTCCAACGGGGCCGGTAATGTTGCACTCGGCCAGCCACGCTACCGCTTCGGCTTCAATCAGATCACGGGCCTGTCGCGGGAACACACCGCAGTCGGTGGCTTCTTCCTTGGGCGATTCACACACGCGGAAACATCCGCCGCAAACTTCAACTGGCCCCAAAGACCGGCTCATATCTACGGTGACTCATCCACGAACTTTGGAAACGGTGGCAATCCCGACGGAAACCCGTTTAATATCGCCAACGTCGTGAACCTGCAGGCCAATGGTGTCGTGGCGGAATTTGCCAATGCCCCCCCGAATACGATCGGTCGTGGTGGCAGTCGCAGGATGGAAGACCTCGTCATGACCGGGGTCCATGAAATGAAAATTGAAATCTGGGATCAACGGCTTCAGAAGTACACCACACCCGGCCACACCGAGACCGTTAGTATTGCGGGGGTCAGACTACCGGGGGATTACCACACCGGGCTCCGCTACGCCGACTCCAGCGGATTTGGACCGGAGGGGTCTTCGGTGGGCGTCTTCGATACGTGGCATCCGGAGGTGGATCGCAACGGCTCACCGCAGAATGATTTTCCGCCGGTGCGTGTCTATCGCTACATCCCCCCGACAGCGACCATGGATGGGACGCTGGTGAACGAGTCATTGCGGGCACTCCTGATCAATGCCCCCGATCGTATCACGGGAAAGAAAAATCATTCCGCCAGGTATGGTGGCGGTGCAACAGCCGGATTATGGCAACCCAATCGCAGCTATCAGGCCGATGATGTGATCTTCAGCTATGAAGACATCAACGGGAATGGTGTGTTCAATCCGGGGGTCGACAAAGTCAATAATGATGTGGTGTATCGGGCAACCCGCAGCGGAGCATCTTCGCCCAACCCACAGGATGCGCCAAATTTTCCAATCACGCCCGGTGCCCGTGTTCGTGAAGCAAATGGCAACCTCGACTGGGAAGCCCTCGACAATCGTGTGCCGCTGCAATCGATTCGAATCACCTTGCGGTTGCACGATGTGACTACGGATTCGCTGCGGAATCTTTCGCTGATTATTCCCCTGACCGACCAGCAATAGCCGGATACCAGATGGACAGGCAAACAGATCTTTCAAAACGGAATGCGGTGAACGATCGATGCGTCACAAACCAAAGACGGTGCCACAACAGAAAACAGAAAACAGAAACCTGAAACCTGAAACCTGAAACCTGAAAACGGAACAGAAGACAGCAGAACAGAAGACAGCAGAACAGAAGACAGCAGAACAGAAGACAGCAGCGGTCGGTCGCCGACACAAATGGAAACAGAAATCCCGCTTGTCTGCCGCTCGGCTGCTAAGCAGAATTTGAAGCAGAACTCTTCACAGGAAATCGCTCCCGAACTGGGCGGGCCAGGTCCGGTAAGAAAAACAGGAGCAGGAACCAATGCGAAAACCACACCAAAAAAAAGCTCGCGGGACTGTTCGTGACATCCCGGCGTGGGATGCCCCTCTTGCTGGGAGTCCCCCCGGGATCTGCGCGGATGTCCACAGCCACCGTCGCGGCTCAACCCTGGTCATTATGCTGGCCCTGTTGGGACTGCTGTCATTCATGGGCATGGTGTTCTACACCTTCGCGGCCCAGGAACGGGCGGCCTCGGAATACTTCAGCGAGGCCGCCAAGGATGCGGTGGATCAGCCGCCGAATGTGTTCGACCATCTGCTGCGTCATGTCATTGTCGGACCAGACGCAACCCCGGCAGATCGAATGAGCATCCTGCGCAGCTATAACCGCCGGCACTCAATGCTTGGTAACCTCGTCGGTAACGACGTACAACCGCACAATGGAGAAGGGATCCACACCGCCAAAATCAATGGGGTCACGGTTGTTGATCAGGATCAGGACGGTGCCCCGGATGGAAAGACCACCGGAGGCCGAATCCCGCAATTCGCTGCGGTCGACTGGCTGGATGCTGTGGATTCCATGATTGCTTACAATGGTCGCGAGCGAGGCACATTCGACGATCCGGATCAACCGCTGCCTCCGGAACCCGACCTCGACTACACCTACCCGGATATTAACAACTTGTTCCTCGCCTACCGTGGCAAGGCGATTCGCCGGGTTCCGGTCGGCGCAAACTTCCGCTACGAGCAGATTGACGTCATCATCCCGTCTTATCTGCGGCCCCAGTATTTGCGATCCCTGCAGAGAAATGGAAATGCCCCCGCTCCAAACTACCCGACTGGGCTGCGTAACCCCGGAAGCAACTCCGCTCATGTTCCGGCAGATCCGGACTGGGCTTACTTTGATGAAGCCGACGGACGTGGTTCTGCGCGGTTTGCCCGTCGCACATTTCGACCTTCTCCCCTGCATCTGTCCGGTAAGGACAACATTGGTGGCTTTGTCTACCGCTATCTGACCGATACGGAAGCTCAAAATCTGGGACTTCAGGGGGGCTTCCCGTTCACGCCACAGGACGATAATGGCAATCAGATTGCCGACCTTGGCATCTGGACCGGATCTGATCCGTCCACCTACGAACTGGATAACGACAATGATGGCGACGGGATCCGCGAAGGGATCTGGCTGGATCTGAACTTCCCGATCCAGGAGTCCTCCGATGGAACCGAATATGCCGTCCTGCATTCCGTCACAATTTATGACCTCGATTCACTGATCAATCTCAATGTGCATGGCAACCTGGCCGGGCTGAATCGTTCCGGTAATCTGACAGCCGTCTCCGGGCTTGTCCGCGACGGGCAACTGAATAATCAGATGATCTCTCGCTCCAACCTCGGTCTTGGCCCCCACGAAATTAATCCGCTCTGGGCCCTTCGCACGCCCTTCAACGCCAGCCATCCTTCAGAGGATCAATTCCGGCAGCACTACCTGCGAGCCCCCTCCAACGATCTTGAACAGGCCAACATGCAGTGGGTTTGGCTGCTCGGTGGCCGAGCGGATATCCAGACGGGCGAGGTTGAAAACATCTTCAGCGGCCGCTGGGGTGATCCGGAAATGGCCTACAACACCTGGAAGCCAAGGGCACCTGGCGAACCACCACCGGCGGTTGACGATCTGCCACGACCAGGTGCTGCGGGCAACTGGGGCCAGACTGGCAACTCCGGCATTCGCTTCGGCGGTGATTTATTTGGCAGCGGTGCAAACGGCTTTGATGACAATCTGGATGCTCTGGAAGGGGAATCCGGCGGCATTGCCGGACGCCTGCGATCGTTCGGTCATCCACTCGACTACGCAGGCACGGGAACCACCACGACCGCTGCATGGGGGAATTATCAGCAGACGGCCAACGGGAGTGCCTGGGTTTCCACCAGTGGATCCCCACGGCAGCCATTACTGCATGCCGACCCGTCCATCACGGCTCCGGAACGCTGGCTGCGGTATTATGGCTATACGCTGAACCGCAGCATGGACTCCACAGTACCGCGCTATGCGTGGGGACAGAATGAAATCTTCGACCGATCAGCAACCTCCGACGACTTGATCGCCGATCCGGTTTACGACGCCCTGTTCGAAGATCCACTGGAGACAATCTTCGATCCGGAATTTGCCCGCCGGGAATTTGACCGCATTTTCAGTGTGGATGAGATGCTGGCTCTGCAGATGCCGGTATCAATGCAGCCCAGCGATATCGGGAAGCGGATTTCCCAACTGGCCCCGATCGCACTCGAAAATGTTCCCTCCACGGACGATGTCCGCGAAAAATTCACCACACTCAGTAACAGCCTGCGAAAATTTATGATGCGGCCCAACTCGGCCAGAGCCTGGGAATTCAATGCCGATACCGATGGCGCTGATCGGGATCGCGATGGTTATCCTGATGGCGATAATCGAGCAGAATTCCCACCGGCATTTGGAAATACCCCCGCGACCGGTCAGCCTTACAGTGCAACAGATCCGTTTCGGCCCCAGGTGCGTCGTCTGCTCACCAGCGAACTGGGGGAGTCACGGGAACTCAGCACACAACTTCCCCTGAGTCTGAATCATCTCCTCGACGTCGAACGAACCGCTCAAACCCCCGACGAACAGGGGCAACCGGTCCAGTTCCTGCGGTATATGCAACGCGCCGGTCTGCGATTTCGTCCGTTAACGGAACATCCGTCCGCCACGGAAGGGACGGATGTGACCGATGTCACGTCCGTGCCACAATATGACCCCGCCACCCCGGTTGTCTTTCCGCCGGTTACGCCGGAAGATCGCGAGTATTGGGCGCGGCGCGACCGCCAGCAGTTGTGTCGTGACATCTACGTCCTGCTCTATACCATCGGCGGGGCACAGCAGACTTCCAACGGTGCCAATCCAAAACAGGCACAGGTTCGCAACTATCTCGAAACCAACGATCCCAATGCCAACGAAGGAACGGCGATCTATACTCACGAACAACTTCGCCAGATGGCCCAGTTCGCTGTGAACCTCGTCGATGCCATGGACACCGATGATGTGATCACAAAATTCGAATACGATAAGAATCTTGGCCCCGATATCGGCGGTGGCGCAGCGGGGGGCTGGAATCTCGATGATGATCCCACCACCGTGGAAGGTGCCCTGACGACAGAGTCGGACAGTGACTTTGCAAAGATCACCGCCAACGGGCGATACCGCGAAGACAATGTGCAGCGCGGCGTTGTTTACGGCGTGGAAGCTCAGTCGCTGGTGATCAGTGAAGTGCTGGCGGCTGGCCAGGAAACCCCGTCGGCCACGATGGATCACCCAGCCACTCTCTACGTTGACGACGTGGATCGCAAACACCTGTTCATCGAACTGCAGAATATGCAGCCCGGATCAGTTGACCTTGCCGGACCTGCGAACACCACCGCGGCCACAGCACAATGGCGACTGGTCCGACATGATCGCATGGATCTCGACGATCCCTATGGCGGGACTGGCAATGGTGGCAATCCCTATCGAGCATTCGCATTTGTCGATAATGCCATCACCACGACCCGAGTTGCTGGCGGCCAGCGATTCACCATTGCGACGGCTTCCGACTCCACCGTGGTCAGCAGCGATTTGTATGTGGACTTTGACCTCGATAATACCTTCGACCTGATTGCTCCCGATCGGAATACCGGTGCCGCTCTGCCAAATAACGGGACGTCGATTAATGATCCCAATGCGGCAGAATTGAAGCCACGCTGCGATCTGGATCTGATCCATCCGGATCATGCACCGGCCTTTCAAATGCTGGATCAGGCAGGAAATCCCAGCGGAACATTGGGCGACTTCCTTGATTCGCTGAATAACTACCGTGGAAATCGCGATCTTGGAGATCTCCTCGGTGACAGCTATCCGGATAATGGGCAGCTCGGTTTTGACCTTGTGCTCCAGCGCAGGGCGAATCCCAATCTGCCAAAGTTGCCACATGGAACTGCCCCAGGACAGGATCCCAATCCCTGGGTCGACGTGGATGTGTTCCGAGTGGAATTCCAGGCCCTCGATATCCAGGACGCAGACACGCAGGGACAATTGCGAAACCAAAGGCTCAAGAATCTGCTCAGTGCGGAACGCAGCGAACCACTCCACACCGCCACGCGGGCTGATTTCAACGGGAATAATCCGCCTGACCTGAGGTTCAATACAATTGGGGCAACGAACAGCAGTACGCCTGCTGCACTCACCATTTGGCAGTCTCATTTCGACCGCGATTTTGCCTCGCCCGGCGAATTGTTGTCGCTGCCGCTGTGCAGCCCGCTGGAACTGACCAGCGTGATCGGACGCCTCAATCAACCCCCCAGTACGCAGGCACAACCCGCTGGTGCCGCTGATCCGAATCCCAAATATCTCGCGGCGGCGGCGGCGAAATTCCTGCAGCCAGACTTCCCTAACTCCTCATCGGGACCGCTATCCAATGCCGAACTGGCCCGCGACAACCGCTGGTATCGAATCTTCCAGTTCTTCGAAGTGCCTTCACGCGTGCATCGCATGCTGGGCAATTATCTGACACTGGATCGACTGCCCGGAAAGCTGAATCTCAATACGCTGCGGCACTGGGAAGTCTACGCCGGATTAATTGATAACCCGATGCTGCTCGATCAGGATATCGATCCCAACTCCAATCGCATCACTCGCGATCGCACGCCCGATCAAAATGGGAATCCTGTCAACCGTGACCGCTGGCGAGAGTTTCTCGAAGAACGCGATGGAGACTATCAGCAGTACTTCAACGTGGTTGCTGGCGGAAACGTGAATCTGTTACTGCCCGGCACCGGTGTTGCCAGACCATTCAAATCCATCGGTTCTGCAGCGGTGATGAGCGACAATATTGACGGTGATACAGACAATGGTCTGGATGCAACAATTCTGCGAAGACTGAAAGCGGACCGGGAAGATACCGGTGGGAACAGTACTGAGACCAATCGGCACTGGCTGGAAGTCGGCAGTGCGCAGCAGCATCGCAATCCGGTTTCCACCAGTCTGATGCATCAGCATCAGGTATTGTCCAAAGTCATGAATAATACCACCACCGTCAGTAACGTGTTCGTTGTCTACGCAACGGCCGCCTACTTCGAAGCGGTGGAACACAAAGTTAATGGACGGGGAACCGGGATTTATCGAATCGGGGGCCGCATCGATATTGATGACAATCCGGACGATAAGGCCGGTCCTGGGTGGAGGCAGCGGGCCGTTTTTGTCATCGACCGCAGCGAAGCGTTCCGGGCGTGGGATCCGCGGTCCGGTTCCTTCGACTGGAAGAAACTGGTCAAAGCGGAGGACTACCTGGAAAACTAAGGTGCCACGCTCAGATCGAGTTCGCTTCCGCAGAATTGCGCACTGTTGCAGAATGCCACAATGACGCATGTCAGGCTGATTGGTTGGCGGACTGACATGCCCGATGGTACGCCTGAATTCGTTCGGTCTGGCAACGCTGGTTTGGTCCCGGACGTTGTTTTTTCAGCTGGTTCCGGTTGGATTCGGGTGTTTTTTGGATTTTGCAGCAGTTTTCGGCCTGAACTGACACGAAATTTGCGTTTTGTTGTATTCTGAACGTTTCAGGAGCGCGGGAACTACCTCGCACTGAGACCTATTTTAATCATGAACAAAGGGGGGCGAACGATTCACGGGACTTCCGGATCAGACCGGATCAGTTGACCAGTGAGTCTTTTCGTCGCCAGCAGGAGTTTCCAATCATGCAGACGCGTCGCCCATTAATCCTGTCGAAACCGATTCGACGCGGATTCACACTGATTGAGCTGCTCGTTGTGATCAGCATTATCGCTACATTGATGGCGTTGATTTTGCCTGCGATTCAGTCAGCTCGCGAAGCTGCTCGCCGAACGCAGTGCCTCAACAATATGCGAAACGTCGCAACCTCCACCCTCGCGTATGCGACCAAAAATCGCGGTCGATTGCCGGCTTCAGGGTCTTATCCCGGCGCTGATACTGATGCAGACGGCCTCCGCGACACGGTATTTCCAGGACACAGTTGGGTTGTCGATATTCTTCCGGATCTGGATCAGGCGGCAATTTACGAACGCTGGAATCGCGCCCTTGCGTTCAACGTTGGTGCCAACGTTGCTGTTGGGCAGCTGAATATTCCTGTGCTCACTTGTCCCAATGATGATACGGCAGATGGACTGGACGGAGGGTTGTCCTATGTCGCCAACGTCGGAATTGGCGACAAAAATGTGGATCTGCTGTCCTTGCAGCCAACAGGAGCGGACGCCGGTCACTCCGCTGCTGTCGAAGGATATATTTGGGACGGCGGGGCCGTCGGCTCACAAAGTAACGTTGATCTGACAGCAGACCTGAATGTGTTCGCCCCGGAAATCGAAATTGATTTTAACAGTGTTGCCACTGGGGCTGTTGCTATTAGTGCTTCCCCGAAAAGCGCTAACGTGGGACGAATCTACGACGGTGCCTCCAATACCATCCTGTTCGCGGAAAACGTCAATGGCGGTGCCAGCGCCGGTGGCCTTTACAGTGCCAAAACGTGGGCGGATCCCTCCATTCGCAGTGCAGCGTTCCTGTTTCCTGTGGACCCTGCTGCAGGTGTCACCTTCAAAAGCCTCGTTGCTGGTCGCGATGCGACCGCTGGAAACCCCTACATTAACAAACAGAGCAACGGCACTGACGGAACTGCACCGTTCCCCAACAGTCGCCACCTTGGCCTCTGTATCTTCTCGTTCTGCGACGGAAGTGCACGCACGCTGGCGGATGACATCGACTCCGGTGTCTATGTGCAGCTGATCACTCCATCCGGTGCTCGTCCACGTCCAAATCTTGCTGGCGCCGGGTATGTGCCTGAAGATCCAATTTCCGGAAACTCATTCTGAGTCGCCCGAAGAATCGAGTCTGAAGACGAAGTAATCCAGAGGAGATGGCCTGCCGCAGGCCATCTCCCTTTTCCGTTCTGCTGGCCGACGATTGCAGAATTTCCCCACCCTGTCCGCAAAAGACAGCAAACCAACCTCCCACTCTGGTATCTCAACCGGTCGACCTCAACCTGCAGGCATCAAATTCTTCGCTCAACGCCTGTTCCGCAAGAACGGCAGCGGTTGCCTCGGAGGAACGCCGGGCAGCACTGCACGCGTCCTCGTGACTCATCGAGCGAGTCCGCTGTGCAACCCGCCGCCCCGACCCGGATTCGTCGTGCAATTGCTTGGCCCCATGCTGCCGAACAGATCGCCTCCCGTTGTCGTCCGCTGCCGTGTATACCGTCTTCGCTTTGGTCTTCAGGAACCAACCCCCGCTGCCCGCGGACACGTCTCATGCGAAATGTGTTGTCGAACCACAACTGCTCCCCGAGTCCGCAACTGCTTCTTCGCGCTCCCCAATCACCCAGCGCAGCCTGGCTTAGGGACTTCAAGCAAGCAACTGGTCGACAATTGATGCAACCACGATTGATTCAAGCCAGTGTCGATCGTGCGCTTTATACCGATTCATTTGTTTTTTTGGATTCTGTCGGCAAATTTGCCCGTTAGCGTTGTGTTTTCTTGTCAACTTGGGCAAAATTAAAAACGCGGTCGTCAACTTTGAGGAATACTGCGACAGAGATGCCGATACGACAATTGTCAGCGTTCGGCTTCAATGGAAGAATAGACCGGAAAAACCAATGAAACAAATCGCCATCGCAATTCTGTTACTCATTTCAACCGGGACAGCAGAAGGAACCATTGTCGTTACCACCGATTCGTCGACTTGGCTGGGAGTTCTGACCGGAGGCGCATACGGAGCTATTGATGATTTTACCGGAGCCGATGCCCTTTTGAGCAACCCGACGACAAGGACTGCTACCGGAACACCAGACAGAACGTACGACGTATCATCAAGTAACGGGACGCCTATTATTCTCTCAAGCGCCCTCTCGACAAACAACACGAACGAGAGCCTCACGCTCAGTAGTATCAGCTACACCGGCTCGTCGGTCGGCTTTAATGTCTGGCTCAACAACGGCGGTGGCGGAGATCTGCAACTCAGCGTGAACGGTGGATCAGCAACAACCTATACTGTCGGCGGAAGCAGTGTGGGAAGTACATTTCTGGGGATTTACGATGATGCTGGTGCTGACATTACGTCAGTTGCGTTGACAACGAGCTCAGGCCAATA
>JAFMMM010000197.1 GCA_017859815.1 Planctomycetota bacterium | reverse complement strand
GACCGGCCGTGAACCCGATCTGCCAGTCCGATCGCTTCGCGTCATCAGCCGCTTTGCACGTCCACGGCCCGGCGCACACACAGCACAGGATCAGCGCGGTCCACCAGGTCTTTCGCGGAATACTCATAGATAGCTCCTTCTCCCCGGCAGAGTTGAAAATAGGCGTGGTCGACGTGTCTTTTGTCCCATGCACACATCCATCATGCAACTGTGTGCCAGGGCTGGACCAGTGAACTCACACTCAACCACGCTGTTCCCGCATCAGGGCGCGTGCCAACCCAACAACCGAACCATCGATGATCGCGAGATTCACCGGAGCCAAAACGCAGGGCAGCCGCACCACTTCGAAGGGGCGGCAAGCCTCCCATCGCGGCTGTTTGCAGAGTAGTCCGTCAAATGATCTCCTGTCGTCCAGCTAAGCGGTCTTTCGATCGCTGTTGGCAAGGGTGTTTCTTTCGGCATCGCCCGCTAATGTGGTTTCGATGAGCTGCGGCACGTCGGTTCATTCAAGCCTGAAGCATCAGCGACAGCCCGTCACAAATCAGGGAAATCATCGAAAGCTGCACTGGTTTCGCAAGTCTATTGCCGAGATACTATGCTGGTGGCACCAACAACGACTCTGCCTGCCTGCAGAGGACAGTTCGGGACTGCATGCTGAAATCGCCCAACTAGCACAGAAATGCAAAGACATGAGTTCAAGACGCGGGTTCCTGCAAACGTCGCTGACAGCAGCCGTACTCTCCAGCTTTCCTGAAATGGCTGCGGCAAATCGCTCAGCATCAAAGGCCCCCCTGCGGTTCATTTTCATGCACCGCGGAAATGGGCTGTTCCCACAGGCACTCGTCCCCCCCAGCTTCACAGAGGAACAGAAACAACTCGATCAGAAGAAAGAAGCCCTTGATCTCGATCTGGACGGACACGATCTGCCGGACTGGATGTCACCACTGTCAGCGCATCAGAATGACCTGACAATCCTGCAGGGCCTGTCCGGAAAGATGTGCACCGTCGGACACCACAGCTGGTGTTCTGCACTGGGTGTCTTCAAAGCAAACGAACGAATCAGTTCAATTCGCTGGGCCACAGTCGACTTTGAACTGGCGCGTTTGTTTCCTTCACCAATGCAGCACATTGAGTTGGCTGTGTTCCCGCTTGACGGTGGGAACCCGCGCGGAAGCCTCGATGGAATCGCTCAGGGGTTTTCTGCTCGCGGTCCGCAGCAGCCCAACTATGCATTCGGCTCACCTGCTGGCGCTCTGCGGGAATTGTTCAAGTCCGTATCCCAAAACCCGGCAGATCAGACGGCCTATCAACTGGAGCGTGAGATTCTTGCTTTTGTCGCAGGAAACGAAGGCCGCCGTGCCGCCGGTCTCAACGGAATTGAATACCGCAAGATCGCGGAGTACGCAGAATCCGTTGAATCTGTGCAGACCCGCAACAATCGCATCGACCGCATGGCTGACGTCCTGCGCCAGCATGTTCCGCAACTGGATCCCAGGTATCTTGCGGAAGACATGTCGACCCTGGACCGACAACGTGGTCACACGGAAGTCCTGCTGGCGGCACTGACCTCGGGCCTGACCAACGTCGCGGCATTCACCGTGGATGAACTGGGGCACCACTACACCGGTGTCCCGGGACTTGAGGGTGAAAAAATCAACATGCATGACATTGGTCACGGCAAAGTCATTGGCGGCGTTGAAGCCACCGAAGTTCGGCGACGCTGTCGACAGCACCACATGTCGCTGATTGACACAATCGTGACTCGCCTGAAGGGAATTCGCGAAGGTGACGGCACCATGTTCGACAACACGATGCTGTGCTACTTCCCCGACGGTGGCGAAACCCATCATGCTCAGGGAACAGAGTTCCCCTTCATCGTACTTTCCGGAAGCAACGTGCCGCTGAACATTCGCAGGCGATACCTGCGACTGCCCGGATACGGACAGCAGGGGCATCGTACGCTGGGCAACTGGTACACAACCATTTTGAATGCCTGCGGAAACTCGATCGAGCATTACGGTGCTCTGGATACCGGCCTGAATCGTTTCGGAATCGATCAGCTCGGCAACATCCCGGATCTGCTTACCTGAAATCTGCCGACTGCGCCCCGCAGATTCACCGAACAGCACCCACATGCCTCTGCCGCCTCCGGTGTGCGTGACGGCGTTCATCCCATCCGGTAGACTTTCCCGCTCAGCGTTTCCACGCGATCTGGTTGATCGTCGGTGCGTGGAAATTCGGCCTGCAGACATGCGTACCCGGACCGCTGACTAATCCTGCAGTTTGCTCAGAGACCTCCAATTCCGTCTAACCCACCAACTCCCTGCCCGAGGCTGCTCATGCGTCAACAGCACTGTCTGCATCGACCCTCTCGTCAATATTCGCGTGCATCAATTCGATTCCTGCACGGCGTATCATCATGTGTTCTTTCGCCGCTGTTGGTGTTGGTGTCACTCCTGCTGATGCCCGGCAGCGCTGTCGTCCTCGCCCAGGAACCGTCGCCCCCCAACATGATCTTTTTCTTTGCGGACGATCAGACGTCCAGTTCTCTCAGTTGTTATGGCCACCCGCTGGCACAAACTCCGAATATCGATGCATTGGCATCACAGGGAACTCGGTTTCAGAATTCCTTCGTCAGCCAGCCGATCTGCTGGGTCAGTCGCGCCACGATCCTCACGGGCCTCACCGGGCGCAGTTTTGGAACCCCCGAACGTCCGGATCACCCTGGCCCCGCGGCAGCGAAGACGTTCTACACCGATTTGCTGCGTGAAGCCGGATATCGCACGGCACACTTTGGAAAGTGGCATACCACTCTGCCACAGGGGAATCGTCCTCAGGATCACTTCGACACCTTCGAAGCCATCTCGCGGAATCCTTACTATAAGCCTCAGCCTGACGGCAGTGTACGGCATGAAACGGACCTGATTGTCGACAGAGCGATCGACTTCCTGAAGGAACAACCGCAGGGTAAACCGTTTGCCATGAATCTGTGGTTCAACGCCTGTCATGCCGAAGACGGTGACCGTCGCCCGGGAGTTGGGATGTTTCCATGGCCACTGGATTTGAATGGCCTGTACGAAGACCAGACCATGGCACGGCCGACACTGGATGACCCGGCGATCTTTGCAGCGCTGCCCGACTTTCTGCAGACCAGCATCACACGGGAACGTTATTTTTGGCGATGGAACACGGCGGAAAAGTACCAGACGAACATGCGCGCTTACTTGCGGATGGTGACAGGAATTGACAATGCGGTCGGGCGCATGCTGCGGGCCGTCCACGAAGCCGGTCTTGGCGATAACACCATCATCGTTTACTCCGCAGATAACGGCTATCACATGGCCAATCGCGGTCTTTCAGGAAAATGGTCACACTTCGAAGAATCCATCCGAGTACCGCTGATCATTATGGATCCTCGAGTCGATTCTGCGCAACGGGGCAAGGTCACAAGTGCCAGTTCTCTGAATGTCGATTTCCCAGCCACGTTTCTGGACTACGCGGGAATCGAAATACCAGAGCGATATCAGGGCCGCAGCCTGAAAGCCATCGTGGACTCCGGCGACACCTCCGACTGGAGAACAGAAACTTACCACGAACATTTTGCGGTCCGAAATCGCATTCCTCCGTGGGAGGGAATTCGCACTGAGGAATTCAAATACGCGCGCTACTTTGACCACGACAACAAAGAGTTTCTCTACAACCTGAAGACGGATCCAGAAGAACTCAACAACCTTGCCGGCGATCCAAAATCTTCGCAGGTCCTGCAGGAAATGCGTCTGCGTACCGATCGCCAGGTGAAGGCCTACGGCGGCCCACTGCAACCACGCAACGGCGGCTTCCAAAAATCCACAGACCCCCACCCCGCCGCCTCAGCTGCCAACGCAGCCAAACCCGGAGCGGATGGGTTCGCCAGCATTTTCAATGGTCGCAATCTGAATGGCTGGAGCGGTGACCGAAAATACTGGTCCGTGGAAGATGGTGCCCTGACAGGAACAACAGACGGTTCCCTGAAGATGAATCGGTTCATCACCTGGAAGGGGTCCACAATCCGTAACTTCGAGCTGCTGGTTGAGGTCAAAGTGACCGCCGGTGGAAATAGTGGACTGCAGTATCGTGGTCACTCCGCACCGGAAATTGGGCTCGACATTGTCACCGGTTACCAGTGTGACGTTGTCGCGGACGTTCCACAGTACAACGGCATGCTGTACGAAGAACGGGGCCGCAGGATTCTGGCTCACACCGGCGAGCGTGTCGTGGTTGATCCTCAGGGACGATCGTGGGTCACGGGAACAATGCCGGTGAAGAACTTTGCCGCTGACGAATGGCACACCTTCCGGGTTCTGGTCGAAGGCAACCATCACCAGCACTGGATCGACGATCATCAAACGGCAGACCTGATTGATCTTGATGAACGAGGCAGATCACTGGAAGGCGTGCTGGCCATGCAGGTGCATGTGGGCCCGGCTATGAAAATTCAGTATCGGAATATCCGTCTGAAAAGCCTTCCCGATGACCTCCCGTTGCTGACTCCGGATGAAGTCACCATTCCGGATGATGCGTGGGGCGTGAAACCGCAGGGCAGGGTGCCTGCCGACTGGAAGCCTCCGATTTACAAAACTCGTGATCGCAGGGAGCCGATTGATTGAGTCGCTTCGGCCTCGACGGCGTAAACTTGAACGGTGATGCTGACCAGCGGCGCCCGCTCGCATTCCGGAACACTCTGTTTTCATGAAAGTCGATTCATGGGTGCATTCATCTCTGCCCTGATCCTGTTTGCTGTGCTGCACCAGACGCATCTGCAAGCGGCTGAAACCACTCGCCACGATTTCGGTTCGGACATCACAGCAACCGTTTATCGCAAGGCATCCGGCGACGATCTCTGGATTTACCGATTTGATCCACCGAATTACCGCCCGGAGACCGACAGCCGCCCAGCGGTTGTCTTCTTCTTTGGAGGCGGATGGACCGGCGGCAGCGTGACGCAATTCGAGCAGCACGCACGTTATCTTGCATCGCGAGGCATGGTGTCATTTGTTGCCGATTACCGAGTCCGCAGCAGGCAGAAAACCGGCCCTGATGCTTGCGTCGCCGATGGAAAATCAGCGGTCCGGTGGATTCGCAGCCACGCAAAGGAACTGGGCATTGACCCGGCCCGAATTGCCGCTGGTGGCGGTTCGGCAGGCGGACATGTCGCTGCAACCACGGGAATCTGTCCCGGCCTCGATGCCCCGGAAGAAAGCGGTTCTGAAATCAGTTCGCGATCAAACGCTCTGCTGCTGTTCAATCCGGTCTACGACAACGGTCCCGATGGCTACGGTCACGATCGTGCGAAACAGTGGTTTCCCGCAATTTCGCCCGCTCACAACATTTCCGAAGACGACCCGCCGACAATCGTGTTCCTTGGAACGCAGGACGGTCTCATCCCGGTCTCCACAGCGGAAAAGTTTCAGTCGGATCTGGAGGCGGCGGGAGTCACCGCGGAACTGCACCTGTACGAAGGCGAGCCGCATGGCTTTTTCAATGAGTCCCGCAATCAGCAGGCCTTTCTCGACACCGTGATAAAGACCGATGCCTTCCTTGCCAGAATAGGCTGGCTGTCCGGTCAGGCGGACGAGAAATTTTTGCGCAGCCTGCTGAAGCAGCCGGGGGCGAGGCAAAAGGCGACGAAATGAACTGTCAGTTTATCCGGGCCACGGCACTGATCGTGACCGGGCTGTTCTCTGGGGTGTCACTGTTACACGCCGCAGAGCCATCGCGACGACCAAATATTGTCTATGTCATCTGCGACGATCTGGGCTACGGTGATGTGAACTGCCTGGCGCCGGAGACTTGTCGCATCCGTACTCCGCATGCGGATCGGCTGGCAAAACGCGGAATCACCTTTACTGATGCACATTCCGGTTCATCAGTGTGTACTCCCACGCGATATGGTCTGTTGACTGGACGATACAGCTGGCGAACAAAGCTGCAGAAAGGTGTCGTGACGGGGTACGCTCCCTGTTTGATCGACAGCGATCGCCCCACAGTGCAGGGCTTTCTGCAACAGCTTGGTTACCACACCGCCATCATAGGGAAATGGCACCTGAATTTTCAGTACACCGATCAGCAGACGGGGCAGTTGCTGAAGCAGTCAGACCACAAAAATCCACCGGTCGGTGCGGAAATTCCGGATGGGCCATTGGCAAGAGGATTCCATTTTTTTCACGGATTCCATCACGCGCGAGATATGGAATCCGTGATCGAGAATGACCGCGTCATCGCGCACGACGAAACCGTGAACATGCTGCCTCGTCTGACGAAACAGTCTGTTCGGTACATTGAATCGCGGGCAGGCAGCGAACAACCATTCTTTCTGTATGTTCCGCTGGGGTCGCCTCACACACCGATCGTGCCGTCAGCCGAATGGCAGGGGCGCAGCGGACTGGGAGACTATGGCGATTTTGTCATGCAGACGGACCACGCCCTGGGAGAGATCCTTGACGCTCTCGACCGGACACAAAAGACCGAAAACACCCTGATTGTTTTCACCAGCGACAACGGCTGTTCGAAAGCCGCCGATATCCCGGCACTCGCTCGTCAGGGACATCTTGTCAGTGCACATTTGCGCGGTTCCAAGGCAGATCTCTGGGATGGCGGGCATCGAGTCCCCATGATTGTCAGCTGGCCGGGCGTGACCGCTGCGGCGACGACCAGTCATCAGACAATTTGCCACACAGATTTGTTTGCCACAGTCAGTGAAGTGACTGCGACACCAATGCCGGAAAATGCGGCGCAGGACAGTGTCAGTTTTTTGCCAGCGTTGTATGGAAAGAGCATCCCTGCACAACGGCATGGAATCATCCATCACTCATTCAGCGGGCACTTCGCCTACCGACAGGGGCCGTGGAAACTGCTGCTTGCCCGTGGCTCGGGCGGCTGGACAAGCCCAAAGGAGAATCAGGTCAGCAGTGACACTCCGCAGGCACAGCTCTACAACCTGAATGATGATCCCGGCGAAACGATCAACCTCTACCGCGAGAAGCCGGAAATCGTTCGCGAACTTTTGGATCATCTGAAAGAGGACATCGCTCGCGGGCGCAGCACATCCGGATCAGCTTCAGCCAACGATGTCCAGCTTGAGAAAATCGTCCTGTGGAAAAGCGGCGAGCAGCCACGCAGCAGGAAGAACCCAGCAAAGAAGTAATCGATTTGCTGCAACTTGAACCCGTCCTACCGTTGACCTTCTCGAGATCGATCGCAAATGCCACACCCTCCCACAACTCCCGGTTATCTCATTGCCATCATCGTTGCAGGATGTGTGCTGCCCCCGGCATGCATTGCAGGAAATCCCTCAGGGAAACAGGCACCGCCCAACTTTGTCATCATCATGGCTGATGACATGGGCTACGGTGACGCCGGCTGCTACGGTGGCACCCACATCTCCACACCGAATCTGGATCGTCTGGCTGCCACCGGAATGCGTTTTACGGACTTTCACTCCAGCGGAAATGTCTGCAGCCCAACTCGAGCCGGACTCGTCACAGGCCGCTATCAGTATCGATCCGGCGTGGACTCCGTAGTCAACGCTGACCCCAAAGTCGCGGATCACCATTCCGGCCTGCAGCGTGTCGAAAACACCTTCGCAGAAGCTCTGAAGCAGCGAGGCTACGCGACAGGGCTGATGGGGAAGTGGCATCTTGGCTACGACGTCAAATACAACCCCACATACCAGGGCTTTGATCAATTCCATGGCTTTGTCAGCGGGAATATCGACTACGTGTCGCACCTTGATCGCATGAATGTCCCGGACTGGTGGAACGGCAGGAAACTCGAGGATGAACCGGGGTACTCCACGCACCTGATCACAATGCATGCACTGGAGTTTCTGGATCAAAACCATGATCGGCCGTTTTGCCTTTATATCGCGCATGAAGCAGTGCACGCCCCATGGCAGGCACCGGGAGATCCGGCCCAGCGTGGCCCGACGGCCGACGCACGCGAAGATCGCAATCCCAAAGCGGAGACCTTCAAAGCCATGATGTCGGCGATGGACGCTGGTATCGGGCAGGTGGTTGAACGATTGCAGCATCACGGGCTGACTGAAAACACACTTGTCTTTTTTCTTTCCGACAACGGTCCCGCCGGTGGTTCAGCAGGCCCGCTGCGCGGTCGCAAGGGAAGCAACTGGGAGGGCGGTCACCGCGTCCCGGCCATTGCCAGCTGGCCCGGAAAGATCACCGCCGGAACTGTCACCGACCAGATGGGAATCAGCATCGACCTGATGCCGACGATGCTGGAGCTTGCCGAAATCAAACCTGCTGCCGATCGTCCGCTTGATGGAATCAGCCTGGTGCCCACGTTGTTGCAAAATGCGGCCCCCACGCCTCGACAGTTGTTCTGGAATCACAAGGCAATGCGAGACGGTCACTGGAAGCTGATTCTTGGCGGCAAAGGCACTCCGGCGAAATCAGTCGGCCTGTATCACCTTGCTGAAGATCTCGGCGAACAGGTGAATCTGGCGGACAGCCAGCCGCAACGGACCGCGAGCATGCGAAAAGCACTCGAGGCGTGGACAGCAGATGTCACCGGCAACGTGACTGCACAACCGGATCACGAGGCCTTCCTGCAACGTTCCCGATAACTTGTTTCCCACCAACCTGATCTGTGTCGCCTGCTGACTGCATTGCGAGGAATACCCGCATGTCCGAAATCGAAAACCTGCTGCAGAAAATTCGCCAGTTTCGTGATGAACGTGACTGGATGCAGTTTCATTCGCCACGCAATCTGGCCGTGTCCATCAGTCTCGAAGCAGCTGAATTGCTGGAACACTTCCAGTGGATCACGGATGAAAAAACCAGCGCACAGGTGGCTGAAGAAAAGAAGGAAGCAATCACCACCGAAGTAGCAGACGTTGCCATCTATCTGCTGGAGTTTTGCGACAATCTGGGGATTGATCTGCAGCAGGCCATCGAAGCAAAACTGCAATTGAACGCAGAGAAATACCCGGTGGAAAAAGCTCGCGGCAATTCCCTGAAATACACGGAACTGCAGTAGCCGCTCCTGCCCGTACGATTCATTACTGCTGTGGCAGCGGAACCTGGTGTGGCGACATCAGGTAAGCCATCAGATCGCGAATCTGATCCGGTGACAGACTTTGCAACAGGCCATCCGGCATTGCTGACAGTCCTGTCGTCTGAATCTCATCCACATCATCCGCAGCAATGACCAGGCGTTCCTGAGCCGTCCGCAGGACAATTCGCTGATCATTCTGAGATACCACCAGGCCATTCAGAATGCGGCCGTCTGAAAGCAGTACGACGGACATCCGAAATTCGCGTGAAACCAGAGCTGAAGGATCCGCAATATTGCTCAGCAGGTAATCAAGACTGCTGCGTTGTGCTCCGGTCAGATCCGGCCCAACCTGCTGGCCGGCTCCATAAAGCTGGTGACACTGGCTGCAGTTCTTTGCAAACACCAAACGACCGGCGGAACGATCAGCTGACGCCAGCACGGCATCGGTCAACTGCAGTTTCAACTGCGAGATCAATTCAACACGATCCTGCGGCGAGTCTCGCACTTCCCCCCAAACTTTGCTCAGGGCAGCTTTGAGTTTTTTGTCGCTGTGATTCTGAATCTGCCGAACGTGGGCGACAGTCAGATCCGCTGCAGGAATTCCTTCAGCCTCGACACGTTTCAACAGCAGCAAAGCCGTATCGGCTTTCGCAGCCAGCACCTCCAGAACAGCCCCGCGATCTTCTTCAGCAAA
>JAFMMM010000196.1 GCA_017859815.1 Planctomycetota bacterium | reverse complement strand
GCAGGCTCGGGGAAGTTGCTGCATTACTTTATTGATGCGGGATCATGGGACGAGTACTTTCCGCCGGCAGCCGGAGAGAATCCATTTCCTCCCACACTGAATCCTCCACAACGTCCGGTCAATTTGCCGGTGGGTGGTCCGTGGCAGTATATCGAGACAGACTGGGGACCGCTGCAGGCGACTGATGAGGAGTTTGGCGGCGACCATGCAGTCTCCGGATGGATCGGGAAACAGCTGCAGCAATCTCATGAAAAACCGTTCTTCCTCGCCTGCGGAATTTATCGTCCTCACGAGCCGTGGTTTGTACCGCAGAAATACTTTGATGAGTTTCCGCTGGAGGAGATTCAACTGCCGCCAGGTTACCGGGAAGATGATTTGGAGGATCTGCCTCCGGCGGGGCAGCGCACGGGGCCGAATCGCTACTTCGCACACATTCGTGAACAGCAGCAGTGGAAGCAGGGGATTCAGGGTTACCTGGCATCAATTCACTTTGCTGATGCCATGCTGGGACGTGTCTTTGCTGCCCTGCAAAACGGCCCGAATGCGGACAACACCATTGTGATGCTGTGCAGTGACCACGGCTGGCACCTGGGAGAAAAGCAGCACTGGCAGAAGTACACGCCATGGCGTTTGTGTACTCGCATTCCACTGATCATGCATGTGCCGGCGGGGATCAGCAAACATCTTCCCGAGGGGACCACAGCGGGTGTGCGCTGCGATCGGGCGGTGAGTCTGGTCAGCACGTTTCGCACCCTGACTGCCCTGTGTGATCTGCCCTGCCCTGAAGAGACATCGGGCCCGGACATCACTCCACTGCTGCGAAATGCGCGAGCGGACTGGCCTCATCCGGCAATCACCTGGCTGGGGCAGCCTGGGTCATGGGGACTGAGCGCAGGAACTGAGCGACTTGTGCACTATGCCAATGGAGATGAAGAGTACTATCGAATCGACAGCGATCCCTATGAATGGACGAATCTGCGAAACGAGCCGCGATATGCAGACCGGGTCACGAAGTTGCGTGAGATGGCACCGACGGATCTGGCGAAAAAACCTGAGATCCCGGTGAATTCATTGCCACTGTTGAAGTGGGTCTCTGCAACCGAACAGGCCCCCCCAGCTTCCAGACCGGATGGCAATCCGTTCCAGGTCGTGTTTGACAATCAGTCCGACGGTACCGTCGTGCTGCACTGGATGGACCGTGACGGGCGTCCCAAATCCTACGGGCAGATCGGCGCTGGTGAGCGGCGGTCGCAGCAGACCAGACCCGGCGCTGTCTGGATGATCAGCGATGTTGCGGGGACACCGCTGGGATGGTTCCGCATCGGCGATCGGGGGGCTCGCGCGATCGTGCCGGCACCGCAGTAAGGCCGTGCGCCGCCTGTGGTGCAGAGCCGGTCAGTACTGGGATGGACTGAAGAAGACCTGGTCAGGACCTGCCTGAGAAATTGAGCAGGTGGGTTTGTGCGAGTTCCTGTCGAGCGCCCGTTTCAGTTGTGTGTCGGCGTGGTCGCGATGCGAAACGGGCGACTTGTGAGCTTATCCCGCGACATAGGAATAGCCGGCCTGCAGCCCCAGAGGAAGTCCAAGTCCCCACCAGATCAGCAGCAGGACCGTCCAGGTGAACAGGAAGCCGATGCAATAGGGGAGCATCAGCGAGATCATTGTGCCGATCCCCGTGCTTCTGACATATTTCTGAGAGAAGGCAACGACAAGGGGAAAGTACGGCATCAGCGGGGTCACGATATTGGTACTGGAATCACCAATTCGATAAGCCGCCTGTGTTAATTCGGGGGACAGACCGAGAGCCATCAGCATGGGCACGAAAATTGGACTGAGCAACGCCCACTTGGCTGAAGCGGAACCGACCAGCAGATTCACAGCGCAGGTCAGCAAAATGATTCCGAAGATGGTGACCTGGCCGGGCAGGTTCCATGCGGCGAGGAATCCAGCCCCTTTCACGGCGATCAGTACACCGATGTTGCTGCGACTGAAGATTGCTGTGAATTGTGCCGCAAAGAACGCCATGACAAGGTAGTAGGTGATGGTATCCATCGACTTCTTCATGCCACCGATGACGTCCCGATGGGACTTTACCGAACCGGCGAACACTCCGTAAACCACTCCGGGAATCAGGAACAGCAGGAAGATCAGCGGAACGATGGAATGCATCAGCGGCGCATCCCGGGTTGTCAGCTGACCTGCGGGACCGCGCAATGGAGAGTCGGCAGGAAATGCAGCCCAGGCCAGCAGCACGATGAGTGAAACCAGAGTGGCGGAGGCGATGTTGAGTCCTGTCGCCTCTGCAGCAGACAATTCGCCCATTGTCGAATCCCCACTGCCATCGCCGTCGACGGCGAGTTTTTGTAAGCGGGGTTCGAGGATCCGGTCAGTCAGAAACCATCCCACTGCTGTGATCACAAGACATGACGCGGTCATGAAGTAGTAATTGCAAAGAGGGTTGACCGTAATCTCCGGGTCGACGATATTCGCGCCCTGCTGCGTAAATCCCTGCAGCAGCGGATCAAGACTGGAAGGCAGGAAGTTGGCACTGAAACCTCCCGAAACACCAGCGAACGCGGCACAGATTCCCAGCAGCGGATGCCGACCAGCAGCCTGAAACATGACTGCACCCAGCGGAATGATGAGCACGTAACCTGTGTCGCCGGCGGCGTGGCTGACGATGGAGACGATGATCAGCATCGGGGTGAGAAACCGTACCGGAGTCACCTTCAACATCTTTCGCAGCATGGCCTGGATGTACCCGGTTTGTTCTGCAACGCCAACACCAAGCAGCGCGACCAGAACAACACCCAGCGGAGGAAAGCCGGTAAAGGTTTCCACCATGCTGGTCAGGAAGACAGTCAGTTGTTCACCGCTGAACTGATTCACAACAGTGATTGGTTCGCCGGAACGGGGATCCACGTCGGTGAATTCCACATTTGCCAGCAGTAGCGACGAAACCATGGTCAACAGCATGGCCCAGACGAACAAAAAAGCCGGATCGGGCAGTTTGTTGCCCGCCCATTCCACGGCATTCAGAAATCGCTGCACGAAAGCTGACCCGCCGGAGGTTTCAGAACTTTGTGACATGATCAGAATTCCTTCGCTTGCGACGGCGCCGTCGAATTGCTGAAAGTTTGGTGAGTATCGGTTTCATCTGAGCCTGTGGCGGCCACATTCCGGCGGACTGCTCGTTGCTGGACTGTCTCAGGTCGTTGTCGATGCCGCAACCGTTTCCATGGCTGTCTCTGCACTGTGGTCCCAGCAAACCCAGAGAATTGCTGCGGCCACAACTGGCATCAGTCCGGCTGCTGCCAGACCCGCGTCATACGATCCCGTGTAATCCACCAGCCTGCCGAACAGTGCCTGGGCCGGGGGGACCATGAACCATGCTGCGACGCTGGCAAATCCGGTGACCTTACCCTGGTGAGCAGCCGAGATTTCCTGAGTGAAGGCGTGATATAAGGGAAACAGGCCGAGGGCTCCAGCGCCACTCACCAGCAGGACTGCCAACAGCGGCGGCCCCGCTGGCAGCGAAGGGACGAGGGCCAGCATCCCACACATGATCGCACAGCCGGCAAAGGCAATGACACGGGCAGAGTGCAGTGAGATGCGGTGGCGAACCAGCCACAGCACGGCAAGTCCGGTCCCGAAGCATCCCACTTCGGTGGCGGCAAACCACACCGAGTTAAAAACCAGCGCATCTCGTTCGCTGTAGCCGCGTCCCTGCTGGAGGAACAGCACCAGCCATGCTCTGAGCAACTGCCAGCAAGTGTTGATCAATGCCACGACAGCGTAAATCACCAGCATGTTTCTTTGTGTCATCAACCGGAACAGGCTGTCCCGGTCCCTGGGGTCAGCCGCATTTCGTGAGTTGACAACCGAGAAGTCATCTTTCCGGACGACAAGAAACCAGATGACAGTCCACGCGAGCCCGGCAAAGCCGATGATGCGAAACGCCGGACGCCAACTGCCATCCGCATCGCTCAGCATCGACAGTATGATCAGGGGGGTGGCCACCGCTCCAACACTGGTCCCGCTTTGCAGCAGTCCGTTCCCCATGGTTCTTCCGCGTGCGGAGACAACCGCTCTGACGACGCGAATCCCGCATGGCCAGTGACCGGCCTCGAAGACGCCCAACAGAAATCGCAGTGCAGCCAGCTCCTCAAAATTTGTGGCATTCGCCGTCAGGGCAGTCACCAGTGACCAACAGGTGAGTACCAGTGGATAGACCCAGCGAACGCTGAATTTGTCCGCGATGATGCCAAAGATCAGAGCTCCGATCACAAAGCCGTAGCCGAACGTCCCTTCGACCCAACCGTACTCTGTTTTGGACATCTCCAGCTCGGTGGTGATACGATCGGCTGCGCTGGCCAGTGTCTGGCGATCCATATAATTAATGGCAGATGCGAGCGGCAGCAGCGCACAGATGATGATCAGCCGCGTCGAGAGATTCCCGCCGCGTGGCGACGACGACGAAGGCTGACTCTCCTGGTGGTGATTCGACATTGACTAACCCTCCCAGGATTGTCCGTCCCATGCGACGACGCGTCGCAGCAAACCGGTGACACCTTCAGCGAAGCACTCAAACAGCAATTCCCCCTTTTCGGCTGTTGCAGCGGCTGCATCCCCGACATGCCCTGGCGCGGAGCGGTCCGGCATGATCCAGGCGCGGTGCGCTGGCAGAAATGGGTTCCCGTGGGCCACCGTTTCCACTTCCGTGTGATTGATGACGGTTTCCGGTTTGAGCCTCAGCACCATTGACGTTTCCCATTCGCAGGCGTGCCCCATACTGTCCTGGACCAGTTCCGGGTGTTTGGTCTGCGGACTGGCCAGATCCCAGTAAGTGGCGAACAGCAACAGCAGATCGTGACGTTCACGGTGGCGTTGTCGCATTTCAAATGTTGCCTGACGACCGGGAACGTCGTTGCCGCCGTGTCCGTTCAGCAGCACGATACGACGAAATCCATGATCGATCATGTTCTGCATCAACCCCAGCAGGACATCGAGGTAAACGCGGGGCTCTGCCGAGAGGGTTCCCGGGAAATCCATATGATGATGGGAATTCCCCAACCACATCAACGGAGTCATCAGGATGGAGTCTTGCAAAGTTGCATGTGCCCGACGGGAAATTTCCCCCAGCAGCATACTGTCGGTAAAGACCGGCATGTGATGGCCATGCTGTTCGAGTGCGGCGACCGGAATCAGAACCGGGGTGTCACGATCAAGTTTCCCGACGTTGGGCCAGGTCATATCAGCGAGCAGCACAGGGGGGACTCCTTGGCAGGAAAATCAGGCGGTATCAGGGACCGAGGTGGTCCTCGGTAAGGCACGATTTTGGCAAAAGAATCGGGCGGTGTCATCTGAACGTCGTGAACGTCCTGACATGTTTCCTCCGCAGCATCATGGCAGGGACGCCTTCCAGCGAGGCGATCAGCACAAGCTGCTTGTCCTTTTCCAATGGTCCCGTGGACGCGAATCTGAACGTATGAGACTGAGCGGACCGGTCAATATGCTGCAATAACTCCGTTGTTTTGCTGTAATTCAGCGGACACACGCCGATAACCTGAAAGAATTGGCTGTGTCATCACGAAGTGAATGGCAGGGTGATCAGCGGAATTGCGGGCCATTATCGGGAGAGCCGATTTTTCGCGGGTTGCTGTGGTGCCCGGCTGTGGTGTTTTTTCGTGGGACTGTGTTGTCCGGATGTTCCGTAGTCACGAGACGTCCTGGAATTGTTCGGGATGCTTCCTGAAGGTTCATCTGACAGATTTCCCGGTTTCATCTGGCAGGCTGATATGGCAAATCAAAACACGAGGCAGCAGGACCAAAATTCGACCGGTCGTCAGCCACGGAAGCGTGCGATCCGTCGCCGGATGCTGACGTATCTGGCACTGGCGGTGATTATTCCGCTGCTGGCTGTCGTCGCTGCTCCATGGATGGAAGAGGCACCATTGCGCGAAGCGGAGGCTCTGCTGGAGAGCGGGGAACCGGGGAAGGCTTTGCGTCTGGTCGACGGGTTTCTGTCAGAGCACCGAGGGCACGAAGCTGCTCTGGCCTTGAAGGCGCGAGGGCTGGTGGCTGTCCAGCAGCCAGGCCAGGCGTTGTCGCTGCTGCTGCAGGTTGGCATGGCATCCGACAAGGATTTGAAAGCCTACACGGATGCGTGTCTGATGCTGCAGCGGTGGACGGATGCCCTTCCTGTGCTGGAGGTGCGGGAAAAGAAATCGCCGCAGGATGCGGATCTGCTGCATGAACTCAGTGGCTGTCTGGCAAAGCTGTCCCAGTACGATCGCGCAGTCGAGGTGGCAGAGCGATTCACACTGCTGCCGGACTGTGAATCGCGAGGGTACACACTGCAGGGGATGCTGGAGCGTGATCGCGGCAACAGTCAGCGTTGCTGCGAAGCGTGGGCGGAGGTGTTGAAGCGGAATCCGGAAGCCACGGATCTGCAGATCACGCCTCGGGAATTCTTTCTTGAGTACGGCAGGTCACTGCTTCAGGTCAGTGATTATCCGGCAGCAGTGGAAGCCCTGGCCAGGAGCGCCGAAATGGAGACGACCCCCGAAACGAACAGTCTGTATGGCAAAGCGTTAATGCTCTGCGGTCGGGCTGAGGAAGCGGAAGCACGCTGGAAACTGGCCCTGGTCAAAACTCCTGACGCTCGTCTGGCAGCAGAGGGGATGGCTGAGATCCTGATGTCTCGCGGACAGTTTGAAGAGGCTTTGGGTGTTTTGCGTCCCCTTTCTGAGAGTGAGTTGTTGCGAAGTTCCACATCGTTTCTGCTGCAGCGAGTCACGGGACTGCTGAAACGCCCCGAGGAGGCTGAACAGTGGAAAGAACGCACTGAACTGCTGCGTCTGCGGGAGGAGGCGCGGGTCAGCATGGAGCAGGTTGTGATTTTCAGTCCCGGTTCCTTGTGGGCCAATGTCTTTCAGGCCTATTTTCTGGCGGAGCAGGACAACTTGTTGCAGGCAACGGCATTGCTGAAGCCGTGTGTGAAGGAAGAGTCTCACGAATTCATCCATGCACTTTGGGATGCCGTGGAAAAGGATCAGCCGCTCCCGCCCATCGAGACAGCTCCTTTGGAGAAAAATTGAGACACTCCCCGGTCGATCGTGTTGAGGATTTGAAGTTTGCAGCTGGGACGGTCGGGGGGACAGTTTCACAGCAGCCGGATGGCGGTGGATGAAGCATCCGGACCTTTGAGATCACGAGGTAAGGTTTGAAATCATTGCGGTTGCAACTACTGGTCGGCGTTGGCGTCGTGGCTGCGGCAAGCCTGGCGGCGATCTGGCTGCGTTTGCCCCCGGACGAAGTACAGCCTGTGACCGTTCCTTTGGAATCCTCAGCAACTGTTTTGCGGGTTGGCGCGGAAGACTGGGCTGATTTGGTAACGACTCGCATGCCATCCGGTGACAATTGGGTCCTGCTTCCGGCAACGCCTGCGACTGCTGAAGAATTCCGCAGCGACCAGCAGGGGGAGCAGCGGGGATTCGTCAGTGCTGAGAGCTGCCGTGAATGCCATGAGAGTTACTATGAAACATGGCAGCATACAGGGCATGCCAAGTCGTCGTCCGCTGCAGATTCCCACAGCATTCTGGGAAGTTTTGCCGACGGTCGTTCGACTCTGCGCACGGGCAGCGAGCAGCTGCAATTTCACATGCGGAACAGAGACGAGAAGTATGCTCAGGTTGTTGAACTGCTGGATTCGGAGACCGGACAAACTCACACTGGCGAGTTTGCTTTTGACATTGTACTTGGTTCCGGACGGCACGGACAAAGTTACCTGTGGTTCGATCGCGACTATCTTTATCAAATGCATGTGAGCTACTTGTCCGAGACCGATTCGTGGGTGAACAGTCCGGGCCCATATTCGGACGGCACGGCTGATTTTTCACGACCGGTGCCTCCTCGATGCCTCGACTGTCACGCAACCTGGGCCGCGTGGGATTCGGAGCAGATGAATCGGTTCGACAGGGATTCTCTGTTGCTGGGTATTTCCTGTGTTCGCTGCCACGGACCCGGGCATGAGCACATCCGGCTGCATCGCAGTCGACCTGATGCCACGGAGGGAATGCGGATTATCAATCCGGCAACTCTGTCAATCGAACGTCGGAATGAGATTTGTGCGCAGTGCCACAGTGCCGGCGAGTTACTGGGGCGGCCGTTTGAGTACCGGCCGGGGACTGCGCTGCAAGAATGGCTGGAGGCGGATCTCGACGTGTCCAATGAAGAAAATGCAGACCCGCACAGCGCGAATCAGCTTGCCCGACTGATGCGCAGCCGTTGTTATACCGACAGTGACGGGATTGCCTGTGTTTCGTGTCACGATCCGCATTCATCCGACGTGGCTGTTCTGGAATCGACGGTGGCAACGTGCGCAGAATGTCATGGTCAGCTGCCCTGTCCGGAGCAGTCGCGTACGGGAAAGTTGACACCGCGAGACTGTGTTGATTGCCACATGCCGCCCCGTCGCGATGCACAGGTGGAAATTCAGACAGAATCGGGTCGAATTCAGGCTCTCTTGCGTGATCATTTGATCGGGGTACATTCGCAGCCATGAACACTGATACTGCAACCGGTTCGGTCAGTCTCGGCCCCGGCGGGGCGTGCTGCCTGCAACGCCTGCCAAATCGCACAATATCGTGGGGATTGATCCTGACGGTGACACTTTGTGGGTGTGGGCAGTCGGAAGATGTGAATCAGGAGCCTGTCGAAGTTGCTGTTGGCAGTGACGACGTGCAGGCGGCCCCTGGGCCCGCACCTCAATCTGCCAGCGTCGTTGATGCTTCGTTGCCGCAGGCATTTTCATTTCAGTTGATGACTGCAACTGCGGGTATTGACTTCGTTCAGACGAGTGGCAATTCGCCGGACAAGGCCTTTCCGGGTGCGAATGGTACCGGCTGCGGGGTGGTTGATGTTGATCAGGACGGCCGCCCTGACCTTCTCTTTGCCAACGGATGTGACTTCCCCATTCAAGCGGAAGAGAAGGACAGCCATGATCGGCTCTATCGGAATCTGGGTGGCTGGAGATTTCAGGATGTGACTCAGGTTTCCGGGCTGATGAATTCCGGGTACAGCTGTGGTGTCGCGACCGGCGATCTGAACTCCGACGGATTCACCGACTTTTACCTGACTCGTTACGGAGTGAATCAGTTGTGGTTAAGCCTTGGTGACGGCACTTACCAGGAGGTGTCAGAGCCGTGGGGCGTCGACGACGATCGCTGGGGAACCGGAGCGGCGATCTTTGATTACGACGGTGACGGCACGGAAGATCTCTATGTGTGCAACTACGGTGAGTGGACCTGGGAAACCAGTCTGTTCTGTGGGGACAAAGAGAAGAATGTGCGGATCTACTGCAGTCCATCGCATGTTCCTCCTCAGCAGGACGTGCTGTATCGGGGGGATGGTGCCGGCAGTATGTCAGATGTTTCAGAAGCTGCCGGAATTGCGATCCACGAACGCCGCGGCCAGGGTGTGCTTGCAGCGGACCTGAACGAAGACGGTCGGATTGATCTCTATGTTGCCAACGACATCCATCCCAATTCGCTCTATCTGAATCAGGGCGGGCGGTTTGAAGACGTTGGTGAGTCCACCGGGACAGCATTCGATCATCTGGGTCAGTCGCAGGCGGGAATGGGCCTTGCGATTGCCGACATCAATCTCGATCAGCGTCCGGATTTACTGGTAACCAACTACCAGAACGAGCATAACGCGATGTACCTGAGTCTGGGTGACGATGCGTGGCTGGAGACCGGAGTGCAGG
>JAFMMM010000195.1 GCA_017859815.1 Planctomycetota bacterium | reverse complement strand
AATGCGAGCTTCTTCTGCCAGCTCCTTAATCCGCGAAACCATCTGTTTACGTCGCTCGGTGGATAAAGCAGGGACATTGAGACGGACGACTCGGCCGTCGTTGTTTGGGGCCATTCCCAATTCGCTGGCCACGATGGCTTTGCAGATTGCATCGAGGGTCGTGGTATCGAATGGTCGAATCAGGACCTGCTGCGGTTCGGGACAGCTGATGTTGGCGAGCTGCTTGAGCGGTGTTGGGCTGCCGTAGTATTCCACGCGAATGGTGTCGACCAGTCCCGGGTTTGCACGCCCGGTGCGAATTCCCTTCAGGGCATTTGTGAGAACCGCGACCGCTTTTTCCATGCGTTCTTCCGCATCCAAAAGAATTTCGTCCTGATCCATGATGGAATCTCCCCCGGCAAGATAATGAGTGCTGACTGGCCAACAGACCAGCAGAGCCACGGCAGTCACACTGGGCGCTGCTGAAATTGAAATTTCCGACACCGAAATTCTGTGGAATCCCGCAGATTCTGCTGACAGCCGTCTGTGTGTCTCTTGGCAGGACGGCGAAGCGATGGTGGTTTAACAGACATTCCGCGGTGTCTGAAATCTTGTTCTGTTGGCGGCTGTGGACGAATGCCCGAACCACGTTCTCCCCATATTAACGCGCGAACAGGATTTGCACAGTAAGGAACGAAACCGGCCTTCAGGATGCTGCGATTCGGATTGTTTCGATGGCTGAGACTCGGCATTTCCCGCAGGAAGCGGTCGGCCGGCAGGTCGTGTGACGACCGCCAGGGACGACATCCGACAGGGGGATTGTTATTCTTCTGGAACGCAATCGGCAGGTCGGACATACCAGGAGCGATCTGTTGGGTTGCTGCTGTAGCCGCCTGCAATCGTCAATCGTGCTCCGGTCTCTTGTTTCACAGGCCCCGGGGCCCATGTGGCGGTACTGATGCGGGCGGCGGCGATCCCGCTCGCAGCCGGTACCAGTTTTCACTTCCTGAGCCCGCATCCACGGAATAGACCATGTTCAGCCCGCATACTTTGTCCGGTGTCTGTTTGCAGAGTTTTTTTCGGCCACTGTTGGCCCGCCGCTGCTCCGTCGTTCGACTGACGGCGCTGCTGATTCTGCTGTCCGCAGTTGCAAATTTCAGCCTCGCTTCAGATCGCGTCAACTGGCCAATGCGTTCAGGACCTCGAATGGACAGTGTTGTGGCTGCTGAAGATGCAAAAAACCTGCCGCTCAGCTGGTCAGAAGAGAAGCAGCAGGGGATTGAATGGAAGATCAAACTGCAGGACTTTGGGCATTCCACACCGGCGATTGGCTTTGGGAAAATCTGGCTGACAGCAGCGACCGAAGGGGGCGAGAAGCAATACATCTATTGCATTGATCAGCAAACCGGGAAAGTTCTGAATCACAAACTGTTGTTTGAAAATACGGAGATCGAGTCGCTCAATAACCCAATCAATACCTACGCTTCTCCGTCCTGCGCTCTGACTGATCAGGCGGTTTATGTGCATTTCGGCACGTATGGAACCGCCTGTTTGAATTCGCAAACGTGCGAGGTGATCTGGGAACGACGGGATATCAACTGCCGCCACTTTCGCGGGCCTGGCTCTTCACCGGTGATCTGGGAAGATCTGCTGATCCTGACGTTCGATGGAGTTGATGCGCAGTTTGTCACGGCACTGGATCGGTCAACCGGAAAAACAGTCTGGAAGACAAACCGAACCACGGATTACGGGGACCTCGATGCCAATGGGAAGCCAAAGCTGGATGGTGATTTGCGAAAAGCCTATGGAACGCCCACTGTGATGGTTGCCGAAGGTCGTGCTCATGTCGTTTCCATTGGTTCTCGAGCGGCCTTTGCGTATGACGCCAGGAGTGGCGAAGAGTTGTGGACGATTCGCCATGACGACTTCAACGCCTCATCTCCGCCGCTGTATTATCGTGGCCATGCGATTTTGAATACCGGGTCACGAGGAGCAAACCTGCTGTCGGTCAAGCTGGGAGAAACCACCCGAGGCGATGTGTCCGAGTCTCATGTCGTCTGGAATCGCCCCAAGGGCAATTCAGATTTGAGTGCCCCGGTGCTCGTCGGTAATCGGATCTACAGCGTCGCCAATAACGGTGTTGTGACGAGTGTGAATGCCGACAGCGGCGAAGAAGTCTGGAAGGGGCGAATTGATGGCGCCTTCACAGCCTCGCCAATCGTTGCCGATGATCGAATCTACTTCTGCAATGAGGCTGGAGACTGTTTCGTGGTCAGAGCAGCCGATCAGTTTGAAGTGCTGAGCCAGAACACGCTTGCCGAAGGCATGCGCGCCTCGCCGGCAGCTGCCGACGGCATGCTGTTTCTCAGAACCTTCGGGCATCTTTACGCATTGAAAAAATGAAGCCGGCTGACGGCCAGACCAAAAAAAAGGCTGCGGGGCAGAAGCCCGGCAGCCTGATTTTCATCGGTTCTGAATCACTTCTTCGCCGGTGGCAGAATGACAGAGTCGATCACGTGGATCACTCCGTTGCTGCACTCGATGTCGGTCTTGACCACTTTCGCATTGTCAACCTTGACGCCAGCATCGGTCACTTTGATGGAAACGGACTGTCCCTGAACAGTCTTTGCTTCCTTCAACTTCACAACATCCGCAGCCTTCACGTTACCTGCAACAACGTGGTAGGTCAGGATGGCAACCAGCTTGTCCTTGTTCTCTGGCTTCAACAGGCTTTCGACTGTTCCGTCAGGCAGCTTTGCGAACGCTTCGTCGGTTGGTGCGAAGACTGTAAATGGACCGTCCCCTTTCAGGGTTTCCACAAGTCCGGCAGCCTTCACTGCAGCAACCAGTGTCTTGAACGAACCAGCCTTCACGGCGGTGTCGACGATGTCAGGTGCTGCCAGTGAGGTGGGCATGGCGTGACCCGCGGCAGCAGCAGTTGCCTTGCAGGTCGTTGCTGAAGACTTGCAGGTTGTTGCTGCACGACGCAGCAGACGCACCTTCTTGCCAGCCATTGCAGAAGAACCAGCACACACTGCCACGACAGCCATGGCTACAATAAACTTTCTCATTTCAATTGCTCCGGGTACGGAAACCTGTGTTGAGATCACGCACATGCGGAGCAAACCATGCTGTCGCTTGAGTGAACTCGTAATGTCAACGTTGTATCCCTTGTGAACGTTTTGTCCCGGTTTTCCTGCGAAAGTATTCCACAAAAATATGTTTTTGTTCTTAAAACGTTATTGGTTGCCTTTTTGTCAGTGTTTTTACCGGTTTGTTTTTGGACGGTCGTTCTTCTGGAGACTGTTTTTGTGTTCCCGGCTGTTCGATTTCATCGGAACAGCTGGACGGGAGGATTTCCCGTGCTTGACGGCGCGATGGATACGGAATGGGTGGGCTCTTCGCACGCACCCATTACCTCCGGGACTCCGGCGGGGTTGCAGGCGGGATGGAATTGGGGGCCTTGTGGGAACCGCTGCGGCGCGGGGAGCGGTGCCGCGTGATTCTGTTCAGTCTTCGGGCAGGGTCCCTGACATCAGGAGCGCTACTGGCTTTGTGAACGGACTCCGAAGCAGGCCAATTCTGATCACGGCCGTAATGGGTGTGGCGAGGAACATTCCGATGATTCCCCAGATCATTCCCCAGAACATCAAGGCCATCAGGATTGTGACCGGATGCAGATTTGCTGATTCACCCATCAGCCGCGGTTCGACAAGGTTTCCGCTTGCCAGCTGAATCGCGAAGATGACGAAGATAACGCAGGCCATCCACAGTGATGACCCCTGTGGATCGATCAGAATGAGCGGTATTGGCAGCACGCTGGCGATGACCGGGCCGATGTTGGGAATGAAATTCAGCAACACTGCCAGCAGTCCAAATGTCAGGGGCATGGGCACTCCAAAGAGTTTCAGGGCCAGCCCGAAAGCGAGGCCTGTGAACAGTGAAATGACAGTCTTGAGCCCCAGATAGGACCTGACCTGCTGGTCGAGTTCGCGAACCGTCTGACTTGTGTTTTGCTGGGACGGTGATCCCAGCAGCAAAAAGAAGACAAAAATCAGCACGACGGTTCCTGAAGAGATCAGGGATCCGAGAGCGGTTGAGACCTGAGTGATTCCACTGCTGATCATCGCCTTCACCGCGGGTCCCATTGTGACTGCACGCGTTGTCGGATTCGTCGTTTCCGACGGGCTGCCCGCGGGTTCAGCCTCACCGGCTGCGTCAGCATTCGTTACAGAATTCTCAATTGACGGCGAGTCAGAGAGCGAATCAAACAGGGACCATGGGATGTACTGTTCCAGCCGGTGGGTCAGGTCTTCGACGCGTTGTTGATAGGCGCTGGCATTTCGGCCAAGTTCAGCGACGGATAACCACATACTGAATCCGAATCCAAGCGTCAGCAGTGCACCTGTTGCAAAGGCGATTCCGGCGGCAACCATTCGTGAAACGTGCAGGCGGCGCTGCAGCTTTGCAAGAATGGGCGACACTCCGCTCACCACGAAGACCGCGACCACGAACGGGACCAGCACCGGTCGCAGTTCAATCAGCATGAAGATCAGCGCCGAGGCTGCAAGGATCAACAGGCAGATCGTCTGCAGGTGCAGAATCCGCTGTCGATTTTCTGCAGGGGAGTCATCCTGTTGAGGCATCGGCTTTTCCTTGATGGGGGAGCGGTCCGGGGAAGCGGACCGCATTGATGTTGCAGGAGCACGTTGGTTGAGCAGCGGAGTGAACGATGAGCAGTCGCAGTGTCCCCGGCAGTTTTGCCGACGAATCGGATGTTTGCTAGTCTTCCGGGCTGACATTATCCAATTCCAGGTGCGACGCGAGGATATGGAATGAGATTCGGAGTGACAGTCTTTTGGACGATCTGTCTGCTGTTGCCGTTCATCAGCAGCAGCGATTCGGCAACTGCGGGAACAATTCGCAATGTTCTGTTCATTGCGGCTGACGATCTGAACTGTTCACTGGGTTGTCTCGGTGATCCTGTAGCGATCACTCCCAATCTGGATCGTCTGTCCAGTACAGGCGTTTGCTTTGAGCGAGCTTACAATCAGATTCCACTCTGCAACCCCAGCCGAGCTTCGGTGATGACAGGTCTGCGTCCTGATCATCTGGGCGTCTACGACCTCGACCGACATTTTCGAGATCAGGTCCCGGATGCTGTCACATTGTCACAGCAATTTCGCAGCCGTGGCTGGTACACGGCCCGCGTCGGTAAGATTTACCACTACAACGTTCCGGCGGGAATCGGCACTGACGGGCTTGATGACCCCCCGTCATGGGACGCACGGTTCAATCCACGCGGTCGTGATGTTGCTGAGGAATCGCTGATTACCAATGCCGAACCGCATCGAGCCATCAGCGCAGCGCTGAGCTGGCTGGCAGCGGAAGGAAACGACGAAGAGCAGACCGACGGTATGGTCGCTTCGAAAGCGATTGAGCTGATGCAGGCTCATCGCGACGAACCGTTCTTTATTGCGGCCGGATTCTTTCGTCCCCATACGCCCTATGTCGCGCCTCGCAAATACTTCGAGATGTATGACCGGGACAGTCTGAGACTGCCGTATGCCCCCCCGGGAGATCGAGACGATATTCCGGTTCCTGCATTCGCACACAACTGTCCGGTGCCCCATTACGGGCTGCCTGAACCCGTCTTGCTCGATGCTCTGCAGGCCTATTACGCCAGTATTTCGTTCGTGGATGCACAGGTCGGTCGACTGCTGAATGCGCTCGACGAACTGGGGCTGGCGGAAAACACGCTGGTTGTCTTCTGGAGTGATCACGGATACCACCTCGGCGAGCACAACGGGGTTTGGCAGAAACGGACACTGTTTGAACAGGGAGCTCGGGCACCGCTGCTGATTCGGGCCCCGGGGATCACTGCTCGCGGAACAAACTGCCGCCGGGTGGTGGAGTTTATTGACATCTATCCGACCGTGGTGGAGTGTCTTGGGTTACCGGTTCCGCAGGAAATTGATGGGCGAAGTTTGATGCCGCTGTTGGAAGACCCACTGCGGGAATGGGACGGAATGGCCGTGACGCAAATCCTGCGGCCCGCTGATCAGCGACTGGATACGCAGGTGATGGGCTGCAGCATTCGGACGCAGCGTTATCGATATACGGAGTGGGCTGAGGGGACGCAGGGGACCGAACTCTACGATCATCAGGCAGACCCGCAGGAATTCCACAACCTGGCGGTTGATCCGGATCAGCGTGCGCGGGCGGTCATCAGCCGACTGACACCGGAACTCCGAAAACGCGCCGACGGACGCATTCCCAGGGTTCCCGTCAATCCGCCGCGGCTGTAGCGCTCAGCAATCCGACCGGTGTGGCGCAGTGGCAGCAGAACCGGCACTGGCATGCCGCCCCACTCAGTCCTGCTGCGCCGAAATCTGACTCACGCGACGCTGAATCTCTGCCAGCACATCTTCCGGCAACGGCCCGCGTTCCGCTGAACGCAGGTTCTCCTGCAGGTGGTCGGGGTTGCAGGTGCCGACGATGGTGGAATGACAGCCGGGCTGCGAGAGTGTACAGCGGAGCAACAGTTCTGCTCTGCTCATTCCCGGCTGCAACATCTCATCCAGTCGTGCCTGCTCCCAGATGGTGTTCAGTTTGGGCCGTTGAATTTCTGCATCCGGTCCCCCTTGTGCGATCCCACCACGCACAATGACCCCCATTCCCAGCTGTTCCGCAAGCTGCATGCACTCGGAATGCTGTGGTGCCAGACACGACCATGGTAGTTGCACCGTGTCGAAGACCTTGAGTGACAGCAGATCCGGCAGTGCCGGCAGTGAAGAGGAGATTCCGATCCAGCGAATCAGGCCCTGCTGTTGGAATTCCTGCAGCAGATCAATCAGTCCTTCCCGCTGCAGTGTCGCAGCATCGCCTCCATGGAACTGCAGCAGGTCAATGTGATCGGTCTGCAGACGCTGAAGGCTTTGTTGAAGATTGGTGCGAATTCGCTGTGGTGTCCAGGTGTGACGAACTTCCAGATGGTCATCGTGCTGGACCGGATCACAGCCACATTTTGTGGCCAGCAGGAATTCGTTGCGACGATGCCGCAGGAATTTGCCAATTCGTTCTTCGGCAACGCCGTAGTCCGGTGCGGTGTCGATCAGAGTGATTCCTGCATCCAGCACACTGTTGAGAATGTTTTCTGCACCAGTGTCTTCAACGACCCGAATTCCCCACGTTCGCGGTCCCCGCAGGCCCATGCTGCCATAGCCCAACTGGCTGACGGACTGTCCAGTGCGGCCCAGTATCGTATTCTTCATCAAGTCACTTTCTGCTGCGTGTGATGTTGCCGTGTCGGGGCTGCAAGTCGGGCGAGCGTTGCGAGGGCCGGGCTGCTGGAAGTGATCAGGTCAGAAGTTCACTGACCACACCGTCACTGTCTGCAAACTGTTGGAGTTCGACCCCCAGCAGGCGAGCCTGAGTCAGCCACAGGTCGGCAAGACGGGACCCGCCGGGGCAGTGCAGATGAACACCGGTTCGCAGTTTGCCGGCGGCAGAACCGGCGACGATAATCGGCAGATCTGTGTATTGATGGGTGGAGCCATCACCAAGCCCGGAGCCATATGTCAGCAGCGTGTTGTCCAGCAGCGTGTGTCCGTTTGCCTCCTGGATGCTGTCCATTCGCTCCGCCATCATCGCGAAGTACTGCATATGGAAACGGTCGACCTGCAGCAGTTGATTCACAAACTTCCGCTGGTTATGGGACATCTGATGATGACTCATGGGCTTGTCGAACAGTGTGTCGTAATTCCAGGGGGTGTCCCAGCGTTCGGGGCCGATCATCATCGTGGCCACGCGTGTCATTCCGGTCTGCAGGGCCACAACCATCAGCTCACACATCACACGCATGTATTCGCTGCGGGGAAGGTGGGCAGCCAGCGGTTCATCCACGGGGATGTCACCGCTCAGCTGTTTGCGTCGGCGGTCCATCTGGTCCAGCTGTTGTTCCAGCGAGCGGATTCCAGCGAAATACTCTTCAAACCGCAGCCGATCGCCGCTGCTGAGTTGTCGCTGCATTGATCGAGCATCTTCGAGGACAAGATCGGTGACGCGACGCAGCGACTGATTCTCCTGCATTCCGAACAAACGGCGATAAACGGTCTGCGGATCGCGCAATGACGGGGCGACATGGCCCGTGCCATACCATGAAATATTGTCGAACCAGATTGACTCGCGGTTATCGACGTGGCTGTTGCAGCTGAGTTCCAGCGTTCGAAACGGGGTCTCACGACCGACCTTGTCGGCCACGACGTGATCGAGGGTGCGATCGAGGGGATAAGGAGACACCGTGACCGACTGGGGCGTACCACTGCTCAGAAAGCACGAAGCACACTGTGCGTGCACATCAGTGCCCTGCCGGTAAGTGCGATCCATTCCAGTGATCAGTGTGATCTTGTGCCGCAACTTTTCCAGCGGCTGTTGCGTGGGAGTCAGGGTGGTCAGTGGGTACAAGCCGGGCTGCAGGTCGCGTTCCACGATCAGATCCGGTTCCCCCCCGTTGAAGACCGGGATTTCCGCCTGAGCTTCCCCGGGAAAGAATCCTCTGCGGACCACTCCGATTGGCACATAGAAGATTGCCATGCGCAGCGGTGAGGTCTCAGAGCCTGCGGCAGCCAGACTTTCCAGCCACGGCAGGGCCAGTCCCGCACCGGCCACACTGCGCAGAAATCTTCGACGTCCTGTGGTCGCTTCGGCTTTGGCGATGTGCTCAGAAAATCTCATGCGGCTCTGTCCAGTCAGGGATCAGTGACCGGCTGTGTCACAGCTTCGGCCTGTTGTAAGTTCACAGATGTGGTGCCGCGAAAAAGCGGACTGCGAACAATCTCACGAATGACGCTTTGCAGCCGGTAGTCGTCGCGGCCTGCGGCGGCAACGATCTGTCGCACATGAGGAGAGTCCAGTGGGGTCAGTTCACGGCATAGTGCGTAAGACATCAGGTGTCTGGTAAAGGCTTCGGCAAAGATCTGCGGTTCCTGCAGCAGAGCTTCACGCAGTTGAGGAAAGTTGGCGAATTGATGCCGCCCGAATAGTACTCCACTGGCATCCACAGGGTGCCCGGAGGCATACTGATCACGCCAGATTCCGGTCGGATCATAATTCTCCAGTGCAAAGCCCAGCGGGTCGATCCGTTCATGGCAGCCACGGCAATCAGCTCGCTCACGGTGGGCGGCAAATCGAGTGCGGATGGACTGAGTGGGCTCAGTTGCTGATTCGGACTGCTGCAGTGGTGGTACATCCGCCGGTGGTGGAGGCGGCGGATTGTTCAGAATCACGGACGCCATCCAGGCACCGCGTGCGATCGGTTTGGTTTCCTGTGTTCCGGAGGTCATGGTCAGGACTGCCGCATTGGCAATCACTCCGCCGTAGCGGCTGTCGTCCAGTGATACTCGCTGAAACTCGACTTTGACCGGGCTGCCGGGCTTTCCCTGGGTGCCATCACGATACCAGGACTGCAGCAGATTGCTGCGGTAACTGAATGACGGGGCCAGCAGATCTCGCAGGGGAAGATCCTCAATCAGAACTGTCTCGAACAGCAACAGTGGCTCCATCACCATATGCATACTGGCTCGGTACTTCAGAAAATAGAATTGCGGGAATGTCTCGCGGTCGGGTTCAGCAGGAATGATTCGTTCCAGCTGCAGCCATTGAGCAGGAAAGTTGTCGGCGAATCGCTTCAGGCGTTCATCCCGCAGCATGCGTTGAGTCTGCTGTTCAAGAACCCGGGCATCGCTGAGACGGTTCTGTGCTGCGAGGTCGAGCAGTTCTGCATCAGGAATACTGCCCCAGAGAAATTGAGAGAGTCTCTCGGCC
>JAFMMM010000194.1:8230-9813 GCA_017859815.1 Planctomycetota bacterium | reverse complement strand
TGGAACGGTAAATGGACCGCTTCATGGGCGACGTAAAGAAAGAAGGGGCGATCCTTATTCTCTCTGATGAATTGTACTGAGTGATCCGTGATCAGGTGAGTCGTGTAGCCTTCAATCTGCTTCCGCTGCAGTCCGTTGTACCAGTCATTGTGGTTGTGGTAGTCGGCTGCTCCGTTGAGATACCCAACGAACTGGTCAAACCCGTGATGAACGGGATTGTGACGAGGTTCGGTGCCCAGATGCCATTTGCCGAATAACGCAGTCCGGTACCCGCTCTGTTTCATCAGCCGGGGAATGGTCAGTTCGGATGCTTCCAGTCCCGGAGTGTCCAGGTGACGTGCGATCACATCAATGATTCCCACTCGCTGTTGATACCGCCCAGTCAGGAAGGCCGCTCGCGTTGGGCTGCAGACGGAGCTGTTTGTGTGGAAGTCGGTGAAGGTCAGGCCCTCCGCTGCCATACGTTCAAGCTGTGGTGTCCGGACCCACCCGTCGAACAGACTGGTGTCGCCATATCCCAGATCATCCGCAAGGATCACAATCACATTGGGTCTGTCTGCACAGACGTGTGAGCCTGATGCCGTCGCTGCAAACAACGCGAACACAGTAAGGAAATTTGACCTGACGCAGTGCATGTGCGGGCTTTCCGATGAAATTCAGACAACAGGTGTTTCAATCAGCTGATGCCGTTCGTTGAGGATCAGTTGTTCTGGTGAAATTCGGGGGGCTGCACATTCGGCAAGTGTTGCACAGGGGCCGTTCAGTGACGCTCCAACCGCAGCATCGCTTCGGCAAACGCCTGACCAATCAATGCCAGTGTCTTTCCGCAGCCGAGGTAATGGTAACGGGCGTTTGATGCCCCCCGTGTCCACATTTCCTCCCGCTCAGCGGAAATCTTCGCAGCCCGATACTCCTTTACGAATGCCCGGATCTGCTGTTCGGTTATCTTGCCATCGGCTGGCATGTGTTTATCCAGAATCGCGGCGCCGACAGGATCTTTGCGGATATGGAACGGTTGCCCTTTGCGCAAATAGTACGCCGACTTGGTGACGGCCGCGATTTCGTCTGACAGATCAGCCAGCGGCTGCTCCCAGAATGGTGCTGTTTGCACGGCGGTGACTGTGTTGTGGAATTCCGGTAAGTCGGCGGGGGCTGCCATCGCCTGACGAAAAAAGTCAGGATCCTTTTCCAGTCCGCCGACGCCGATCACGCCGATCACAAATGGCAGGTTCGGTGTGTCCAGATCGGCACGCACATCACGAATGAAATCCGCCATCCACTTGCTGTAGTTGTCATATCCGTGAGGCTCACGGCGATTTGGATATGTGCCGCTGTCGACCATGTCATTCCAGCCCTGAAACCAGACAAATCCTGCCAATTCACAGCCGACGGATGCATCGTAGTTCGGGACAACGCGTTTGGGGTCAGCAAGGACCCTGCGGACATGTTCGATCATCAGTCGATAGTATTTCCCTGTTGCTTCCAGCCTGGTCGCTTTCAGTTCGTCAATGTTTTTTCCCTGCTTCTCGAATTTCTCCAGCTGTGACTTGTTGAACACGTACGGGCCGGCACTGGGGGGACGG
>JAFMMM010000194.1:0-8220 GCA_017859815.1 Planctomycetota bacterium | reverse complement strand
CAGGATCGGGCCGTCGACCGCGTTTTGCATCGTGATCCCAAACGTGTACTCCGGCCCAATCTTGCCACCATCTTCGGCGGGATCGCGTCGTGCTCCGTAGCCGGTGGTGAGTGGTCCGAAGCGTTCAGCCGGTTCAGAACCGGTGAGATTGGAGATCCAAACGCGTTCGCACACACGGGGGCTGCCGTCAGGATTTCGCATCTGCTGCAGCAGCGGTGCCGTCTGTGGGTCGTCGCCAATGTAGTCGAAGGTTTCGACTTTGGCGTGGCCCTCCATATTGGATTGCCCGGCAAGGATGTAAACCTTCAACGGCTTTTCAGCGCAACGGGGCACGGAACTGCACAGCAGGATTGCCGTGATGGAAAGCAGCAGGGTTCGTGCGGTCATGATGGGTGTCCTTTAATCAAAGATTTCTGTGTGCTGTACCAGGTTCACGATGACCAGGCCCCGTGCTGCGACAGCCTCATTATTCCCATGATTACTTCAGCAGACCATTCACGGTTGTCATGTCCCCTGCTCATGTGGCGGCTGATGAAGATCATACGTCTGCCGAGTTGTCTGCATCGACCGTGGACACGCAATTGTCTGTGCGGTCGGACGATTCCGGTGCTTATCCCCGGTTGCCTTCATGGCCTATCGAATCTGCAACGCAAATCGGCCCCGTATCAACAGATACAGTGGCCATACGGCATTTTGTACAAAGCCCGGGAGACTGTGATGTGCAGACCGCTGGACAGCGACAGGAAACTGCCTGTTGACAGTAACGCAATCTTAAAAGTCACCTGTCGAACATGGCTGTCGACGACACAACTGGCAGTTTGCCCGCCAGGCAATGCGTCACAGGTAATCTGTGGCATCAGGATTCCCTGTCGGGATGTTGCATGCCGCTGACAGCCGACCGGTTTCAGAACCCGACTGGCCGTCTCTGTCGCAACTGCCTCGCAGCGGCGACGCTGGACGACAACGCAGCTTATTGTTCGCCGTTTGGTCGTGGCAGCCGCGCATTGTCAGCCATCAATCTCTGCAGCAAAAGCGTGTCCAGTTCCTGCACCCGTCCGGGCAGTTCGTCGGCAAGGTTTTGGGTTTCTCCGAGATCACTTCTGAGATCGTAAAGTTCCATTTGGCCTTCCCAGAATTTGATCAATTTATGATCTCCCTGGCGGATGATCGAATACGGTCCGGGAGCATGGCGATAGTGGGGGAAATGCCAGAACAGCGTATTGCGTTCAAGTGTTTCCTGACCGCCGCTTTTCAGGTGCGGCAGCAGGGACAGCCCGTCGATTGGTCGATCAGCAGGAAGGTCTGTTTGTGCTGAATCCAGAATTGTCGGGAACAGATCAATGGAACACACGGGGACGTCGCTGGTTTTGCCGGCCGGAATCACTCCGGGCCACCGCACCAGAAACGGAACTCGAATCCCGCCTTCGTAAGCGTAACCCTTGCCGCTCCGCAGTGGTGCGTTGTCTGTGGGATTACTTTTGTTGTCCAGCCCACCGTTGTCACTGGTGAAAATAATCAGCGTGTTGTCATGCAGATTCAGTTCTGTCAGTGCGTCCAAAATATCTCCCAGTGCGTCGTCGACAGACTGGACCATCGCGGCGTATTTGGTGTTCTTTTGTGTGACGCCCGGTTTGTCTGCATAGGTCGCGGCAACTTCGGGGATTGCCTGAATCGGTGTGTGGACTGCGTAGTGAGCCAACTGGATAAAGAATGGTTCGTCTTTCCAGCGGCGGATCAGCGTAACGGCTTCGTCGCCTTCTCGTTTCGTCAGGTATTCCCCCGGGGTGCGGCCCGGAAGATGAAAGATTCCGTTCCTCAGCGTCTCGTGCCGACCATTGGGCTGGTTGAACGGGTCGAAGTACGACGGTGGCTGTCCATAGTCGCATCCTCCCAGATTGACTTCATAGCCCTGATGTTCCGGGAACCAGGCTTCGTCACCCAGATGCCACTTGCCAATGTATGCGGTGTGATAGTCGTTGTCGCGGAGGACTTCTGCGAGAGTGATTTCCTCGCTTTCCATCCAGTAGGGATTTGGCGGACACAGCAGTTTGCGATTTGGTCCACCGACGTATTCAACAGGATTCTTTTCCGGTGTACCGATATTGCCGCGTTGAAAGCGGGAACGAATCCAGTCTGTGACTCCCACACGGTGGGGATAGCGGCCAGTCTGCACCGCGGCGCGGGTTGGAGAACAGACCGCACAGGCTGCATAGCCGTTGGTGAAACGAAAACCTTCTGTGGCCAATCGGTCGATGTTTGGAGTGCGGTAGAAGTCTGAACCCTGGCAGCTGAGATCCATCCAGCCCAGATCATCAACCAGAATTAATATGACATTGGGAGGAGCAGCATGCAGCAGTCGTTGAGAGCCACTGATCAACAGGGCTGCGAAAGTCAGTCGTAGAAAGCGGGCCGTGGTGGTCTTCATGGATGGTCCTGTGGTTTCAGGTAACGCGAAGTGATGGTTGCAGAACTGCACTTCCCAGGGGGGCAAGGGTCGATTTGGTCCAGGGCAGGCTATGAAATCAGCCCCGGAAATTCCAGGTGTTCGGAAATTCTCGCCATCGTTCAAATCTCGCTCGTTGGCGATTTCCGTCTGCCAACGTGCTCGGTGCTGTCTGCCGCTCGTGTTGGTTTTCCGATGCCGGCAGCACAGCATGGCGTGGCGTTTGCTGTTGGTTGTCACCGGTGCAGCATTGTGCAATAACCGGCGCCCAAAAATCATGTTGTGGGAGTCGGGAGAAAACGATGCGGTTGTGTGGTCTGCGGTTGTGTGGTCTGCGGTTGTGTGGTCTGCGGTTGTGTGGTGTGTTGGTGCTGGCGTTAGTAATCGTTTCGAAGAACGCAGCGGCACAGAGTCACGCGGCCGCATTGCCGATGGGTTCAGCCATCAAGTTGGGACTGGATCCTGAACAGTTGAATCGAGCTGCGTCACTGGTCGAGCATGCGGTTGAGGACGATGAGATTCCTGCTGCTGTGATCTTTGTGGCCTGTCAGGGGGAAGTCGTCCTGCATCGGGCATTTGGCTTTCGAGACGCAGCGCGTACGCAGCCCCTGCAGAAAAATGCCCTGTTCCGGATGGCATCAAACAGTAAAGCCGTGACAGCCGCCGGAATTCTGTTGCTGGTTCAGGACGGTCAGCTGCAGCTGGATGATCCGGTAGCAAAGTTCCTGCCAGCGTTCGCAAACGAGACATGGAAATCGGTGACCGTCCGCCACTTGTTGACGCACACAAGCGGTTGCCGCATTAAGCGGCTGTTTCTGAAACCGCTGTTGTCATTTGACAGTCAGGCCGCTGCGCAGTCGCCGATCGGCTCGCGACTGGTTCGGGAAGTGATTCGCTTTGCTGAGATACCAACTGAGGCAGAAGCTGGGGAAACATGGTCATACAACAATGCTGGATTCAATATTCTGGCGGGACTGATCGAACATCTGACCGGCTCGTATCAGGAGTTTCTGAGAGCTCGTCTGTACCAGCCGCTGGGCATGCTGGACAGTTGCAATCATGAATCGCGTGCGGATCACAACCGCATGTCCACCGTGATGAAGCGTCAACAGGATGGTTCGTGGCAGCCCGGCTGGACGCCCGGTGATCCGCCCGACTGGCCATTTGCTCGTGGGTCCGGCGGCATGGTGTCAACAGCGGCCGATTATGCTCTCTTCTGTCAGATGTTGTTGCGGCAGGGTGATGCCAAAAACGATTCCATTCTGCGAGCTGATTTGGTGGCAGAAATGACCAGCCCGCAGCAGGATCAGTGCCCCGCTGCAAAGACCTACGGTCTGGGCTGGAAGGTTCAGGAAGCCGGTGGTGTGTTTTCTCATACCGGTTCTGATGGAACGTTTGTCTGGGTCGATCCGCAACGCGAATTGATCGGTATGTTGTTCACACAGACCAACGGGGCCAGCATTCCCCGGACAGTGTTTCGAGAAGCGGTTGAGGCGGCGTGGCGAGGCGTCGGTAACGGGAATTCCACCGTACCCGCCGCTGATTAAGGCGGGATCACGGATCCTGCGGAGCCGTCCACAAACTGGCCAATCCAGTCATCGATGCCAGTGTCGCGATGATCTTTATTGGGATCAACAGGACCGCACGGGTGTTTTGTCCCGCAGCGACCCGAGGGACATTCTCTCCAGCCACGGGTTAAGACGACGAAGGTGAACTGACAAACGATGCCGAAGCAACGGGAGAGTTTGCACAGCGGGACGGTGGGGCAAGTTGTCTTTCCCCTCCCCGGTTTCTTCGGTCTTCTGTTCAGGAAAGATGACGATCCCTGCGATATCAATCCCACGGCCTGTCAGGAGCCTGTTCTTTAGAGATGTTTGTCGTCATTGGTTCGTCCCTGCTGCGAGATGTTTGCCTGAATCTGTCAAGGCGGTGAATGCGATGGCGAGGCCCGCGACAGGAGGGGGCTCAACACGCAACAGCCCGTGAACAGGGAGAGACCGCACAGGACCTGCCACGATGACCAATGCAAGTTCGGAGTTTCAACCAGGGGGATCGCGATGCGGACTTCGATGAACCCTCGTGGGGGGCAGCATGGAACAGACCTGCGCTGGTTCATTGCTGTGCTGGCGGCGACGGATCCCGCAGCGCATGCGGAAGTGTACTTGCCCGAGGGCTTATGCAAATACTGTGTCAACAGCCAGTTTCAGGTCGTCGATCAGTTGCTGACGTTTGGTGTCTCGGATCGTGTCCGGTGAACGCAGAATCGCGGCTGGGTGCCAGGTCGCAATGGTCTGCTGGCTGTGACGCGTGGAAAAAATGCGACCACGGCGATCATGGATTCGGGTCCCCGGACCAGCAACAGCGTTCAGAGCTGTTGCTCCCAGACAAATCAATACCTGGGCTTCCGGTAGACAACTGAGCTCTGCTTCAAACCATGGCCGACAGGCTCGAATTTCGCGGGCGTCGGGTTTTTGATGCAGGCGACGCTTACCGCGCGGCTGGCGGCCCAATGCCGGTGCCTCAGTCAGCTTAAACTTAAAATGTTTCACCACGTTCGTGACGTAACACTCCGACAACCTCAATCCAGCCGCTTCGGCGGCTTCCTGCAGCAGTTCGCCGGCCGGACCGACGAACGACTTTCCGGCCAGATCTTCCTGATCGCCCGGTTGTTCCCCCAGCAGGACGATTCGAGCCTGCTCGGGCCCAATACCAAAAACTGTCTGTGTCGCGTCACAGTGCAGGCTGCAGGCTGTACATTCCCTGGCGAGTTCTCGGAGTGCGGACAGAGTCAGTGGTGGTGTCAGTCGGGCCGTGATCAGATCTGCTGCGGTTTCTGCGAAGCCCTCATGCTTCTCGACCATCTCGTCCACGCGACGTGGGGCATCTGCCAACAGGGCGGCAATGATCTCCGCCTCTGGCAACGTTTTCCAGAACCGCACGGGCATTTCGCTTTTCATCATCTTCACTTTGACCCGTGCCGGATTGAAGATGTTGGCATAATACGTTCGCCACAGATCTTCCAGCTGATCAAATGCGGGGGCTTCGTGACGCGGAACGCCTTGACCCCAGGTCAAGGATGTTTGATCCCAGCTGACAGATTCGTCGGGCGTCAGAATGGTCCAGTTCATGCCCTTGAAGCGGCGTGAAAAGAACGGGGCGACGCGGCGAAGGATGCGATGATCCGGCTGGTGCCAGGCAATAAAGAACTCTTCCCCGCCCTGCTCCACCCTGCGAAATCGCACGAACGCTTTCATCTTGTGCGCATCACGGCGGATCTGCTTTTCCATCTTCGTCAGTTGCAGCACATCGTCGTCGGTTTCAATTTCCAGCAGGCTGCGATGCTCATGGAGAATTCGCCAGAGGGTTCGATACAGCAAGTTCCAGCGACTGCCAGAGCGGTGACAGGCAATCGTTTCTGCCAGAGAGAGGAACTTCGGCGGCACACGGAAGGTTGTTGACCGAGTCTGTGCAGCTGTTGGCGACGGCAGGTCGGCATCTCCAAACAAAGACTGCTGCCCGTTCGCTTCCAGCAACTGCACATGCTGCGGTGAGATTTCGCTGTGGATCAATCCACGAACGATTTCCCGCCAGTGAGCGTAGTCAGTGATGCTGATTGTCTGCATGACCAGTCGCCACCACTCAGAGTTCACCGCGAAGAGCGGTATCGAATGTGTCGAACAAACTCAGTTGTTTTTTTTTCGGCGTCACGATCGTTCGCAGGTCGCTGTGATCGAGATTCGCTACGGCCGGGTTGTAGTCTTCGGTAATGACAAACGAACGCGCTCGCTTCCACGCGACTCGCAGCTTCTTGAGATCATCCGTACGAAGGCGTTTATGCCGACGAATCGACAGGATTCGCTGGACGCTGCGTGCTCCGATGCCAGGGATCCGCAGCAGCTGCTCCCGGCTGGCGGTATTGACATCGACGGGGAAGTAATCGCGCTGCTGTAAGGCCCAGGCCAGCTTGGGATCAATCTCCAGATCCAGATTGCGGTCTTCCCGAACTGCGATTTCGTCCACGTTGAATCCGTAAAACCTCAGCAGCCAGTCGGCCTGATACAGCCGGTGTTCACGAATCAGCGGTGGACTCTTGCCGGGAAGTTGAGCATCGGCGTGTGGAATTGGACTGTAGGCGGAATAGTAAACGCGTCGCAACCGCTGCCCGGTGTACAGGTCGCTGGCCGTCCGCAGAATCTCGGTATCCGGCGTGGGCGTAGCCCCCACGATCATCTGCGTGCTTTGTCCTGCCGGTGCAAACTTGGGTGGTCGCTTGCGGGCTTTCCGCTCGCACTTGTTTTCGTCAATCTTGTCCTTAATGCCTGTCATGGCAGTGATAATTTCCGGCTTGTTCTTTTCCGGAGCCAGTTGCTGCAGGTCCATCTCTGTGGGCAGTTCAATGTTGACGCTGAGACGATCTGCCCACAGGCCAGCTTCCGTCATCAGCTCGTCCGCAGCACCTGGAATCGTCTTCAGGTGAATGTATCCGCCGAAACGATGTTCAGTTCGCAGGGTTTTGGCCACTCGCGTCAGCTGCTCCATCGTGTAATCGGAGTTCTGTATGATGCCACTGCTGAGGAATAGTCCTTCGATGTAATTGCGCTTGTAAAAGTCGAGGGTCAGATTGACGATCTCTTCCACCGTAAAACGAGCCCGCGGCGTATCACTGGTGACGCGATTCACGCAGTACTGGCAGTCATAAATGCAGTAATTCGTCAGCAGGATCTTCAAGAGCGAAATGCAGCGGCCATCAGGGGTGTAACTGTGGCAAATCCCCATGCCCTCCGTGGAACCGATCCGGCTGCCCTTGCGAGTTGATCCGGAGCCGCTGCTGGCACAGGATGCATCATATTTTGCCGCGTCGGCCAGAATGCTGAGCTTGGTTTCCAGAGTCTGCTGTCGTTCCATGACGCTTCCGTGTTCTGCCTGAATCAGACAGCCAGAGGAGAGAAAACCGATGGCGTTGCAGGCCGAGGAATCATCCTGATGGCCGCGCCGTCCGAACGGCCTGTTTTGGAGCAGCCTGCAGGCTAATCCTTCTGACTTTTACAGCGGAACCTGCCGACGATAAAAGACCGTCTGGCCAGATGTTTGGTTTTTCGTCCGGCAGTCCGTTTACGCCACATGCGAAACGAGGAGGCCTTCATCTCCCTTCGCATCAAATGAATGACCTGTCCGGGCTCCAGCCCGAATTGTTCCCGAATGGCATCGAAGGTCGTACGATCCTCCCACGCCATTTGAACGATTCGGTCGATTTCCTTTTGGTTGAGTTTGGGCTGGGGCATGCGGCGATCCGTTATCAGGTTGCCGTTATCCCGTAGAAACTGAAACGAATTAACGGTCTCTGGAATGTTGCATGCGGGGGGACCGGAGTTTCCATCGTTGAACTTGATCTGAATGAACTGATGAACAGGTGATTCCTGCTGTCGATCCTGCTGAGGGGCCTGGGTGGTGTTGCATTGATGACCATTGTGGGCGTTGTGATGTCCCCGTCGTGCATGTCTGCGGTTCCTCTTTGGCCAGGCCTGGGAGACATTCCTTCCGGTCTCATTGTGATCGACCTCGCACGGGCGGTCTCTGCGTTCCATGTTTGCCCCGGTGCGTTGTGTTTTGCACTGGCCGCCGACGTTGAGCGATCTGCGGCTCTGATTCAAATGATGGGAACAAACTTGTTCCTCGAGGGATTGAAGTTTACCGGCACTGGTCTGCGTGCGGGAATGCCGGAGTGATGGTCGGCCCTGGAAGGACCGTATGAGATCCAAGTGGGCAGTGTTCTGCGG
>JAFMMM010000193.1 GCA_017859815.1 Planctomycetota bacterium | reverse complement strand
GCTCTCTGTTCTGGAGTCATCTCGCCTGGGTTGTCAGGAAGATCATCCAGGTCTACGGTGACAATTTTCTCCACAGTGACAGCGTGGTCACCAACGATGGCGCCGTAAACATCACTCAGATACAACAGTTCATAGTTGCCCTCGGCATCGGTTTCTGCTGTCGACGGTCGTCCCGGCTGGAGCGGCGAGAAATTGACGATCGCGTTTCCCGGCGGCCGTCCATCTACGGTGACGACACCGGAGACGAGACCCAGATTGGGAAGATCGCTGCGACCACATCCGGCTGACAACACAGCCAGCAACAACACGAACAAGGACTTGCGCTTGACAGGCTCCCATTGAAAAGAAGTGTCGGGAGATATCTGCTTCATCGCAGACCGGCAGTGCCGCTTCTGGTCATTTGAGGACCAGATCAGAACTCTCCCACAACCTGTCCATCGTTTTTCATGCCCAGCTTTTGGTAGGTCCCAACGTTCGCCGGGTTTGCCACGTCAGCCGGCCAGTTGATCCCCTGGTCATTTCGTTCCGGGGCCCCCTGCAGATCAAAGTGGATGTTCTCTGAAATAAAGTGGACAGATCCGTCAGCAAACAGGGATTTCCCGCCGCCCGTGTGTTGGCTGTTGAACCCATCGGTGCAACGGTCGTTGCCGGTGTTGATGGGATCGTTCAGCACCTGCCGAACACGAGCCAGATGGTAATCGTTTCCGTGAGTTCCGTTGCCGTCCGGATTTCGACCACCAAGCCATGTTCCTGCACCACAGCGTTTCGTCCGTTCACCAACCATGAAGGTGTTCGAGGTTCCATCCGTGATGTCTCGAAAACGAACCGCACTGCTGTTGTAGAAAATTCCCCTGGGGGGGCGATGATTCAACTGTCGGGGCGCACGCAGATCGCCGGACGGATCTCCCGTGGATCCCGGATAGTTCAGTGTCGGTGGACGCCAACCGTTGCCAATCCCCGACAATCCGTTGAAGTGCGTTCTTCGCATCCCGTTCTGAAAGCGGCCTCCCGTCGTATCGCCTGGACACTGATAGACCGGCAATGGCGGAAATACCTCGTTCAGCTGTCCTGCCGCATTTGCCGCAATCAATGCTTCGTGCAGCGTCCGACTGGGTACTGACAGTTGTTGGACACCATTGGTCTGCTCCAGCTGTGGAAGTATCAGCGCAGCCCAGCCATATGTTTCGTAGTTCGCGAGCACTCGCCCATGATTTGGACCCGGGCGACGAGGCACTGTACCGGGTGGAAACAGACGAAATGTGTCGTGGTAGTTGTGAAGTGCAATTCCAATCTGCTTGAGATTGTTTTTGCACTGTGTGCGACGAGCGGCTTCGCGTGCCTGCTGCACAGCAGGAAGAAGCAGGGCCACCAGGATGGCGATGATCGCAATCACCACCAGCAGCTCGATCAGTGTGAATCCCTTCGCAACCGACGTTTGGGTAGGAGTTATTCATTACCTCACTAAAAAAACTGGACGGAAAACAGCTCTTGAGCAGGCACACCGCATATCCTGCGGATGAGATAAATCTGACAGGCAATGTCAGGGAGGGGGATTTGGCATAAGTCCCCGGTTCAAGCGTGCTTCCGATCCTGCGGCCTAACCGAAAGCGGGTCAACCTGAAGAACAACGAAAAAAAGCCAGTTAGCAACAATTCAGCCGACATCGGCGAAGTGTCTGAAATCGCTTGAAACGTGTTCCACAGCGAGTCAACGCTGACTCGGACGAGCTGAAATAGATTTTTTGGTGCGACGAACATGTCCGCTTTTCAAAATTGCCATCAGGCCGGCATCCTTATCGACTGGGAAAAGGTTGGGGGCTGGACGTGGGGCCCTCGATTTGCAGGATCGCGGGCCGTCCGGGCCTCACAAGAAACCCAGCGCGGTCAATTGCTAACTGCCGTGGTTCCGTCTGTGTCAGATTGAAGTGGCGGTGATACACAATGAAGAGTTCGCTTCCATCACGCGAACTGGCAAAGCAGTGATGCGCCGTTCCGTGGGCCCACGCTGCTGACTTCATGATTGGATTCGAAGTGTGCTTTTTCCATGGGCCGAGTGGATTGTTCGAGGTCGCATACCCCACCGCATACTGCGGACTCTCAAAGTGACTTCCTGAATACGTGAGAAAGTAAGTCTGATCGTGCTTCAGAATGACTGGTCCCTCAACGATTCGTCCACCGTGCACTTCCCATGGCTGATCCGCTTGCAACAACAGACGATCTGTGCCTGGTTTGAGCGAAATCATATCGTTGGCCAGTTCGGCACCTCGAATCTCATTGCCATCATTGAAAGCCACATAGTAGAAGTACAGTTTTTCGTCCTCGTCCCGATACACGTGGGCATCGATGCGTATTGAATCGGGAACCATTGGCATTTTTCCAAGCTGCCGAAATGGGCCGGTGGGTGACGTTGCTGTTGCCACGCAGATTCGTGTATCTACGGCGTAGTAGAGATAGAATTTGCTTTGATGAAAAAGAATGTCTGGTGCCCAAAATCGTGTACTTCCCCAGCTGCGTTCCCTGGTGATCGCGAATCCAAGATCTTCCCAGTGAACCAGATCCCGGGATCGATACATGCGGATGCCGCGAGGCATATTCGGGTGGTCCGCCGAGTGTGTGCAATACAGGTAATACATACCCTCGTGAAGCAGTACTGCAGGGTCTGCGACATTTGCCTGAATTGGATTCACCCATGATCGAGGGGGTGGCTGCGGCTTCATGCGCTGAATTTGCAGATTGCGAAAGCTCGCCGACCTTCCGAGAATTCTGAAACCAACCTGACCCGATTCAAAAACACCATCAGTGCCATTGATCTGCGGGAAGTCCCCCTCGGCGACGGGTCGGTCCTGCATCCAGACACGAAAATTTGAGCCTTCTGCTCGAATTCGAAAATGGTACCACTGGTCGGGTTTTAGCTGCAGGTTACGATCGGCAAGCGGACGCCATTGTTGCTGCACTCGGCCAGCGATAAGTTTTCCGGTTCGAGGTTCGATACCGGTGTAGTAGCCACGAAATTGATCAAGCCCGACACCCGGGTCGGCGACATTGAAAATGACCCCAGCCTGAGTAGTGGAATCGACGCGTACCTCGAAATTCAGTTCAAAATGGCTCACGTCCTGCAGATCCAGCATCGCCTTTGCCGGGCCGTTTGCCGCCGCACTCAGAATACCATCTTCGCAGACCCATGTTCCGCCGACTGGCAGCAGAGTTCCGAAGTTGGGGATGCTCAATTCCGGCTGCGAGTCGGAATGACTGGACGGCCGTTGAATGGCATCAGGCTGCTGTCCCGAGCACACTCTCGAGTTCAGAAGTACCAACGCGACCAGTAACGGCAGGACCGGTTTCAAGATCCGATTCATCTGGAGTGCCTGACTGTCAGCAAAATCACGCAAAGCCGAACCGCAAGGGCGGACACCGTCTTCCGCTCGAAGCCTGTTGGACCACGGCAGCTCCGAAAGCTCTGAGGAGAATAGTGGATTGAGGCTGCATTGACAGCGATAAGAAATCAGGAAGAGGATGTTTCGCTCCGCCTGCCGCTAACAACCTGCGGAGTGCAGTCGGAGGCGGGTTTCAGCGTTTCACAAGGGAGTTCCCCGGAGAACTCACGGTACCGAGCGGAGAAGCGTCTGCAATCTGTAAAGCCCGGGAGATTGGCGACCTGAGTGACAGTGATCGCCCCGGACCTGACTCAGTCAATCCAAATTTTTCGCGAGTCGACGTTGTCGGTGAAACGCTGCCACCTCAGGCCCAACAACGGCCTCAAAATTGATCTCCAGCATGCGGTTGCTGACAACCATTTGGCTCTCAATCCGTTCGACTGAGCATCGTGTCACTTCACAATTGGCGATCGCGACAGCCTGGTCCACCAATGATCGTCTGCGAGGGTGGATGCGGTTTGCTGTTGGAGTCACCCTCATGAGACCATAAACCGTACCGATGCACAGATCTTCCAATGTGATGGAATCGCCCATCCCCGATTCAAACGACTGCAGTGAAATCTGCGTTTGCTTTGTGAGTCGCGAGAAATCAGACGAATCAGGTTTCAGGTTACCGGATCCAGTCTGTCAGAAGCGTTCTGAGACCCTCCTTCCAGTTCCTGCTGCAAACCTTGAGTGATGATTCGGCCAGGAACCGAACGGTCAAGTATCAGCAACAGATGATCCTGACCCTGGTTTTGTGAAAGCGGATTTGGGCATGCGGAAGTTGAGAATGGAAATAGTGTCCTCCGACTTTCTTTCCCCCAGTACTTTTCGACGGACTTTTACTGTGGCAGGCAAATCGCCACACGATTCCCCATGAGTGAGCCGCTGCTACAGAGCGAGCCCTGATCTCTTCGTGACCGACGCAGCACGTTCGTGATGCGGCAAACGTCACATTGCGCGCAAGATCACTTGCTGCCAACTGCGCAATCTCGTAGTCGTCAAGCAGAGAATAGAGCTGATTATTCTGCTGATGGTCTGTGGACTGACCTGTACCGGTCAGCAGTGGCATGGAACGGCGTGGTGTCATTCAGGCGTTCGTTGATCGATGTCGAGGAAAAGCAGTTGACAGACGGGTTCCGGTTGGCGGGGAAGCGTCCGCAGGAAACGCCTGGATTCGTCAGAGTCACGGCGACGATCTCTCTCGCAAAACCGCGTGTCATCAGTCAAATGGGCTCGAGATTGGTACAGCCGGACGGAGCGTGCACTGGCAGAACAAACAGCAACAGGGCTGAACGCGACACCACAATTGGTTTTCCAGGTGCATTTGTGGAGAAACACCATCAGCTGAGACGAATTGCACGCACGATCCACAACAGAAACCGGCGAGTTGATTGCGGGAATTGAGGTGGTCCAGTAGCCTCATAAGCAAAATTGACCCCACCTTTCGGAGATGGATGAAATGCGCGTTGGACTTTTTTCCTGTCTGCTTCCAAACGTACTGCTGTTCTGCATCGCATGGTGCTCCTCGCTGTCTGCAGCCCCTCCCAATTTTGTGCTCATCTTCACCGATGATCAGGGATACGGAGATCTTGGTTGTTTTGGCTCCACAACAATTCAAACGCCCAATATTGATCGTCTGGCGAAAGAGGGACGTCGTTTCACCAGTTTTATGGTTGCTTCTCCGGTGTGTTCGCCCTCCCGGGCGGCATTGCTGACGGGCTGCTATCCCAAGCGAGTAGGAATGCACCAGCACGTGCTGTTCCCGACATCGACGAAGGGACTGCATCCCGATGAACATACGATTGCTGACCATCTGCGAAGTCTTGGCTACGCCACAGCCTGTTTCGGAAAGTGGCATTTGGGACACCATCCGCAGGTGCTGCCGACATCAAATGGGTTTGATCGTTATTTGGGAATTCCCTATTCGAATGATATGAATCACCCTGACAACAAGGGCAAACCGAAGGGCGGCTTTGCCGGGATGGACCTGCTGTGGAATGACCCTGAATCGACGCTGACAAAATGGAAGACGCCGCTCTACGAAGACTACCATATCGCGGAGCTTCCGGTGGATCAGAGAACGGTGACACGGCGATACACCCAGAGAGCGATTGATTTCATTACCGAAAACCGCGAACAGCCATTTTTTGTTTACCTGCCGCATTCGATGCCACACATCCCGCTGTACGTGCCTGATGATGTCCGTGATCCGGACCCACTGAATGCGTACACGAACACAATCGAACACATCGATTCGGAAGTGGGGCGATTGCTGAATACGCTGGATGAATTGAAGCTGACCCAAAACACGTACGTGATCTACACCACAGACAATGGTCCGTGGTTGCCATTCAAACACCATGGTGGGTCTGCCGGCCCGCTGAGGGATGGCAAAGGAACAACTTTTGAGGGCGGCCAGCGGGTGCCATGCCTGGTGCGAGGGCCCGGTGTTCCTGCTGGCACGACCTGTGCTGAACTTGCCGGTACGATTGATCTTTTGCCCACCGTCGCCTCTGTGACAGGTTCCAACCTGCCTGCGGATCGAAGGATTGACGGCGTCGATATCTCCGGCCTCTGGACTGGTGAGCAGTCCGAGTCACCCAGGCAGGAATTTGTCTACTACACCGCTCAGGGGGCATTGGAGGGATTGCGACAGGGCGACTGGAAACTTCTCGTGAAGCAACCCTCGCGTAGGCAGAAAAAAAACCCCGCGTCGGTAACGCGTCTGCTGTTTAATCTCACCGATGACCTCGGCGAACAGAACAATCTGGTTGATCAACATCCCGACCTGGTAAGGAAACTGGAAGCAAGAATGCGGGAATTGGACGCAGAGATTACAGCGAATGCACGCGAACCATGGCGAAAGTGATCACCGGATCTCCGCGCACGGTTTGCCGGTGAAGTCCCGCACTAGTGACCAGTGCGATCCCCGGGGATCTCCGTGAGAAGTGTCCTTTCCGGATTGGAATATCCTGATGCGTGTCGTCCGCAGGCGAGTGATTCTGATCTGGCTGTTCTGTGTGGGGCTGTCCTGTGCTGCTTCGGCAGGGCAGCCTGAGCCACTCCGGGTACCGCGGGATGGCGAAACGCCTGACAGGCAGCGGGCTCATCCCAATGTGCTGATGATCATTGTTGATGACCTGAATGACTGTGCAGGGTGTCTGGGCGGACAGGCACATACCCCCAACATTGATTCACTTGCGGCACGTGGAACGTTGTTCACCGACGCTCATTGCGCAGCGCCAGTCTGCAATCCCTCCCGCGTCGCCACTCTCACCGGGATGCGACCGTCAACCACCGGAATTTACGACAATTCAGTGACGTGGCACCGGGTGCTACCGGATCTGATCAGTCTTCCTCAGTACCTGCGCAAGCATGGGTATTACACAGCCGGCGGCGGCAAAGTGTATCATCATATGCCGGGCTTCAATCGGCCGGCAGACTGGAACGTTCGTTTCGACCAGGTGTTCGACGGGCCGTATCAGCGCATGCTGTCGACCGGGGCTGATGTCAGTCACTTTCGCTGGCCACAGGGATATCCTCTCAACCGAATTTCTGCTGTGAAGAACCTTCAGCGACCACCGCGGAATGCCCGCGAATTTGACTGGGGGCCGCTGGAACTGGAGGCCAGCGAGACAGGCGACGGCAGGATGATCAGCTGGGCGGAAAGATTGTTGGCTGACCCACCGCAACAGCCATTTTTCCTGGCCGCCGGGATCTTCCGCCCGCACCTGCCTTTCTACGCACCCAGGCGTTTTTTCGAACTGTACGATCCCGAACAGCTTCAGTTACCCGTGGTCAGATTAGACGACTGCGACGACTTGCCCGCTGCAGGGCAGCGAATGGCCGCAGGCAGGAGAGAAGATCTCGAATTAGTCGAGCGTGAAGGTCGTTTTCGCGAATTCCTGCACTCCTACCTCGCCTCCGTTTCATTTGCCGATGCAATGGTCGGACGCCTTGTGAAGGCGCTCGCTTCCGGTCCGGCAGCCGCTGACACATTGATCGTGTTATGGTCAGACCATGGCTGGCACTTTGGAGAGAAACGGGCATTGCACAAGATGACGCTTTGGAACCGCGCGACGAGAGTGCCTTTAATTATTGCAATTCCGCAGCAGACACCCGCACGTTACACGCATCCTGTAGGCCTCATTGATCTGTTCCCAACACTCAATGATCTTTGTGGCTTGCCGCAGATTCCGACGCTGGATGGCGGAAGTCTGTTGTCTCTGCTAAACGGTTCTCGCAATATGCCGGATCACCCGGCGTTGACCACGTATGGGAGGGGCAATCACAGTGTTCGCAGTCAACTTGGAACACTGATCCGTTACGCCGACGGCAGCGAAGAGTTCTACGCGAAGGAAGATGTCAATGAATGGGTCAATCTCGCGGGCGACTCATCTACTATCGCGGCCAGAGCGGAACTCTCGCGCTGGCTGCCGAAGGAAGATGCGGTTCCTTTGAAACGGGGGCTGCGTTGAAGGCTGGAATCACATGGCGAATGATCGGCGTCCTGGTCTTCCGTGCCTCATGATCCACCGTCCACATACGGCATCATCCATTGAGAGGCAGACGACTGCTGTCAGTGACTGAGTTCGCCAGATCAAAAGCCGATATTGCTTGATTTTCCCCGTATGCGAGGCAAGTTCATTTTCTTCCAAAAGCAGCGTGACGCTGGTACTGAGCACTCCTCGTACGATCGTCGTTTCGTTCGGTGGACGCCCGATAATTTTCGACGCAGCGGCACCGGTGGAGCCGAGGGGGATTGCCCGGAGTGAGATTTCCAGCGCATTCGCATTGGGGGGCCACGCATTCGCGGGCATCGACACGATTGCGAGACAGAAACCCCAAAGAAACAACAATGCGGTGACGCAGGGGATGGGCGTTCGTTGAGGAGTCATCGAGACAAGAATTTCTTCGGAAGCATCAGCGATTGCAGCTGTGATTGAAGTTCCTGACGTGTGACTTGTTGCTGTGCCGACAGTTCACGCAGCTCTGACCGCTCATTCGGATCGTTGCAGACGTCGAAAAATCGACCGTCTGCGTAGAGCTTGTAACACTGGTTTCGGACCCATGCGGAACCACGTGAAGATTCGGCGAATGCGAATTTCCTTGCGGAGGTGTTCCTCTGTTCCGTTGCTGCGGACAGGAAGCTGTGACCGTCATGCGACCATTCGGGTTCTGTGCCGGCCACTTCCGCCAGCGTTGGCAGCCAGTCACTGAAGTCCACAAGCGAATCGATTGTAGTACCGGGGGAAATCCTGCCGGGCCAGCTGGCAAGCAGTGGAACGTGTGTGCCGATGTCCATAAGTGTTCCTTTACCACCCGGGATCTGCTGGCCATTTCTCATGCTGAATACCTTCTCGTACTCATACTTCCGACCGCTGATGTGTCGCAATTTTGAGCGTGCAGCAGTTCCGTTATCACCCGTGAAGAGGATGAGAGTGTTTTCTCGCTGTCCCTGCCTCTCAAGCGTCTTCAGAATTTTCCCGACCATATCGTCCATACTGACAACCATTTCTCCGTAGTCCATCCAGCGATTGAGACCGGGGACGTAGGGGACCTGAGTATCAAGATCGTCGGTCACATCATGCGCCAAGGCCATGGAATAGAAGGCGAAAAATGGCTGTTCATCACGCTGGCACCGCTGCATGAATTCGGCCAGGAATTCAACGTAGAGGTCTGGCCCGTAAGTCCCTGTGGTGTCTCCGCGAACTTTCCCGTTCTGATAGATCATGGGATTGTGATAGCGAGCACCTTCGTGCCAGCCAAAGACACTCCACTCATCGAACCCCATGCGTTCCGGTTGCTGAGGATCATTTCTCATCAGCCCCAACTGCCACTTGCCAGCGACCGCGGTGCGATATCCGCGATCACGCAGCAGATTCGCAATCGTGAGTTTCTCATGGTCAACTGGAAAACTCCCCCATCCTGAATTGAGCCGGAACGGGTATCGCCCCGTCAGCAGACAAACACGGGTGGGATGACACACCGGCATGCTGTAGCAGTGATGGAACTTCGCGCCGGTTCCTGCCAGCGAATCGATATGCGGCGTTGGCCAACTTTCGCCGCCGTAGGCTCCGATTGGCTCAACACCAACATCGTCGGCAAGAATCAGAAGAATATTGGGGAGCTGATCGGACGCATCGCTGTGAGTGGAAAATACACAGGCCAGAACGAGGCCGACAAACAGTCGAAGTTTCATGAACAAGTTCTCTTTCACGATTGCATGTCTGCGTTGTTGGACGCGTAACGGGAAATCAAGCGTACCCCAGACCGGTGCGACAAGCTTTGGAAGTCGAAGGACACTGTCGCGGAATCGTCGTGTGCATCGAGTTGTCTCCTGCAGTTCCTGCCGGGACCGGTGCGGAAGTCATGTCAATTTCATAATCGTTTGCCTGGCAGTGTACAGCAAAGCTGCAGCAGTTT
>JAFMMM010000192.1 GCA_017859815.1 Planctomycetota bacterium | reverse complement strand
GTAACGCAGAGGTTCCGATAATCCTTCGCCAACGCACGAACGATGCGATACTGTGCCAGATTCGTATCCTGATACTCGTCCACCATGATGTAACGGAACTGCTCGTCGAGCGCCGCCCGTATCTCTGATTCATCCTCCAGCAGATTCACAACGTGCAGTAACAAATCATCAAAATCCACGGAGTTCTGATCTCTGACACGCTGCTCATACTCGGCAAAAACCTGGTACACCGCGGCATCCACAGGTCCGCTGGCACGCTGCTCGAAACGCGTTCGGAACTGCTCTGAACTGATCAGATCATTGCGAGCCCGACTAATCCGACTCAGGACACGACCGGGTTCGGCCACCGAAGTGTCCAGCCCCAGATCCTTCATGATCAGTCGCACCACCGAAACCTGGTCAGACTGATCCAGAATTGTAAAATTCTGCCGCAGCCCAACACGATCCGCGAACTGACGCAACAGTCGCGAACAAAAGCGATGGAACGTACTGACACGCACTCGTTGACCACCCACAAGACTTTCGACCCGCCGAGACATCTCGCGAGCAGCCTTGTTGGTGAACGTCAAAGCCAGAATCCGGTCAGCCCCCACGCCATTGCTGATCAGACGCGAAATCCGATGAGTAATGACGCGAGTCTTTCCTGACCCCGGGCCGGCCAGAACCAGTAACGGACCCTCCGAGTGTTCTACAGCAGAACTCTGCGGGGCGGTCAGCGTGTCAGACATACCACTTATTTCTAAGTCTCAAGTAACATGCAACGAACGGAAACGCACCAGCAACGACTATCGCAGGTGCCGGTCCGCAAAGCGGATGTACTGTTCCCAGTCGTAGTCCGTAACATTGTGCCTGCCAGTACGGATGTGGTAGCCAACATCACTTTGAACCGGTGTGTCCAATGCAGGAGAATCATCCGTTTGCAGCGGTTCCCGACCAAACAGTTGGTACACAGGCCCCGCATGATAAAGACTCAGAAACTCACCCCGCGGGTCCGCCCACTGATCCTCCACTGCACTGGCAACATAAACCGGCCGCGGAGCCGACAGAGCGATCAACATGTGGTGATCAACGGGAAGTGCGTCTTCGTTATCCCCGTACTGCCGGTGATTCTTGCAGAACCAGTGCGGAAACGACTTGTTAATCCGCGCCACTGTCTCGCCAAATGCACGTCGACTTAAGGCAGCCCCACCACACCCCGAGTTGTTGGAAATGACCATTGCAAATCGAGGGTCAGTGGCTCCCGCCCACAACGAGGTTTTGCCAAGTCGCGAGTGGCCGAAGACCGCAACGCGGTCAGCATCAATTTTGGGATCGTTTTCGAGGACATCGAGGGCACGGCTGAGCCCCCACGCCCAGTTGCTGATCGATCCGCCCGCATTACCTGCACGCGGTTCTGCCTGTTCAGGAAACAGGATATTCACGCCGTTTCTGAATCCGTCGTCAAAATCCGGGTCAATCTCACCGTAGTAGATGGTGACCAGCCCGTAACCAGCCTTCAGAAGCAACTCCAGGCCCCATCGAGTCGATGCTCCACCGCGAGCCTTCTCTGTGCTGCGGTTGTCAGCAATGTCAAAATCCCGATTGTTCCGCACCCATGCCGGTGTGATTCTCAGACGTGGATCGGCCTCGACCGTGTGATTCCCCTGGAAGTTGAGTCCCAGAAATGCAGGAACCGGTCCCTTCGCGGCATTTGGCGTGTAGATCAGCAGATCCATCTGCGGACCGTCATCATCCGCTGAAAAATAGACAGTGACTTCTCGACGGCAACCCAGACCTCCGACCGCATCTGTCACCTCGGACCGAACCCGTGTTCGCAACGAGACGTTGTGTGGCAACGATCGACCAAACACATGCTCTTCGAAAAGATCAAAGATCTCCTGGCGACGATGGGATGTCCACTGTTCTGCCGATTCCACGCGTTTCCCGGCGTTGTCAATCAGCAATTCCGGCAGCGTGTACTGCGGGACTTTTGATTCGTCGTAATTGAATTCCTGCGCCTGCAGCGATCCGACAGCGGCAAACTCCACCCCGGCAAAAATAACAGCTGCCAGGGTGGCACAACGCAGCACAAATTCAGGAATCGATCGCGCAAAACGAAAGCGTGGCTTCATGTTGACACCTGCCAGGTAGGGAAAATGAAATTCCGGAACGGCAGGTATCATGATCGAAAACAGAACCGGCGAAAAGCCACCGCAATCAGAAGCGGAGACAATCAATCCAGCGTTGCACGACCGGCATACCGAATTGACGACGAAACGCGGTGAAGACCGGTGGAAAACTGCTCACGGGGAATCTCAAGAGATTCCGTCAAACGCTCCACCCAGACCGAGTTTCCCAGCTCCGTCGTCACCCCATGCAGCAGCCCGCGGCCACGGCGAGGACCGGATGCGGGCGACACCATGGGCTGAGGCTCGTAAATGACGGAGGACGGATCGCTGTGGAAGAGCACGGTGGCCCGTTCCAAAGTCACTGATGGAGCGACGGCGTGCGGTGCTGCTACTGGTTTTTCCACCCTCCCTGTCGCCGAACTTTGTTCAGGAACCGGCAACTGCTCCCTGACCAGGACAGGCTGCTTGTCTGTCACCGCACCGAAAGAACCAGTGGCTGCAGGCAGAACACTCAAAGCAGGCGGCACTTTTCGCAATTGTTGTTCAGGCACAGCCGGAACCGGAGTGGTCGGGTGGTCAGGAACAGCAACAATCCTGTTCGCATCAGCACTCAACGACTGCGGTGCCCACATTGGAGGCGTAACGATTCCAGCAGTCGGCTGCTGTGTTCGTGCCCGCCATCCGGGACCAGTGATCGCGCGCTCTTCTGCACCGATCTTTTCCCCATTTCCATTGTCCGGCTGTTGAGATTCAACAGCCAGCAATACCCGGCCAACGGATTCTTCAGCCGGTTCATCTGCAGCGCCGGGAACATGAAGAGCGACGGGCTGGTCTGTGACTCCGCCAGCAGCATCCACGGCAGATTTGTTCCGGACTCTGTCGGGACGACGCTCAGCAGTTGCTGCAGTCTTCAGGGCTGGCTGCGGGAGTGTGTCGCGCAGAACTGTTGTCGGAATTTCCACGCGGGATCGAGGACGATACGGGGCGGCAATCCTCGACGGCGACGAAACGGGCCCCGCCTTCCGATAAGGATCCCGGGCAGCAGATTTCACACTGCCCGCGTCAGTCGCCGGAGATTCCGGCGACGCGTGAGACAAGCGTTGGTCAGTCTCACTCGGTGACTCTGTCGCAGCAACGGCTTCAACCCGCTCAGGCAAGCTAAGATCTTTCACTTTCTTAACTTGCGGTGTCTTCTCAAAAGGAAAAGACTGCACGACCGGCGATTCAGCAGTCTCCTCGTTCACAGACTGATGCACCGACGTTTTTTCCACCGGAACACTCAGCGCGGGTTTTTCTGCCGCACTGTTCTTCATGGACCTGCTCACGTCAGCGACATTCGTCTCACTGTCATGATCAGTCACAGACGTAAGATCTTTTGAATCCGAGGCAACCTGCCTGTGATCGGTTTCCTTGCGACCGAACCGAGTGATCGGCGCCAACCAACCGGACATCAACTTTCCGGACGGCATCCCCTGCTGCCGTTCAAATTGCGGCAGTTGGAATTCCGGCACCTGCAGATGAGGTCGAGGAATGTCTTTCATTAGGCTCTTCATTGCGGTCGTTGTGTTCACCAGCATTTTCTGTGGCCACGAAGTTTGTGACGTGGCCCCGGCACGATCACCAACAATTCCATCTGCGGCTGGCTGCACAGGACGTTCAGCCAGTCTGGGAAATTCGTCGATTTGGGGTGGCAGATTCACAGACGGTTTTGATGCGGCCCCCGTTGTCGGGCGGATCGTTTTTTCCATTTCAGCCGACTTCGCCACAACGGGTTTTGCGGCAAGTGTCCGGGACTTCTCTGCAACCCTGACTCCAGCTCCGGCCTCGTCACTCACCGAAGGTGTGGCCCCCTGCCGTCTGATGCGTCCACGGTCCAGACTCGGTACGGGAGGTTGCCTGCGCAGCGACTTGTTCGGCAGAACAAACTCTTGACTGGTAATCATGTCCTGATAATTATCAACCAGATTTCGGCTGCTCAGGACTCTTCTCGCCGTATCCAGCACGGACTCGTGATCGCGATGATCGTCAGTAACACCGGCCCTCTCGGCCAGCAACGGCGCTGCCAGACCAGGCTGATCATCAACGCTCTCAGAATCTCCCGTCTGGAAACTGTCTGATTCCGCCGAAGACGATTCTTCATCGCCATCGAAAAGTTCTGCAGCCAACCCCTGCTCAACCGGACCTGTGATCAATTCCGGAGACACTTTTGGACTGGCCTCGACGTCGGCCGGGGCAACAATCGCCGATTTTTCAGACTCCTGACCGTCAAACAGAACGAGATTCTGCATCTCCGCAACGCGTGGCTGATCGCCGTGTTCCGGCTGATCCCATGCTTCCTCGCTCTGAACAAGCCCACGCTCCGAACTCTCATCAATTGCCGGTCCCATCTCAGCCGGCTCCGAGATTGCTGCGGGCGAGACAGAAAGAGGTACAGGAGGAACTGGAAGTCGCGGACGATCCAGCTCAGTCACGGCAGGATCAACGGCGGGAGCCGGTGCATCCGGGAACAATTCGTCTCTGGATTGTGAGTCTGTGAGGCTATCAGCAGTAGTTTCTGCGACAGAAACCGGGAACAGATTGACGTCACTCGACTGCAGATCTGCTGCGGCAGTTCTTTCGGAAACAGCAGACTCGCCAGACGAATCGCGGAATTCCGATTCCTGCACTTCAGGGACGTTCGGTATTGCGACAACATCAACCGGTTCACCGGAAAACGCAGACATCGAAGCGATTCCCGCGACCTGTCTGTGCGGGATCGACTGACGCTGAACGATCGTCGTGCCGGCAGAGACCCATTGCTCAGCGGACTCCACAACTGTGGAATCCTCAAACATCTCCTCAGGAGCGATTTCCTGAGCCAGCATCTCGGCGGCCGGTGGAACAAATGCAAGCCCGGCGGAAGCCCCTGTATCCGGACCTGCGAGCGGTGTTGCATCAGGCTGAAGTCGCCCGGTGTCAAAAAAACGAATCTCCGGCGGTTCAATCGATCTTTGACGCGGATCCGGTAACTCTCCTGCAGCAACCGCAGGGAGACGAACCACGTCCGGGCCCGTTAACAATATCTCATCCTGAGGATCGAACAGCAGATCCGCCAAGTCATGAGGAGAGTTCTGCACAACCGATAACGGCTCGACTTTGAGAATAGAATCAGCCGGCTGGCCTGCTTCCTCCGGCGTTTCCACGCCTGATCTCACCGGACCACCCACGACAGACTCCGTGCGTGCGGATGTGAACGCCACCCCGGGAACACGCTCAATTGGTGCAGTTGTAACTCGAGCACCATCCAAAGCACGCCAGGCCATGCAGGCGGCTACGCAGACAATGGCGGCGGTCGTGAGGGTGAGAGCATTGCGAGCACCGCCGCAGCGGGGATCTGACAGCTCAGGCATCGAAGGGAATCCTTACTTCAGAAATCCTGGGACCATGATGGCGTTCAGGCAGTACAAGCCCTCAGCCCGCACGGATGATCTCCCATGATCTGATTCGACTCCCGGCCCCGCTTGACTCCCCTCAAATCCCGAAATATCGCCAAATTCAGTGCAAATCTTCCAGATTACCTAACCGGCAGGCTCAACGATCTGCCAGCTCGCGGCTGGTCGCATCAGCGCGCAAAAAAAGGCAGCGCGGAAAGGTCCCCTCAAAGCTCCTAGCTTTCCTCACCGCGCTGCCTGGTTCAGTTAGTTCGCTGCGTTCGAACTGGCAGTGCTCGAACTGTTCCCAAAGCTAGGTCGTACCGTCACTCAGTCAAATGAAGTAACGACAAAAACCAGGATTTAGTAGGGTAAACCCGCAGACCACGGGCAGGGCTTCAGACAGCACAGCGAACGTCCAAACCCGGTGATCCGCAACAGGTCTGCATCGGTAACAAATCGCTCTGCTGGGCAATTCCGCAGTCTTCGCATGTGTCAAAGTCAGCAGCGTGAAGTCCCTTCAAAGCACCCATTTCGCTTCAACTGTCTGCTTCCGTTTTTCTCATGAGCACTCTGCTGGCCGGGTGGGGCGGTATCTGATCACCGGCCATGAAATAACGAGCCCGGGGTGCGTCTCAGTGCGAAGGAAAAATGGGAAGGGGAATCTCAGCCATCGCCCTGCTGGTATCCCGCTGTCGCTCCACATCCGTCGGTCGCAGGAATTGATGGTGCCTGGTAATCCCCATCGGGGAGCGCGCAAAAAAGACAGCGCGGCAAGGTCCCCTCAAAGCTCCCAGCTTTCCTCACCGCGCTGCCTGTTTCAATTGTCTTCACCGAATTCTCTGTGGTTAACTCGGCTGTTTGGTGAGAATAGGTCGCGATTATTGCGCGTCAAATTTTTTCTGGCATTTACTTCAATTCAAACTTTGACTTGGCTGAATTGTTCGTCCACAGCCCGCGTGCAGACGGGGCGCTTTCCGGTGCAGACATTCCGAAAACAGTCAAGACAGGTAATTTGTAACAGAATCCAGAGCCTGCCTTTCTGCAGCCCGGGCGACGCTGTTCTCTGTGTTTGAGTTTTGGTGGGAATACTGACGATTCCTCACACAACCGCGGGATGGGCAGGAAGCCCTGGAAACGATTTCCACCCCATATCCGGATCCGCAGGAAGCCACGCTCCGATGTACGACAAGCTGTTAAATGAACTGGAAGCGGTTTTTCAGGGACGCTGTAAGACGGACTTGCCGCTCCCCGAACTCGACCGGGTGGTTTCCCTGCTGACAAGCCTGAAGCAGGTGCTGCTGCCATCTTTGCGCACCAGACAGGGCTCTGCAGTCGGGGACGCTGTTGGCGAAAGCGAAATCCAGCGGTTGTTCACTGAATTCCAGGAATTGTGCGAATGCGCAATCACCAGTCAGCGCGGCAGTCTGGGAATTCATCTCTCATCTGTTCCCGATGCGCAAACCGCTGCGAAGCATGCAGCCGGTCAGTTTCTGCAGCAACTTCCGGTACTTGCAGCAATGCTGCTGCAGGATCTGGAATCAGCCTTCAACAATGACCCTGCGGCAAAAACACGGGAAGAGATTTTGCTCTGCTATCCCGGTTTTTCTGCAGTGACAATCTACCGAATTGCCAATGCATTGTTTCGTTTACAGGTTCCTTTCCTGCCTCGAATGATGACGGAGTGGGCTCACTACCAGACAGGCATTGATATTCACCCTGGGGCGACAATCGGTTGCTCATTTTTTATCGATCACGGGACCGGTGTTGTGATCGGAGAAACTTGCCGGATCGGTTCCGGGGTCACTCTGTATCAGGGTGTCACACTCGGTGCATGGTCTTTCCCGCGAGATGAAGACGGCCACTTGATCCGTGGAACGCGCAGACATCCCACTCTTGAAGACAATGTGACGGTCTACAGTAACGCCACAATCCTGGGAGGAGACACGGTCATCGGAGCCGGTTCCCGGATCGGCTCCAGTGTCTCTCTCAATCGCAGTGTTCCGCCGAATACCATCGTCACGATCGAGCGTCCTTCCCTGAATTTCCGCGACGCCGCCTGAGCCGCACGACGTTCAGTCAGCCATACTCGACGCCGTGGGAAACGGTCGTGTCGACGACGCTTCACTGCGGCTTCATTGGGAAACAATTTGCGGCACCAAATCAGACTGCAGCTGCACATGAAACGGATAGGCGGAATGTGGCGCAGCCAGGGCTGCAAAACAGCGTTCAGTGTCAGCAACCAGTTGCGACACCAGGATTCCGGAGAACACAGGGCAGTATTCCGCCAGCATCACCATGCTGCTGCGATAAAGTCGCACGGCACCACCCAGATTCCCTTCCTCAAAATGGTGCAGCGCGACCGCCAGCTGGATCAGCCCCTGCAGAAAGGTACGTTCCGGACAAACCTGCTCCGTCCAAAGGTCTTCCAGCACATCGTGACAGGCAAAGAATTCCCCCTCATTGAACAACTTCACACCCTCGGCAAGCCGTTCATCAGTGAATTCTTCCATCTGCTCAATCTGTCCTGACGAGACCAGTCACCATCCGGAAACTGACCAGTTTGAGTTTGAACAAACGGGCTGGCTGGTTTGCACAGCTCTGCCGAAGACCAGTTGAAAAGAGGCTTTCGGCAAGGATGGTAACGCAGTCTGAGACCACTGATCCGGTTCAGCAGGATTTCCGCTGTACCAGTGAGCGAACATCGTTTGGAAAGCGGTATCTCGACAGGGGCGACGGATATGAATTGGATCCAGCCCGTACCACTGGGACTGCGGTTCCACAACTGTGAGCCCCATTTCCTCACCCAGCTGGCGGATCTCCAGGTCCAGCTGTTCTGCTTCACCAACCGCCGATTCGAGTGTCAACTGGCTGCCGGGGAACAGAAGTGTGCGAGCAATACGAAATCGAAATCGGGACAGCGATCTCAACGAGGCCATGGGAGGGCGCGTGATCACGATTTCCGCGTCGCACCAGCGGTCACGCACCCGTTCAATCGTCTCCTGCAATGCCGCTGCAATTTGACCGGCGGAGAATCCGTAGACGATGTCGTTACCGGCGTCAGTCAGCAGAACACTCGCCGCCCTGCCAGCAACGGGAACTGTCCAAAAATCACAGTTCAGAATTCCCGGCAGGACACGAAATCCATATCGCGAAGGTTTTAGCCAGGATCGCCCCATTCCAAGGAAACAATGAAGATCGATCGGCGCCGCGAATCGCTGACTGAGCTGCCCGACAACCGCGGACCATCCAAGAGTCAAATTACTCGCGCCGAACAACAGTACGGTTCGTCTGTCTTCTTCGGCAGATAATGGCTGATTCATTTTCTGCGACCAATACCGGACCACTCTCGCGGAGAGTACTCAATACTGCCTGAAGGTCATTCGCAGTAGTGCAGTGCAATCAGACAATATGCCGTGACCAGGTTGGGATCCCCTTCGTACCAGCGATCAGCCGGATTAATCCAGCTGCCATTGGGCTGTTGCAACTGACCTAGTCGCGTGGTCAGTTCTGAACGCCAGTCATGTCGCTCACCAGCCCCGTCCTCGAACTGATCTTCACCGAGGACATGCATGGTTTTTGCAAACGTCTGGAAGTAGTAGAACAGCCCCTGCTGTCCCATTCCGGGATTCTCTGTCAGCGTGTAGTTCGTACGGATCCACTTTGTTGCAGCCACAACCCGTTTGTCATCGGCTTCCAGCCCGGCATAAATCAGGCTCTTCAAACCGGCGTAAGTAATACTCCCATACGAGCGGTGGCCGCCTGATTTCGTCAGCCCCGCCTTGGATTCGCCTCCTTTTGCCGGAGTGTAGATGAAGCCGCCGTCATTGACTGTCCCGGCATATGGAAGTTGATTGTGCTCCGACTCAAGGTTCTGTGCACGACTGATGAAGACCAGCACACGCTGCATCGCAGGATCATCGTCTTCCACACCGGCAGCTTTCAGTGCTTCAACGAAGTATTGCGTATTGGACATATCGGGACGCTGCTTGCTGTCATACCCAGCCCCGCCATAGGCCCCATCAGTGGACTCAACTCCTTCACCTTCATCCCACTGCAGCCCACGCAGAAATTTTTCCGCCTGACCAATCTGTCGTTGATAACGCCCGTCCCTGCCCGCAACCGACAAGGCCGTTAACGCAATGCAGGTCTCGTAGTTGCGGTGCCGACTTGCCGGTGCGTGGATTCCGCCGTCCGGCTGCTGCTGACCAACAAGAAATCCCAGCCCGCGGGCAACAACCGGATGCTCTGGTGCCAGTCCGCTTCGCAGCAGTGAAGTAGTCACAATCCCGGTAATTCCGACTGCATCAGAACGAGTCCACGAGCCGTCTTCGTTCTGAGTC
>JAFMMM010000191.1 GCA_017859815.1 Planctomycetota bacterium | reverse complement strand
AGCGGGGAGTCCGGGCGTGCCGCAACTTGAAACTCAGGATCTGCCCGTCGCAGTGGAGCGCCATTCGCACCGAATGCCGCTTCCCTTCCTGCAGGCAATCATCCGTGAGGCATCTCATCACTTGCCCTGCCAGGGGCCTGTTGAGGTGTTTGTGCACCATAACACGCTGCACGCATTTGAACACCAGCCATTTTCCGATGCTGTGCTGACAGCTCGGAACCAGATTGGGGGTGAACCTTATCTCGACGAACAGCGATTCCGGCAGCTGCTGGAGTCCGGTCGAATTCGGCAAGGAGGTGTGGCCCGGATTCTCCGTAATGAAGAGGGACAGCATCCTGATCCGCTGATCGGAACGGCCGTCGTGATTTCTGCAGCAATCAATGGCATTTCCATCATGGCCGCATGGTTGCGAATTTTCCCAGGTACTCGAGTCAGCACAACAATTCCGATGCCGGTCCGTCCGCATGAACGAATTGCGACGCTGGTGTTACTGATGGTGATTGCCGGCGGTGGTCTGGATCCACAAACAGAGGTTGCTTCGTGGTTTCACGCCGCGATTGAGCTGATCAGACACCGAGACGTCGATGCGGACACACAACACAACGGGCAGTCTTTGGTATCCGATTCGTGGGTTCGTGCCTCAGAACAGTAACACAACTTCGGCCACTTCTTCCGCTTGTTTATTCCCCGGTGCCCCCGGAAAGAGACAGATGCACAGCTCATCCGACAATTCAACGCGTCAGTCAGTGGGCTCTTATCGAGAGTGCTTTCGTAACGACCTGATTTCCGGGTTCCTGGTCTTTCTGGTTGCTCTGCCCCTGTGTCTGGCGATTTCCATCAGCAGTGGATACCCACCAATTGCAGGTATCTTCTCTGCCATCATTGGCGCTGTGGTCACGACATTCATCAGCAACAGTGAGCTGACAATCAAGGGCCCTGCAGCCGGGATGATTGTCATCGTTCTGGGCTGCGTGAATCAGTTTGGTGGCCCCGGCAGCGAGAACGCCTATCGCGCAGCACTGGCCGTCGGCGTGGCAGCGGCCATTCTGCAAATCGTTTTTGGACTCTTTCGGGCCGGCATTCTGGGAGAGTTCTTCCCGACATCTGTTGTTCATGGAATGCTGGCTGCGATCGGAGTCATCATTCTGGTGAAGCAGATTCCGTTCACGCTTGGGGTCATTGATCCGGAAACCGGAAGTGTTCCCAGTGCACCCCCACTGCAAATGATGACTCGGATTCCGGACTACCTGCTGCAGGCGAATCCGGCCATTGCAACCATCGGCATTGTCAGCCTGCTGATCATGTTCCTGTGGCCCTCCGTCCGCAGTCGCAGCAGGGTGCTGCGGCTCATCCCGGCACCACTGGTCGTGCTGCTGATGGCGGTCCCGATGGGAATGGGCTTTGATCTGCTGCACGAGCATTCCTATGAACTGGCAAATCACAAGTACCAGCTTGGGGAACAATACCTCGTGCGGATGCCGAACCGTGTCTTTGGGATGTTTGATGACCTGACATCTCCTGACTTCAGCGTCCTGTACCAGCCGGCAGCCTGGAAATGGGTCATGATGTTTTTCCTGATCGGCAGTCTGGAGTCGATGCTGAGCGCTCGGGCTGTCGACCTGATCGACCCGTGGAAGCGAAAGACATCCATGGACCGCGATGTGATCGCGGTAGGAATTGCCAATTTGCTGGCTTCGCTGGCAGGTGGTCTGCCAATGATCTCTGAAATCGTGCGTTCGCGGGCGAATATCGACAACGGGGCCCGGACGCGCCTTGCCAATTTCTGGCATGGCATCTTCCTGCTCCTGTGTGTCGCTCTGATCCCGACCATTCTGCATCGAATTCCGCTGGCAGCACTGGCAGCGATGCTGGTTTACACCGGATCGAGACTGGCTCACTTCAATGAGTTTCGCCATGTTTATCGGATTGGTCGCGAGCAGTTGGCCATCTTCCTGACCACCATGGTTGTTGTGCTGCTGACCGACCTGCTGGTCGGCGTTGCGGTGGGAATTTCGTTAAAGATGATCATTCACGTAGCCAACGGCGTGCCGTTGAAGTCCCTGTTTAAGCCATTCCTCGAAGTGCAGGAAGTCGACGAAAACACCATTCGCATTGTGGCAAAGGAATCCGCAGTCTTCAGCAACTGGATTCCCTTCAAACAGCAGATCGAGCAGCTGGGTCTGATTCAGCGCCACAACCTGATCATTGATGTCTCTGATACCTCGCTGGTGGACCACAGCGTGATGGAGAGGCTGGAAGAAATGCAGCAGGAATTCGACCGCGAAGGACTGCGGTTCACGGTTCATGGCCTTGAAACACTGCAGCCACTTTCAGAGAACGCTTACGCCGCTCGCAAGCGAGGCCTGGCCAGTGTACGGCGTCTCACCATCGTTGCTGGCGCAGAACTGCAGGACTGGCTGCTGCAGGAATTTATCCGCTGCGGGATTTCCGGTTACACACTGCAACCCTGCCATGGCGCCGGACGGCACGATCTCGAAATGGGAGCATCCGCTCCGGCCAGCAATGTTCGGATCGAGATTATCGCTCCGGAATCCCTCGCCGCCGCGATTCTGGAGTTTCTTCGACAGCAGATCCTGCCGCAACATCATGTGACCTGTTGTGTGGAGACTGTGGATGTCGTTCGGGTCGGTGATTTCGCGGCGGTGGAAAAATCGCCGGCCGTTGAGGAAGTTCGCTGATCGGTATCCCTGTGCACGGCGTTTCAACGGCCGAGTGTGAGTACCACGTCCAGTCCCATCGCGTCGCCGGCCGGATATTCTGAATTCCCGCGGTCGTGTTTTCGTGGAGCGAGGGATCGGCTACAGTTCGTCAACATGCGCCGCTCAGTGGCGTCAGGACAGATTCGGGCAGCTTCAGGCTGCTGGTTACTGCAAGGCAGACCGGAATGACAGCGGCAATTCCACTCAGAGACGGTACAGCATTTCCCACCGTGGGCTTTGGCTTCTGGAAGGTTGAACAGGATCGAACTGCAGACGTCTGCCGAACGGTGATTGAAACCGGATACCGCCATCTTGACTGTGCCTGCGACTACGGTAATGAGGAACAGGTTGGGGACGGGATTCAGACCGCCATTGCCGATGGTCTTGTGACACGAGAAGACCTGTGGGTCACATCCAAGCTTTGGAATACCTACCATGCACCCGAACATGTCTCGGCGGCCTGTCGCAAATCGCTCCAGGATCTGAAGCTGGATTATCTCGATCTGTACCTGATTCATTTCCCGATCGCTCAGGAATTTGTTCCCTTTGAAACTCGCTATCCGCCGGGCTGGTTTCATGACCCGGATGCGGCAGAACCGCAGATGAAGGAAATCCGCATCCCGATTCGCGAGACGTGGCAGGCAATGGAAGAACTTGTCGACGCCGGACTTGTTCGACACATCGGGATTTGTAACTTCGGCACCAGCCTGTTGCGAGATCTGCTGTCCACAGCACGAATTGCCCCATCCGTTTTGCAGGTGGAGTCTCACCCATTGCTGGTGCAGGAGAAACTGCTGCGATACTGCCAGCAGGAGCAGATTGCGTTTACGGCGTTTTCTCCACTGGGCCCGGCCAGCTATTACAGCCTTGGCATGGCAGATCAGTCTGATTCTTTGCTGCATCACGCCACCATTCAGAAGATCGCGGCAGAGCACCAGCGCTCACCCGCTCAGGTTCTTCTGCGCTGGGGGATTCAGCGTGGAACGGCGGTCATTCCCAAGACATCTTCCACGGAACGAATGCGGGAAAACCTGAGTGTCGAGGACTTCATTCTGACAACGGAGCAGATGGCTGCGATCAGCAGTCTGGATCGTCATCAGCGATTTAACGACCCTGGTGTCTTTTGCGAGTCCGCGTTTAACACGTTCTGTCCGATCTACGAATAGGAGACGACTGCTCTGTGACCACGGCAGGTAATCCCGAAATGCGATTTTTCGTTCAGGGAGAACAACAGTGTGCGGGATAGCGGGCGGTGTCTGGTGGGATACCGCGCTGGAAATCTCCCCGCAGATACAGCGAAGGATGACGAACAGCATTCGTCATCGCGGCCCTGATGCGGACGGGCAGTGGCGCACAGAATCCGTTGGTGAGATCTGTGCAGATTCCCCCGCCGCCAGTCTCGGTCATCGTCGGCTCAGCATTATCGACGTTGATGGCAGTGCACAACCGCTTGCCAACGAAGATCAGACAGTCTGGATTTCCTTTAACGGGGAGATCTACAACTACCGTGAACTCCGTCAGCAGCTGATCGCACGCGGACATCAGTTTCGCACCGAAGGCGATACGGAAGTGATCGTGCACCTGTATGAAGAATACGGGACGGACTTCGCTGTTCACCTGCGGGGAATGTTTGCCCTGGCCATCTGGGATCAGAACCATCGCCGTCTGGTGCTGGCCCGTGATCGAGCCGGCAAGAAACCACTCTACTATCGCATGGAAACAGGGCGGCTGTGCTTTGGCAGCGAACTGAAGGCACTGCTGCAGGTCCCGGGAATCTCACGCGAGCTTGACCACACCGCTGTGCTCAGTTTTCTGACACTGCAGTACGTTCCCCACCCGCACTGCATCCTGAAGGGATACAGCAAGCTTCCTCCGGCATCCATCGCGGTCCTGCAATCCGGCCAGCTGGATGTCTCCACCTACTGGACTCCACCTTATGCGGAACCGGATCTCGGTCGCCGATCAGTAGCCGACTGGCAGGAAGAACTGCAGGCCACACTGCACGAGGCAGTGCGTTTGAGGCTTCGCAGCGACGTCCCACTCGGCGCCTTTCTTTCGGGAGGAATTGATTCCACAATTGTCTGTGGACTCATGCAGGAACAGCTCGATGCCCCGGTCCGAACCTTTTCCATGGGGTTCCCCATCTCATCCTTTGATGAACGTGGCTACGCGCGAGAAGCTGCCGAACATCTGGGGACGATGCACCATGATGATCAGATCACCCCTGATGCGCTGGGAATTCTGCCATCTCTGGTCTGGCACTATGACGAGCCTTTCGGGGACAGCTCTGCCATTCCCACCATGCATCTGTCCCGGATGGTGCGGGAACGGGTCACGGTCGCCCTGACCGGTGACGGCGGGGACGAACTGTTTTGCGGCTACGATCGGTACCGGGCCGCGCGAGCCACCGGACTGCTGGACGGAGTACCTCGCGTGTTTCGTCAATGGGTTTCCCGTGCCGTTTCCCTGATCCCCGCCTCTGTTGAACAACGTTCGTTCCGAAGACGGCTGAAGCGGCTGTTTGAGGCACTGGCTCAGGATCCGGAGCGCCGATATCTGAACTGGATTACGATTTTCAATTCCGCAAAGCTGGAGTGGCTGATCAGTCCGGAACTGCGTCCGCTGCTGCAGCAGCAGGACCCGGCAGCGGTGATTGCCGAGAGTTACCAGCGGTATCCGCAGCGCGACTTCCTGACTCGCACGACCGCTGTCGATGTGCACTCCTATCTGCCGTGTGACATTCTGACGAAAGTTGACATTGCCAGCATGGCTGCCTCACTGGAATGCCGATGCCCACTGCTTGACCAGGAGGTGATGGAACTGGCCGCAAGAATGCCTCTGGAAGTCAAACAGACGGCCACGCAAAGCAAGAAGGTGCTGACCGACACCTTTGCCCGATTCCTGCCGGAGACGCTGCGGAAACGCCGTAAAATGGGATTTGGCGTGCCAATCGACCACTGGTTCCGCGGAGAACTGCAGCCACTGTTGCGCGACATTCTGCTTTCCGACCGCTGCCTCTCACGCGGGCTGCTGAGACCGGAGGCGGTGGAGGTTCTGGTGGACGAACATACCAGCGGAGCGGTGAATCATGCCTACCGACTGTGGTCTTTGCTGTGTCTGGAAATCTGGCAGCGAATGTACCTCGATCAGGAGGTTCCGGAAGCAGCGCCATCCACACTGCCGAGGTAAGCGAGGCAGTTTTGAGAACTGGGGCTTCGGGATGAGCCTGAGAATCGGACTGTAGGCTCCCGGGATACGCAAATTCCGGAGGACTTGGCACGGATTGCGGGGGGATCTGTTCTGCAGTGACCGATCTCTTTAGAATCCTGCATTCGGTTTCTCCATGTTTTGAGTTTCGTCACGGCAGACCTCAGTCTTATGTTTCAGCCCGTTACAGACAGCAATTTCGTTTCCGGTGAACATTCCGTCCTGAACTTCTGGGAGTCGCAGCAGATTTTTGCTCAGCTGCGTCAGCAGAATCAGAATCAGCCGCACTGGAGTTTTCTTGACGGCCCGATCACCGCCAACAACCCCATGGGCGTGCATCATGCGTGGGGCAGAACCTACAAGGATACCTATCAGCGATTCTTCGCGATGCGTGGACATCAACTGCGTTATCAGAACGGGTTCGACTGTCAGGGGCTGTGGGTCGAAGTCGAAGTTGAAAAGCAGCTGGGCCTGGGTACCCGCAACGCTGTTGCAGACTATGGGCTGGACCGTTTCGTCAACGAGTGCAAGCGGCGGGTGTTGCGGTTTGCCGCCCGCCAGACCGAGCAGTCCGTTCGTCTTGGCTACTGGATGGACTGGGACTGTCCTGACCAGTTGCGCAAACTGGCCGAGAACATTGGCACCGAGAATCAGGTCTCGATCACCACACCCACCGGGCTGCAGATCGATGACCACGCGGATCACATCGTGGAACAACTGGGGAATCCGGGCTGGGGCGGCAGCTACTTCACGTTCAGTACCGAAAACAACGAGACAATCTGGGCCTTTCTCAAGAAATGCTGCGCTCGCGGTAAGATCTATCAGGGTCATGACGTCATGCCGTGGTCCGGGCGCGGTGGCAGTGCCTATTCCCAGATGGAGATCGCTGAGGGCCGCAAACTCACGACTCACAAGAGCGTCTTTGTTCGATTTCCACTGCGAGATCGAGGCTCAGACGATCAACGCGAATACCTGCTGGTCTGGACCACCACCCCGTGGACTCTGACCAGCAACATTGCCTGTGCCGTCAATCCGGATCTGGAGTACATCAGGATCCGATCCCATCGCGACAACGCGGTGTACTACTTCGCGAAGGAAAACCTGCATTACCAGCGTCTGTCCACGGAATTTAAGGAGGGCTTTGGTCGACCGGAATGGAAGTGGCCGGAAGATGTTCCGCGTTTGAAGACACTGGCGCAGATTTTCAAGGAACAGGGTGGTTACGAAGAACTGGGCGTCATCAGCGGGTCCGAAATGGTCGGCTGGGAATACGACGGTCCGTTTGATGATCTTCCCGCACAGCAGCAGGGCGCTGGCGTCCCTGTCGATGAAAACAATCCGGAACGCAGCGGGATCAACAGTCACCGTGTCATCGACGGCGGTCGCGATTCCCGCGGCAACGCAAACGTCGTTGCCGGTGAAGGAACAGGGATTGTCCATATCGCGCCCGGCTGCGGTGATATTGACCACCGCATGGGCGTCGCGCTTGGCTTGCCGGTCATCGCTCCCCTGAAACAAGACGGAACATATCGCGAAGAATTTGCCGACTTCGCCGGACTGGAAGCGATTGCCCCGCAGACGGCCGAGAAGGTCTTTGAACGGTTGCGACAAAAAGAACTGCTCGTCTCTGTGGAAGTGTATCCACACATCTATCCGCACTGCTGGCGTACCGGTGATGAACTGGTCTTTCGACTCGTGGATGAATGGTTCATTCGCATGGACTGGCGTGAGGAGATTCAGGACGTCACGCGGGCCATCAACTGGCTGCCAAACAGCATCGACGGTCAGACCCGCGAGCTGGAATGGCTGTCCAATATGGGCGACTGGATGATCAGTAAGAAACGATTCTGGGGACTGGCGCTGCCAATCTGGGTGGATGTCGAATCCGGTGATTTTGAAGTCATGGGGTCGCTTGCAGAACTTGAAGAACGTGCGGTCGAAGGCTGGGATGAATTTGTCGGTCACAGTCCGCACCGGCCATGGATCGACAAAGTCAGGATTCGCAATCCGAAGACAGGCAATCTGATGCAGCGGATTCCGGACGTGGGGAATCCGTGGCTGGACGCCGGAATCGTTCCGTTCAGCACCATGGGCTACAACCACGATCGCGAAGAGTGGAAGAAGTGGTATCCGGCCGATCTTGTCACAGAGTGCTTTCCGGGGCAGTTCCGGAACTGGTTCTACTCCATGCTTTCGTTGTCAACGATGATGCGTTACGACGAAGCTGACACGGCGGAAGAGAAAAAACCGTTCCATACTCTGCTCGGACACCGACTGGTGCAGAATGAGCAGGGGCAGCCAATGCATAAATCGGATGGAACAGCCATCTGGTTTGAAGAGGCTGCAGAACAGCTGGGGGTCGACACCATGCGGTGGATGTACCTCGCTCAAAACCCCGCTGTTGATCTGCGGTTTGGAACACGGCACCCTGATCAGGTCGTCACACTGGAGACACCGCAGGGACCAGTCAGTCAGACCGCCGAAGGTGTCCCCACCTGCCTTGTCACCAGCACGCCCGCCGACGAGACTCGACGTCGCATCCTGATCCCACTGTGGAATTGCTACAAGTTCCTTGTGGACTACGCTGTCGCCGATGGTTTTGAACCTTCTGCCGAATTGCGGGCGCGAGCCGCTGGTCTGGCCACCCCTGATCGTGATCTCAGCCAGCGTCCTGAAATTGATCGCTGGATCCTCTCCAATCTGCAATCGCTGACATCCGTCGCCGTCAACCAAATGCAGAACTTCAATGCCCCTGGTTTCTGCCAGGCAGCGGCCGGTTTTATCGATGACCTCAGCAACTGGTACATCCGCCGAAATCGCCGACGCTTCTGGCGTTCGAAAGATTCCAGTGACACCGACAAACTGGCAGCCTACGAAACACTCTACGAAGTCCTGGTGACACTCTGTCGCCTGCTGGCTCCCTGCATTCCTTTCCTGACCGAACGGATGTATCAAAATCTGGTACTGGGACGAGCCCCCGGTGCAGCAGCAGATTCCACGATCGAAGCATTGCCGAGTTCCGTTCACCTCTCCAGCTTCCCGACATGTGACAAACAGCTGCTGGATGAGGCCCTGAACCTCCGGATGGCTGCCGCGCAACGCATTGTTCGCCTGGGACACAAACTTCGCGAAGACTGCAATCTGCGTGTGCGACAGCCACTTTCGGAACTGCGGTATTCCTGCACGACCTCGGAAACCGCAGCGGCGTTGGAAACGCTGACCGAAGTCATTTCAGAAGAATTGAATATCCGTCTTGTCGTGCGTCAGGAGAACCTCGACGATCTCGTCAGTTACGCTTACAAGCCCAATCTGCGCACATTGGGACCACGTTACGGGAAGCTGCTCCAGAAACTGCGAGCTGAAATTCCGGAAATGGGCGACGATCAACTGGGACCACTGCGCCGGAATGAGAAAGTCACCGTCACGATCGCGGGTGAAGACGTCCTGCTGGAGCCCGGTGATGTCCTGATCAGTACTCGCCAGGCGGCCGAGTGGGCCAGCGCCGATGACGCTGACATTCAGGTTGCCATTAGTACTCAACTCACTCCCGAACTGGTGCGGGAAGGCATGTCGCGAGACTTTGTCAGACATGTCCAACAGCTGCGCAAGGATGCTGATCTGAATATTCAGGACCGGATTCAGATCACCTGGGCCGCTGAAAATCCGGAAGTGAATACGATGGTGCAGGAGTGGACCGGATATGTCTGTTCTGAAACCCTTGCAGACAGCCTGACGCAGGCGGACGAAATCGAGACCGGTCGATCAGGTATGGTTGGCGAGTGCAAAGTCACGATCGCAATTCAAATCGCTGGCCCCTGAGACAGCAGGACAAGGATCACAGGGATTCCAGATAGGTCCTGAGCAGCGGAATATCCTGCTCAGGCAAAGGAGAAGACTGATCGTGGTGCGACGACCGCAGCACGTCTTCCAGAGTTGCAGCACGGCCGTCATGAAACCACGGAGACCGCTGGCTGACCCCCAGCAGGGATGGCGGATTGAAATGAGTCGCCCCCAGCTCGTCATGCAGGCCGGTATCCCAGACATCTGTGGATGTCAGTGTTCGGCCAGCGTGGCAATCACTGCATCCATGCCGAGAAAAC
>JAFMMM010000190.1 GCA_017859815.1 Planctomycetota bacterium | reverse complement strand
CCATGTGGTTTTTCCGCCGCCCTGTGACAGCAGGGAAAGCAGCTCTGCGACTTGTGCGTCATCCAGCGTAGCCGCTGCATTCAGGGCAAGCCGATGCAGGTAGTCGCTTTGCAGTTCCGGAGAATCAGCAGCTCCATTGATCAACCTCGCGATCAAAGCCGACAGAATTCGTCCGGATTGCTGAGGCTGATGTAACAGCCACGCCTGCTGCAGATACCGATCCGCAGTCGCTGCACTCTTCAAGAGTTCCGGTGTCATCCGAATGTTGCGGCCGGAAAGACCGTTGACGGCGTGCAATTGCACTTCCGGGACTGTATCGGCTGCCAGTCTCGTCAACTCAGGCGATGCTTCCGCGGGTGCAGAGCGAGAGGCCAGCAATCTGGCAGTATCGCGCCGTACCGGGGCAAACTGATCCCTGGCCGCAACTGACAGGTCAGCTGAGGTCAGTCGGTTCAAACCCTCCAGCGTCCAAAGGGCGTGGAGCCGGCTGAGTCCGGCGGTGGTACCCTCAACGGGCTCACGCAACATCTGTCTGATCGCAGTCTCTTTGTCTGTCTGCTCCCCTGAGACCAGAATCATTTGGCCGAATGTTCGCTTCCAGCCATTTTCACTGCGGAGCATCTCTAACGCAGTTTCCTGTACTGCCGCCGGGAGTTTCGCATCAGGTTCTGCATGATCCGGAAGAATTCTCCAAATGCGGCCTCGGTCTTCACCCGCTCGCCAGTCCATTTTTGCAGCAACATCGTCCGGGACAAACTTGGGGTGTTCCACCCACAGTCGATACATGTCCGCCAGATACACTGCGCCGTCAGGTCCGGTGGTCAGACTCGCGGGGCGAAACCATGGGTCGGTGGATGTAATAAAGTCGGCATCTTCGCGAGCACGCACGGCAGTCAGTCCGGCACCATCGGACTGGACGATGCTTCGAGTAACCAGATGTCCGACGGGCTCGCACACAAATACTGAGGCAAGTGAGTCCTTCCCGAATAACGGGCTGCGGCATGCTGTTACGCCACAGGCTGAAGTGTGAGTCCCGGCGTGAGAAAGCCAGTTGCTCTTCATTGCAATGCGAGGGAAGACACGAGTCTGTTCTCCATAAGCACCAACATTAATGTGGCCTGACCGCACGCCCGCCAGCGGATTGGTCGCGACCTGCTGAAGCGTAAACAGATCCGTCATGATGGGGTTGCGATTGGAGCTGAAGAATCGGTGTCCGAAGCTGTCGATTGTGTTACCAAACTGGCCCGCTCCGGCAACTGGCCCGAATTCCATTGTCCGGGGGTCAAAGCGAAAATCCACACGGGGGATGGAAACCGGCTCTTCCGTTTCGAATCCCGGCCTGACGCAGCGGACATTTCCCTGCCCGTAGGTCAGGTAAATCCAGTTGTCCAGACCCATCCTGGGGCAGCCAATCTGCATTTGCGGGTGCGCTGGTGTAAAGCCCTCAAACCATGTCTCTCTGACATCGGCAACGCCGTCGCCGTCACGATCTGAAAGGAACAGGATCGAGGATTCTGTGCAGGCGATCATCCCATTCGGCAGACAGAGCAGACTATGGCAGAATTTCAAATCAGCCGCGAACACGGTTCGCTGGTCATAGATCTGATCGCCATCTTCATCAGTCAGTCGCACAATTCTTGACAGAGCCTTGTCGGATCCATCTTCCGGGCCGGTCGGATAATCACCGTATTCCACCACAAACATGGCACCATGCTGGTCAAAGTCGATCGCGACAGGATCGAAGACAACAGGCTCGGCAGCCACCAGTTGAATCCGGAATCCCGGTTCAATTTTGAGGTGCCCGGCGGAATCCTGTGGCGACAGAGCCGGGCTGGTGGGCTTATCAATCCAATGCCGACCACCACGCTGCTGTTCAACACTGCGGACAAGATTGGGAGGATCTGCCGTTTGAAGAATCGACAGAAAAGCGACGAGAGTGGGAAGGGCGACCGACTGAAACATCGTTTGCAGATCCTTAAGTCTGGGCTGGGCAACATCACCGAGAATGCGGGGAGACCTGACCGGTCCCGAGCGAAACATCGCAGATGCCGATTGTTCACCGTATCGTGCTGCTCTCTAACGGGAGAATACGATTCCGACGAAATGTTTCAACTCGGGTCGTATTTCAGAGGTGCTTGCGGACCGAATCCGAGTGCCACGATCTGAAAACGTGCAATTCGGTCTACCTGGCTGCGTTGGCAGGTTCGGCAATCCACCGGTCACAGGCGGTAATCTGCTGCAGGGAAGCGAGCAAAAGCGGAGTGATTTCGGCGTCAGCCGGTTGTTTCCGTTGAATGGTACAGCCACCGGCCTGCAGGGCATCGAGGAGATCTGTGATTCTCGTGGTCATGGCTGCTCGGAATTGATTCAAACGGGGCTCAGTCAGATCAATTCTACTCAGAATTGTCCGTTCGGCAGTGCGTACTCGTTCCAACTGTGCCAGCGTTGATCTCTGGCTGCGGTACAGCAGACCGTCTACGAAGGCGCGCCGCAGGCGACCTGCCTGGTCGAACTGATAAACGGGATCCTGGCCAAAAAACAGGCTCAGAGCAGTTTTGTCGCGAAAACCGACGGTCACTGGCTGGTCACAGCCTGGCGTCAGCAGTTCAGCACGTGGCGACAGTGCAACGGCTTCGCGGATCAGATCTTCGCGATCGGATTCAGTTCTTGTCACTGGAGTCGCTTTGTGGTGGGAGACACGCGGACGAATGTTGCAGAAACACGGCGTTGCGCCGATCGAACAGCGTCTTGACAGGCTCGCGGCCTTTGTGGGGCGGCTTCCAATCGCTGCAGCGACTCGCCGAGCATTTCCGATTTCTTGTTCAACAGTCTATTCTGCAGAAGCAGGTCGGGGGGACCGCAGGAGTGGTGAAATTCCAACTCTGTATGGACCGTCTCAATTTGAGGAGCATTTCCAGATGGCTTTATGTCGCGGCGTGTGTCTGATCACCGTCTTGTTTTTCACAATACCGGGCGGCACTGCCGGGGATCGCCCATCCGGCCGTGACTTCGCGACTCGGTCCGAAGTGATTGCCAGGCATGGGATGGCGGCAACCAGTCAGCCTCTGGCAACGATGACAGCGCTCGAGATTTTGCGAAAGGGTGGTTCCGCGACTGACGCCGCCATTGCAGCCAACGCCGTACTCGCGTTGATGGAGCCTACTGGTTGTGGGCTGGGGGGAGATCTGTTTGCGATGGTCTGGGACTCCGACAGTGAGCAGTTATATGGTCTGAATGGCAGCGGGCGTTCACCCCGGGATCTGACGTTGCAGCATTTTACTGATCAGGGGCTGAAACAGATTCCAGCGCGCGGGGTGATGCCTCTTTCTGTGCCTGGTTGCGTTGATGGTTGGTTTGCGCTGCACAAGCGATTTGGCAGGCTGCCGATGGAAGATGTGCTGGCCCCGGCGATTCGTTACGCCGAAGAAGGATTTCCGGTAAGCGAGGTGATCGCGATGTACTGGAAGATCGGAGGCAATGCTCTGCGTGATCAACCCGGCTTTGCGGATGTTTTTTTGCCGGGTGGAAGAGCCCCCGAGAAAGGGGACGTGTTTCGAAACCCAGGGCTTGCGGCGACGCTGAGAACGTTGTCGAGCGGAGGGCGCGATGCGTTTTACACGGGGCGTGTCGCTGAGACGATTGCGGATTTTGTAAAGCAGCACGGTGGCTGGCTATCTGCGGAGGACCTGGCGTTGCACCGGTCAGAATGGGTGGCACCGGTCTCGGTACGTTATCGAGGTGTCGATGTTTGGGAGCTGCCGCCGAATGGGCAGGGAATCGCTGCGCTGCAGATGTTGAATCTTCTGGAATCCGCAGAGATGGCAGAAATTGGCTTCGGGAGTCCGCTGCATGTTCACTTGTTCGTCGAGGCGAAGAAGCTGGCATTTGAGGATCGCGCACGTCTGTACGCGGACCCGCAATTCGCAGACATTCCCGTCGAACGATTGATTTCGAAGGAATACGCGGCGGAACGACTGAAACTGCTGGACAGAAATCAGGCTGCCGCCCGGTATCCGGTGGGTTTGCCGCACAGTCTGGAGGAGGGCGATACGATTTATCTCACGGTGGCGGACAGCGACCGCAACATGGTTTCTCTGATTCAGAGCAATTATCGCGGCTTCGGATCGGGGATCTGTCCCCCCGGTCTGGGATTCTGTCTGCAAAATCGTGGCGAACTTTTCGATTTGCAGCAGGGGCGGTTCAACACCTACGCGCCGGGAAAGCGACCGTTCCACACAATCATTCCGGCGTTTGCAACGAGGGACGGGAAACCCTTTCTGAGCTTTGGAGTAATGGGGGGAGCAACGCAGCCTCAGGGGCACGTACAGATCATCATGAACGTTCTTGACTTCGGGATGAATATTCAGGAAGCGGGAGATGCTCCGAGGATCCTCCATTCGGGATCGTCAGAACCGACAGGGGAGCAGATGCTGGATGGCGGAACCGTCGATTTGGAGAGCGGGTTCTCTGCCGGCCTTCGTGAGGAACTCACAAAACGAGGCCATCGGTTCAAGCCCGCACCGGGGCAGTTCGGAGGTTATCAGGGGATCATGTATGATTCTGAGCGAGACGTCTATTTTGGTGCGAGTGAGTCACGAAAAGACGGGATGGCGGCCGGTTACTAAATTGCCGTCGGCCGTCTTCGCGATGTTCGCAATTCGAATCCGAAGGCTGCCGACTGTCATCAGCCACTGACTAAGGCCACGTTTCCCGAGGCAGAAAGGCAACTTCCGCTGCCTGCTTCTGCAGTCATGATCGCAGGCGGAATGCCGCCGTAATTGGAACTGGGAGGCCATTGAGCAGCTCCGTTTCGCGTGCAGGCCCTCAGGCTATTCTCGCGAGACGGTGCATGACTCTCTGATGAAATAGTCACCAAAGAATCCAATCGGTCCCCATGAGAATCCTGATGAGGGCAGAATGATCTCGGCGGTGACGGAGGGGCCTTCAATGGTGATGTTGATGCTGGCATCCTTCCCGAGTCCCACAAGATTCATCTGTCGCATTGCCTCGGCTTCACCAACTTCCTCAGCAGCCCCGGGAATGGTGGCTCTTCGAGCCGCTTCGTATGCGGCAAATCCAATTGTCTGGCGGGCGAAGTTGATGGAGGCAAGTTCAAGCGAAAGGAAGAAGAACAGGAAGATAATTGGCAGGATCATTGCCAGTTCCACCGTGACAACGCCATTGCGTGGACGGTTTCCGATGTCAGGCTTTGTAGCGGTGGAAGATATCTTCATGGTGCTTCAAACGTAAAAATCTGAGGTCGTCGTCAATCGTTGCGGGCGATTCGGCACTCTCACCGTCGAGCAGTCTTACTCCTGCATCACGATTGGGATTCGTTCTGCAAGCTCGCGGAATGCGGTCTCAAGCTCTGCTTCATTGGACGTCGAGTAATAAACTCCACCGGTGAGATTTGCCATTTCGGTCAGAATCTGCTGAGTATCGGTCAGCATGCTGACACAGTGGATTGTGACATTCGCGTCCGCGGCATCCTGAGCTGCTTCGATTGGATCTCGACCGTTAGTCCAGACACCATCTGTAAACAGAATAATCACCTTCCGGGCCTGCACTTTTCCGGTGGTTGCAGTCAGTAGTTGAACTGCGGCGTCCAGCCCTGCTGAAATGTTTGTCTCTCCGGCCATCGGCTTCGAACCAAGCTCCTCCATCGCGTCAGAGATGAGGCCGGAGTTCGTGGCCCAGGTCATGGAGTCCGGTGCGGGCAACTCCACATTCACCGAGTAGTCCGTCACGGAAGTCTCCGGGTAGAAGGGGAGAGTCGCCTCGGAGCTCCAGGTGATCAGGCTGGTTCGTGGCGGAGCGCTGGAAGTCGACACTTGATTCAGGAAGACCTGGACAGCGGAATTGACCGTGGCCCAGCGACTGCCGGTTGGGTGGGGTGGCGAGCAAATGTTTCGCCACAAACCTGAGGGGTAATAAGTACCCGGGTAGAGCAGGGGATTACGCCGGGCGAAGCGGTAGTCGATACCACGCATGTCGTAACTCATTGATGCCGAGCGGTCGATACAGAGGCAGATTTCAATTTCCTGCTGACCTGCTGTCGCCTGAGAAGTCGTTGAGAACCCGTCGACACCAGTGACTCCGTTGAAGAACAGTTGAACTGGAGCAAAAACTCCCGTACCGCCGACTTTGGACTTCACTCGAACCGCGTTGTAAGGGATGGCGCCTTCTTCGAATTCCCACTGACCGTTTGCCAGTGCGGATGCTCTGCCAAGAATGACATCTTCGGGAGCGATCTCAAAATCGCGTCCACCAACGGTGTTTCGGCTGGCGTAATCGACCGCCGCTGCGATTGCCTGTTCGGGGCTGTGGGTTCGGACCAGCGTTTCCGCGCCGGCCTTTGCTGCCGCATCGGTCGCGCTGCGCAATTCTGTTCGCACCAGTTGCATGTAAGCAAAGTCGACAGAGAATGCGGTCATCATTGCGAATGTAAACAACATCGTGCCAATGATCACGTGGGCTGCACCACGGCGTTCCGGCTTCCGAAGGCGGGCGAGATTCAGATTCGCGGTTCTCGATAGCCTCATTTCTCTCTCCTGTACTTGCTTGCTGGAGTGTTCTGGTGCGTTTATGAAAACTGGACACGCTGTGTGAACCGCTGTTTCTACATCCTTGCCATGGTGACGGTCGAAGTCATGATTCTGCCGCTCATGAAGGAGATCGGGCCCATAGAGAGACTGTTTGCGGGTGCATAGACGGTGACCGTAATTGGAACACCGCGAGCCGTCTGGTGGTCGACTGGCGGACTGATGTTGTATACAGCTCCGGTGACACCACGAGACGTAAGAATGTCCTCGATTCGATTCACAGCCCGGTCACTGTGCTGGCCCGGCTGGACGACAACTTTGGCTGCTTCAAAGGCGGCAAGATTTACGCTTTGTTTCAGAAAAACTGCGTTGGAGAACTCGACGCCGGCAAAGACCATCAGGATCAGAAATGGAAGGCAAACAGCGGTTTCAACCGCAGCGACTCCACGGCGCAGATCGTCGTGGAACTGTTGCCGCAGATTCTCGACGCGCCGGGCTGATATGGTGAAATAACTGCGCATGTTGACGGAACCTTGTCCTGCTTCTTAATCGGGCGAAGCTGACAGCTATTGACAGTTCTGTTGCCAGTAGTTTGTGTCTTTGGATTGCTGTAATCCCACAACCGCATCGATGATGCACTGTGGCAGCTTTCCGTAACACCTCGCATACCCGAGAATAGTTCATGTTTATTGAAGTGCAGGCACAGTTTCGGAAAACATGGGATCGGTCGATCATTGCGACGATAAGGTTCGGTTGATCTCTGGAATCCCGCTGTTGCTTTTGGGGGACGCGTGGTTGCTTTATCACCACCTCCACCAATTGAATCTGACCTGCTTACTCAGTGTTTTCTGTGTCGGGAGCTAAACTTCTGGGGAGGCCTGCCTGTATCCGCAAACGGTGGGCCAATGCTCGCGAGAATTTTCCCTGGCCGTGGCAAGGGCTGGCCTCTGCCAACACAGTCCTTACAATCGGACATTCCAGTGATCGTCCCTCGGAGAATCGAAGAACCGTATGTACCTGCTTCATCTGGCTGATCGCATCGCTCGTGGCTTGAGTGCTCTCCGGGGACTTGACCTGCATCCGCATCGAGAATTCATTCTCGCGCAGCAAACCAGCGCGGGAGGCTTTCGGGGACGCGAGGGTGACGCTGATCTCTACTACACCGGTTTTGCCGTGCGAGCACTCGCTGTTTCCGGCGGCTTTCCGGATGACGTTCGAGATGCACTCGCGTTATATCTGCGGGGGCATGATCCGATTGAGCTGGCAACAATCGACCTGCTCAGCTGGCTCTATTCCGCTGCGGTTGTTCAGGCAAGTGGCGGGGGCGACCTGATGGAGGATCAGCCGGATGACCTGATCCACAATCTGGTTGCAGGTCAAATGGCTCTGCGCAGATCTGATGGTGGTTTTGCCAAGGCCGCAGAGGGCGCTCTGGGGAGTACATACCATTCCTTTCTCATTTCGCTGACGCTGGAGTTACTGGGGCAGGAGATGCCGCGTCCCAACGCCCTCATCCAATTCCTGTATGACCGCCAAAGAGACGATGGCGGCTTTGTGGAAATTGCCCCGATGAAGCGTTCCGGAACAAATCCGACGGCCGCTGCTGTAGCACTCCTGCGAAGTCGGGGATCGCTGGACGAGGAAACGAGAGAAGATGTACTTGGTTTTCTCGGGGATGTTGTCAGCACGGAAGGTGGTTTTCAGGCTAACACCCGGATTGACTTCGCTGATGGACTCAGCACTTTCACAGGGCTGTTGACGGCTCAGGATCTCGGAGTGAAGGACGTGATTCCGCCCGCCAGGATACTGAGATACGTGCGAAACGATCTGCAGGTGTCGTCCGGGGGGTTTCGGGGCGCTGCCTGGGATCGCCAACCCGACGTCGAATACACCTTTTATGGTATGGGTGTTCTTGGGCTGCTTTTTACGTAAAACAGAGGTCGTTCGGCAGGAATTGCCAGTGAGCCACCACGATGCCCCCCTGCAGATTCTTCGCATCATCGCAGTTGCCCAAAAGGGCTTTGATGCATCTCGACATTTGCGGATCGGCTGCCCTACAAACAATGGGCGGTCTCTGGGGCGCGTTGAAGCCTCTGTACGCGGCGAGTCAGTGATTGCGAGATCAAATCCAACGAGATGAATCTTCTTTTCGCTAAGTGCTGCTTCTCCGCGGTGAAATTGCGTTTCTTTGAGGCGGTTTGATGACTTCGCCTATCTGCAACCTGGAATTCGAGATGTGCATTGATGAGCTACCCGGGCGCAGCCGTTTTTTGTCCTTGATTCTGATTGCTGTTTCCGTTTTCGCAGTTTCCGGTTGCCGCAGCGATGGGATCTGGAATCGATGGCTAACTGCGGTGCCGCGTTCGCTGCCTGAGATCAGGCCTGACGGGCCCGGACTGTTCTCGCGATTACCGTTCGTTAAACAATCCGACAACAGTGTTGTTCCCCCGGTACCCGTTGTGGATTCACCTGCCTCGTTCCTCGTGGAACGCGGTAAGGCTGCTCTGCGCGAACAGCGTTTGGAAGATGCCGAACAGGCGTTTTCTGAGGCACTTGCGGGGGACGCTGCAGCATGGGAAGCACATCACGGACTTGCGATGATTGCTGATTTGAAGCAGGACTGGGAACGATCTGAGAGACACTACAAACGCGCCCTGGAGAGCCAGAAAGACAACCCCCGCCTGCTGTCGGACGTCGGCTACTCATACATCCTGCAAAGTCGTCATGCTGAAGCTGACGACTATCTGCACCGATCGCTGGAAATTGATCCGGATCAGCAACAGGCACACCTGAACCTCGCGCTTCTTGAATTGAAACGCGGTGATCCATCTGCGTCGATGAAGCAAATCAATGAGGTTTTCCCTGACTCTGCAGATGCACTGCAGGTATTCAACGATTTGCAGGAGCAGATGAATGGGGAATTCTCAAGGTCGCCCTTGAGTGATCCCGGTACCGATCTGCCAGCGGATGTGCAGCGAATTCAGGATCTTGTGCGGCGGGGAAGAGAACGTGCTGAGGCCGTTCAGGAAATCAAAGAGTTACCAGCCTACGGTGCGATTCCTCCGTCGCGACCCGATCGCGCCAGTTTGCGCGGCACAGGCGGAAATGATGATCGCAGCGATTCAACGCAGGCAATGTACCCCGGTCCCAACCATGCAGGGATTGGCGACGGCAGCGGTTTTGCACTTGAAGGTCCCGTTGAAGCACCGCCGGCAGCAGTCCCTTTGATCTCAGAACAATCCCGTGAGTCACTGCCTTCAGACGAAAAAAATGCTCAGGTGCCGGTTTCATCCCGGAGAGAATTGGAGTCAACCGACGAGGTGAGTTCGGAAGAAGATGGAAATGTGACCCAGACCGGTTATCAGTACTATGCAGACAATCGCCGGCCGAATGATCGCCGGATGCCCGAACGCGATTCGCGTTACCGTGACGACGGACGTTACGAGCGTAGTCCTGATTACCGCGACAACAGACGCTACGAGAGCGATGCCCGTGACCGCGACAACAGACGCTACGAGAGCGATGCCCGTGACCGTGACGACGGACG
>JAFMMM010000189.1 GCA_017859815.1 Planctomycetota bacterium | reverse complement strand
TGGCATTGTCCATGCCCCCAACCGCCGCAGCCCCGCCAGCCTGAAGTCTCAGTTGTCTGCGAAATGGAGCCAGTGATTCTTCGGAAAGATGCAGCATCATTCCAAAGCTGTCGACGCCGCACCGCCGAGCCAGAATTTCCGTATGCCCTGGATAATCATGACCGGCAAGGTGCAGGGATTCCTTATTCAGGGGAGCGGTCACAATCGCATCCACGGAGCCCTGCTGAGCAAGGTCAATGGCAGCGCTGAGACAGCGAAAGGCGCTTTCTCCTGCCAGCCCCGTGACTTCGCAAACAGGAACCCCTTCAACGTCGGCAGGACAGGGATCAAGAACGGCACGCCTCCCGCCTGCTGCCGCATTGATCACAAACTCTCTGATTTTGGCAGAGGCTGTCAGTGCCGGGGGAACCGGACAGAAGTCCAGATCGATCCCCGTCAGGTTTGCTGCACTGCGGAGGATTGGGATCGCTCCGATCAGTAGCGGACAAACATCCGCTGGCAGGCGCGAATTCGCTACGGCGCGTACGAGCACCTCGGGACCGATGCCAGCAGGGTCTCCCATCGTCACCGCATGAACCTGCAACGATTCTTCCATGTCAGCACAGTCCCTGAAGTGAGTGTGGGACAATCAGCCCCAGACCAGCTGTTCGGCTCGGAAAACAGGGCCTTCGACACAGGTGCGTCGATAATCCCAGCTGCCGTCATCCTGACGCACCTGCGTGACGCAACTGAAGCAGGCTCCGAATCCGCAGGCCATCGGGGTCTCCAGCGAAAGCCAGCACGGGACATCCTGCTTGAGACAGATTTCTCCCACCGCGTGCATCATGGGTTCCGGACCACAGCAATAAACGTGTGTGTCTGCCCCCGCCTCGTGAAGTTGCTGCTTGAGCAGATCGGTTACGAGGCCGTGATGACCGGCCGATCCGTCATCTGTTGCGGTCAGAACCTGCAGTCCGGGGATGTCGAATTCCCGGAGTCCAGCGAGATATCCTGCCGAACGCACTCCGTAACACAATGTCACCTCAGGAATCCGTCCGGCTTTTCGGACGGGTGTCCCATAGGTCGCTAACCCCAGCGCTTCGCGAGCAACGGCCAGAAAAGGAGTCTGACCAATTCCACCGGCTACGCAGATCAGTTTGTTGCATTTCGGGACCGGAAAACCATTTCCCAGCGGCCCCCAGACACTCACCCGCCGGCCGGGTTGCCACTCACTCATCAACGCTGTGAGTTTGCCAATTCGTACGAAGCCAAATTCCAGTTCGTCAGCGTGTACTGCGCTGCTGCCACAGATGTCAAACAACGCAAACGGCCGGCCCAGCAAGGGATCGCTGCCTTCGGTCGGACGAATCATGAAGAATTGACCGGGCAGAATCTGCCGGGCGATTTGAGAACATCGAAGTCGAATTGCCCATGTTTCTTCGGCAAGCTTGCGAACCTCGGTCACAACAGCATCACTGGCCGTTGCACACCTGGGAGGTACCGCCGGTGAACAGGACTCGGAAGACATCCCCGTTGACTCCGCTGAGGGAAAACAGAAGTAAAGTAACGCGACTTCCGCGTATTGTGCCGCAATGGGTTTCCAGTGGAACCCGACGCCGCTGCAAATCAGCGGGGATTCCCCGAAACCGGAGCCAATTCAGGTGAGACTCGACAGCCGGATGCGGCTGCGGGGCCGAGGGCCGAAAGAACTGGTTGAACGCGAAGAGACCGCTTCGCTGCAATTTCGCCGTGCTGTCTAAACAGAAACGGCGATGACCCGCCAGGAAAGGAGGCCATCGCCGTCAGTTGTCTCCAACGGTTCCACCCTGTTTGCTGATTCCTGACTGGTGGAACCGCGGACGGGACATCAGTCCCCTCGCGTGTTCCCCAAGGTGAGTTACCTCACCTGCCTCAGCATTAGTGGGCGGAAGGCTGGGTTTTTAACCGTGAAAAAGTCAAACTCGCGGCATCCAAAAGACACATCAACCGCACAGAAGAAGTCAGTTGGACGGTGGGAGCGACTCACGACTTTCGCTCCCGTAACCGCCAGTTCTCCAGCTTCACGCTGGCTAATCACCGCACCTTACGCCAAGCCTGTCTCACTTGCATCCACCAGGAGCAGCACAGGTTGGTTCGCAAGGAGCTGCACAGGTTGGCTCGCTTGGAGCGTGGCAGCTGGGCTCTTCAACAACGACGCAGCCGTCACCACATTCGCTGGCACAGCTGTTGCGGTGCAGGCGTGGCAGACGCAGCTTCGGCAGACGCAGCTTCGGCAAACGCAGCTTCGGCAGGTGCAGTCGGGGCATGCGGATTCCGCAGCCTTCGTTGCAGCCTTCGTTGCAGCCGTTGTCTGCACACTCAACCGGAGCGTTGCATGATGGCTCGCAGGGAGCTGCACATGAAGGCTCAGCGTGCTCACCAGCACCACCGCACTCAGCCGGAGCGGCACATGTGGGCTCGCAGGGAGCTGCACATGAAGGCGCAACATGCTCGCCAGCACCACCGCACTCAGCTGGAGCGTGGCAGCTTGGATCAGCCGGAGCTACACAGCTCGGCTCAACGCTGCATCCACAGCCTTTGTCGGACTTGAACAGACCAAACAGGCCTGCCTGAGCGCTGTTGGCGATTCCGAAGACCACCACAGCCGCTGCAAGTGTGAAAGTTCTCATTGTCAGTTCTCCTACACATCGTTCTTGCTGAGAGAGTTCGGCAACTCGTTCTGATGCACACGCAGCACCAGTGATTTTCTGACGAATGCCAACTCGCCCTTTGGGTAACAACAGGAACTTTTTCGTCCTGAAAGGTCTGGATAAGTAAGGCAACTCAAACTCATTGGCGGTCTTTGCGAAAGATGAGTGCAAGTGTATCGGATGCAACGACTGGGTAATCTGTGGCCTGGTGGGCCGACCTCAGCATGTCGTGAAACAGCCGAAAACTGGCTCAATCTCATCAGCAGGGAAGAGTTATCGGTTCATTAGCAGCGAAGAGACGCCGGAAGTCCTGGCGCATGGCAGACGCTTTTCTCGCTGCCTTCCGGTCATTCCGCAGAATGCGGATCGATCCGGGGACTCTGCTGCGAATCAGCAACCGCGACTTGTTGAGCGAGTTTCGATCGGACAGAATACGGGGATTGCAACCCTCCGAATACGGCTGGTGCCGATCCTGCCCCCACCTCAACTTACTACTATGTCCGACGTCGACGACTACTCAACAGACAAGCCCTTTCGCGTGCAGTTCACGCATCGGCTGCGATTTGCCAGGGATATCCTCGGAAAGGACTCTGCCCAACTGCTGCAGTTGCTCGAAGCATCAGAAGGTCAGACCGCTCGCGTCCAGTTCTGGATTGATCGCCAGGTGGCTCAGTCAAACCCTGAACTCCTCGACAGGATTGAACAGTTCACCACTCGGCACGCTGAACAGTTTCAGGTCTGCGGGAAGCCGCATCTGGTTGACGGCGGAGAAGCAATCAAGAATGACGTGGATGTGCTTCGGAATATGCTGCGCCAGATGAACTTCGCAGATCTTGATCGACGCAGCTATGTTGTTGTGATTGGCGGTGGTGCATTGCTGGATGCCGTCGGATTCGCCACCGCGATCGCTCACCGCGGACTGCGACTGATTCGAATCCCCACCACAACCCTTGCTCAGGCTGATTCCGGAGTCGGCGTCAAGAATGGCGTCAACCTGTTCGACAAAAAGAACTGGCTTGGTGCATTCGCGGTCCCGTGGGCTGTGATCAACGATCAGAAACTGCTGGACAGCCTGCCCGATCGCGACTTTCGCTGCGGCTTCTCTGAAGCAGTCAAAGTCAGCTTGCTGAAAGAGCCGGCTTTCTTTCACTGGTTGCATCAGAACGCAGAGAGTATCGGAAATCGCGGACCGGAATGTTCCGAGGCCATTCGTCGCTCAGCGCACTGGCACCTGCGCCACATTACTGAAGGGGGCGATCCGTTTGAGATGCTTGAAGCCAGACCACTTGATTTCGGTCACTGGTCAGCACACAAGCTGGAAACGATGACGCAGTTTGAACTACGCCACGGAGAAGCCGTCGCGATCGGTGTCGCCATCGACACCATCTACTCGGGACTCCGGCACGGACTTTCCGACGATGCCGTTGAGCTGGTTCTTGAAGCACTGCAAAAACTGGGGCTGCTGACCGCCCACCCGGCTCTCGATCGAACTGAGGAACTGTTCACCGGGCTGGTAGAATTCCGACAGCACCTCGGCGGTCGTCTGACGGTCACAATGCTCGAAGATATTGGCAGGCCGATTGATGTGCATCAGGTCGATCGGGAAGCAATGCGGCAGGCAATTGAGTCCGTCCGAGAACGAGCCGCCACCCTGCAGACTCGCTGACATGCCCTCTCCAGTGCGTCTCCCACCAAAACAGTCTTAATCAGAATCCGTAATTCGGGAATCCCGCCGGCTCAGCCGTGTCGGTAGCGAAGCCCCCGTGCAGATGCTATCTTTCCGGGGTGATACGCCCCTGTGGGCGGAAGTGCTGTGGCGGATCCATTCGCGGATCCATTCGCGGAACCATACGCGGAACCGTGAAGAAGTCTGCGTTGACCACGGCGGCGTTGAGACGACCTGGTCGGTTTTTGTGTGTTTTTGTCTCTGCGTTGATCTCTTTGAAGAAACTGTGAGATCCCGGCAACTCCCACCGGGCTTATCCGCGGCTGCCGCTGCGACAGTTACTGAATTCCTGAACTCCTTTGGTAGCGAAAATGGCCAAAAGTCTGAAGACACTGCGTCGCGAAGCAGAAGCGGCTGAAGCCCAGGCAGCAACAAAGAAAACTGCCAAAAAGACGAAAAAGTCAGCCTCAGCGAAAGCAACTAAGAAGCGTAAAGCGGCGAAGCCTCGCACAAAGCGGGCTCGAGAGCAGATGCAAAGAAGGCGTCTGATCTGGGTCGTTTACAGCTCCACGATGCGCGAAGAGGGACGATTCCTCTTCTACGAGAAAGAGAAGGCAGAAGAACTTCTCGAAACGCTTCTGGCGAAAGGAAAGCGGAAGTACTTCCTGCAGCCACTGAAGGAAGCGCTGAATGCAGACGGAACTCCGGTCTTGCAGGTTGCCAACCCTGTGCAGGAAAATGACGACGACGATGCAGCACCTGATGCTGAATCAACTGATGAGGCTGATGGCGACGTCGACATCGATGGCGATTTGGAACTGGAAGACGATGGATCGGGCGACGATGTCGAGAGCGATTCCTCTGCCGATGAACCATCCGCAGAAGCCTGATTGACAGCCACCGCCGAAATCACCGCTCACCCCCTGCCGTCCCGGTTGGGGGTGTTTTGTTTCGCGTCACAAGATGACTCTGGCCACACCTGTGATGGTCATCATCATTCCTCGCACAATGGTTCCAACGGTGCTCCTGCTGTCCGGACATTCCCAATCGCAGGTTGTTCAGGGGTGAAGTGACCATTGAAGCTACTTGTCTCTGTTCAGAATCAGGCAGAAGTTGCAGCGGCCGTCACCGGTGGGGCTGACCTGATTGATGTGAAGAACACCGCCACTGGTGCGCTTGGGATGGCCAACCCTGACGTGCTGCTGCAGGTTGCCAGAACACTGGGCGGGCACCGCGAGCAAATCCCTTTGAGTGCAGCACTGGGCGAATTGTCCGAATGGACACCGCAACGCATCGCCACCCCGCAACCGGCCATTGCCGGTCATTACGGTTACGTCAAAACGGGGCTTGCCGGGATGCAGCAGCAGACAAACTGGTTTCGCAAATGGCAACAGCTGCGCCAGCTCTTTCCAGAACAATGCCACTGGGTGACCGTCGCCTACGCCGATGCCGATCGCAGCCAGTCTCCGGATATCGACACGCTCATCGAGGCCGCCACAGCAATCGGCTCCGAGGTTCTGTTGATCGACACCTGGAAGAAAGATGGATCCTGTCTTTTCGACTGGTGCTCGGAGGAGCAATTGCATTGGGTCAGACAACAGACTCGGGAGGCCGGCATCCAGCTGGCTCTCGCCGGGCAGCTGCGTATCAGCCACACGCCGGTACTGCAGCGAATCGCTCCCGACATCGTCGCGGTTCGTGGTGCAGTATGCGAAACGCACCAGCGGTCGGGGCAGATGAATGCCGAATTGGTCTCGCAACTTCGGACACGAATGGACCTGCCGATCGTGGACCAGGCCGACTGACTGCGCGATCCCGCAGGTCGGAACTGACCGGTTTCGGCATCCACCGCAGGGGAGCTCCACCGATCCAGCAGCAGTGGAGTTGAGGCCCGTCCATTGGAGTCGGGCGGGGACTCTCATCAGCGGGGAGGGGCCAAACCTGCACTCCCCGAAACCTCAGCAGTCCCTCAGCAGTAAACTCGATTTAATGGCCGGGATTTCCCTGCATCATGCGAGCTTTGGCCATCGCCTCTTCTGCTTCGAAGATTTTTCCGCATCGCATGTAAATCACTGACAATTGCGTGAACGAAAACGCATCATCCGGTTCCAGTTCGGTCACCCGCATCGCGTGCCGGATCGCTTCTTCCGGGCGTCCCTGCTTTTGCTGGTAGACGGCCAGTGCCATGTGAGTCTGCACGTGATCTTCATGTTCTTCCAGCAGTGCCTGTAACTTGCTGATGCAGCCATCAAGGTCTGTGGACTTCAGTTGTTGTGCTTCGTCGTAAAGACGGGCGGCTTCGGACTGGGCCATGCGGATCACCTGTACTGGCTGAAGAGGAACACTGGAAACGGAATACGCGAAATCCGACCGCCTCGATCGGCCGGACCTGTTGACAGAATATTAGACGGGATCCTGACAGGCTCAACCGGTGTGCCCTCGTTTCATCTGACTGGCGTCAGTTTCCTGGGATTTGTCTCCACGCCTCGGGGTGCGGAAGTGGTTGACCGGTTGCATGGATCGGTCGCGTGAAACAGAACATGAGGGCGAATCCCGTTTCACGTGGAACGCCCGCCTCCGCACGATGGATGGTTGAATCTGCCAGCGACCAGCAGTTTTCAGGAAAAACTGAATCTGTACTGCTGAGTGGCAGACGCTTATCTACATACGTCGTCCACCGGGGTACATTGTGATTTTGCGGTGATGCGCATCGCTTGTCAGTTCATCCCAGGCAGGGATTGGGCAGCCGGCGATTCTGCAGCACAATCCTGCAGCACAATCCTGCAGCACACTGTTCCTGAGCGCAGTCCTCATGCTGTAAGCAACAGAAGGTCCGGTTGGAAATGTCGCGTTCGATTCGCCCTGCAGAAGTTGTGTTACTGTTTGCGGTGCTTGCTGCTGGCAGCCTGCTGCGTGCATCCTCTCTGCACCTTGAAGCTGTGGAGCATTTTGACGAAGGCGTTTACTCATCGGTGCTCTGGTACGATGCCCAGGCGGGAACTCCCTGGCCGTCTCGAGAATTCTATGCCCCGCCAGGGCTGCCACTTCTGATTGAAATTTGCGGGCTGTTTCCATTTGCCAAAACTGCGGCACCGTTTCTGCCCGCGGTCCTTTGTGGACTGTTGATGCCCCTCGTCGCATGGTGGTTTAACCGTCAGTGGTTTGGCAGCGCTGCGGGGCTGATCGCCGCCGGAATAATCGCCGGCAGCGATATCCATGTGATGTATTCCCGAATGTCGATGACGGATGTCCCCGCACTGCTGTTTGTGTTACTGGCCACAGGGCTTGGTGTCACCGGGATCTTTCGCCGGAGGTATTCGACCTGCATCCTCTCAGGACTGACCGCTGGTCTGGGTTGGTGGCTGAAGTACACCGGTTGGCTGGCCTGTGCAATTACCGCGTCGGGGTCTCTGGCCTGGTGGTTGTGGTCCGGGCGCCGCACCCACTCACTCCGCCCGCTGTTGACAGGCCTGGTGCTGCAGGCGGCCACGACATTCCTGGTCTTCTTTCCATATCTGTTGGAGCTTCAGGAATTGGGGGGGTACTCTGCCATTGTGAGTCATCACCTTGAGTATTCCAGGGATCTCAATTCATGGTGGGACAATCTGCTCGAGCACCTTCAGTACCAGCATTACCTGGACGGGATGACGGGAGCACTTGCCATTGCGGTCTCTTTGCTGGCCACGACCGCGTATCGCTGGGACTCGGAATTCCGTTTCACGTGGAACGGATCAGGGCGAAAAGCAGTTGAAGTTCTGTTCCGAATTATCGCTGCCGCCATCTTCCTGCTGCTGATTGGTCTGCGTGTCGGGGCAACGCGTGTTCTGTTCTGTGTTGCCATCGGTAGTATTCCAGGCTTGTTGATGTGGCCGCTCAAATCTGCTCAGTTTGGCCCGTCAAAACAGCTCGGGAACAGTGCTCCGCCCCCGGCCAAAGCCGTTTTCCTGCCACAGCAGCCGTCAGCGTTGGGGTTATGGGTGTTGATTGCCTGGATCTGCGGTTTGTTGCTGACGGTCCCGTTGTATTCCACTTACCCCAGACTGTTTCTGCCACTGCTGTGTCCGGTCTGGCTTGTAGCTGCGGCTGGGCTGGGCTGGTGGCTGGAAGCCGGGATCCGAACTGCGCGCAGAATCATCGAGAACGGTCCACTGCCTGTTGCCCCTTCATCCCGAAATCGGATTTCCACGATCACAGTTCTCGCCATCGTGGCACTTTCCACAGCGATGACAGGAATCGATGAATTTGGCCGACTGTATCTGTTGGAGCCAGAGCAGTTATTACGTTGCAGCCTGATGACGAATCGCACTTCACTGATCAGCGCTGCGACAGAAATTGCAGACGTTTGCTGCGCGACGGTCGATGGAATCGATGTCAATCCTCGGCAAACGATCGACGGAGAAGTCATCGTCGCCAGTCAACTGCGACGTTTTTCTCCACCGCCGGTTCCGGTCCCGCAACTGACTCCCCGGCAGCGAAGAGCAACCGGGGCCCTCGTCTATGCATTCGGGGAACCCGCGTTGCTGTCACATCTCAGTGCCGCCGGTCTGAACTGTGTTCCCGTCAGCCATGTCAACTGCGATCAGCTGCGGGGGCCGGACCCTGTATTCTTCGTCCTCGGCCCCAATGCCAGACGCAGTCAGGGGTTTTGGGAGCAGTGGTTCGAACAGGAACACAAATTCCGCTGGCTGGGCGACTTTGGCTACGTGGCCGGCCCCGTGACGACAACGAACCTGTATCCGTCCGGTTACCTCGCTGACCACCATGACGCAGCTTTGCAGCGGCTCGAGGTCTTTGTTTTGCCTGGATTCGCCGGTCAGAAAACAACCGACGGCAATTGACAAATCCCCGATTCGAGATCCGGACGGGTTTCGAATTCTCCGGGAATCGAGTCGCTCCCATCTTTGCAGGTTCTCTGGCAGAATGTATGGACAGTGATCGTACTCCGAGACCCGTTCGAGCGTTTCCTCGCACTGGTACGGTCGATTTCCAGTCCACGAGGATTACAGGTTTATGGCATCGTCAACTCCGGAATTCAGCATTCTTCCTGACGCAGACTCCCTGACAGAGTTGCAGCGGCGGTTCGCTTTTCGCCCGGCAGAACCTGCTCAGGGGCGAACGCTGACTGCTGAGCAGATTCGGCACTACAACGAGAACGGCTATCTGAGTCCGCTCAGGGTCTTCGATCAGGATGAGGCCGTCGAGATCCGCACCTACTTCGATCACCTCCTCCAACAGACGCTGGCATCCGGAAAAAACAGTTACTCCATTAGTACGGCACATCTGAAACATGGACGTGTCTACGACATTCTGACGTCCCCCCGAATCATCGACATTGTCTCTGATCTTTTGGGGGGAAGTGTTGTCGCGTGGGGCTCTCACTTCTTCTGCAAAATGCCCGGCGATGGAAAAGCGGTCGCCTGGCATCAGGATTCCAGCTACTGGCCGCTAAGCCCGTCCCATGCCGTCACACTCTGGCTGGCCATCGACGATGCGGACACCGAGAACGGCTGTATGCGATTTATTCCCGGCTCCCATCACCGCGGGTACCTGACATATCGTGAAAGCACTCCGGAAGAACACAATGTTCTCAACCAGACGGTTGAGGATGCGGAGTCATTCGGAACAGGCCCCATCGTGAATAATGAACTGCGTGCTGGTGAGGCTTCAGTGCACAGTGATCTGCTGCTGCACGGATCAGAAGCCAACAGCTCAAACCGCCGACGCTGCGCACTGACGCTGCGATACACCACGACCGATGTTCGCGCGGGGATGGGGTGGAATGA
>JAFMMM010000188.1 GCA_017859815.1 Planctomycetota bacterium | reverse complement strand
GAGGCCCCACGGCGCCGAACTGTTCTTCCGAGAATCGTACACCATGGGTATCGAGGATCGTGGCGGTTGATAATTCCAGTCGCGCCAACTCCGTGTTGTATGCCGTGAGAGCCTGAGCTTCCGATGCGACGGTGTTGGCCCAGTCCGTGATCGCCAGCAGCTCATTCAGCAGAATCGACCGTCCACTGGTTCGTTCCGCCCGCTGCAGTTCGACATTGATCCACGCCGCCTCGCGCGCCGCGTGAAAGGCGTCATATTGAGCAAGGTTCTGCTCAATGCTTCGCAGGACTGTTGCCAGGTCATGCTCCAGACGATGCAGCTGCTGCTGAATCGCAGCCCGATCCCGGGCCAGAATCAACTCCTGCGATCTCACTGCGGCTCGGGATTCCCTCAGTGACAGCGGAACGGAAAAACTGATTCCCAAAGACCAGTTGGTATTGTCTCCCAGGCCGGGATCCCGAATCCGACCACCGCCGACCAGCTTCCCGCTCAATCCATTCCAGCCGTAGACAGCATCCGCACTCAGGGAAGGTCGAGCCACATTCCTGCGTTGGACCAGACGTTCCTGATCCGCTCTCAGGACCAGGTTCAATTCCACCAATTCCGGATCCAGTGACTGGGCAGTGCTGACAATATCATCCCAGTCAAAGTTGATTCGTTGCATTGTCGGGGGAGTGGACGGAACCAGGCGTCGTTCGTCCTCCGGCGGCAGCCCAATGATGTTTCGCAGGGCAGCTTCGGCCTGGAGAACGGCGGCGCGAGCACTCACCAAAGTCGCTCTGGCAATTGACAGCGATGCCTGAGCCTGGGCGGTTGAGGCCCCACGCTCCATCCCGACTTCCGCCCGGACTTTCTGGCTCTGCAGCGAGACTTCCAGCCGTTCCACCTGCTGTTCGCGAGCCCACAGTTCGGTACGTGCGCGGACCAGTTGCCAGTACGCAGAGATCACTCCAAAAACCAAATTCTGCATCGAAGACTTATAGCGAAAGAACGACTGCTCCAGTCGCAGTCTCGCAATCACAATGGCTGTTCGATTGGCACGCAGACCGGCCCCTGCGAGCAGCGGCTGTGAATAACTCAGTTCAATTCGCGGTCGATTTCTGGTGGTGAATCCCTCACCGTCCGTTGGTTCAAACGTGTTTCCGGTCGACAGGGCAGCCTGACCGCCGGTCTGATTTCGGTCCAGTAACGTGACGCCTGCGTCATTCACGGAAGCCGCAGTGCCGGTCAGATCATTCCCGGCCTGATTCAGGAAAGGAAACTCCGAATGTCGGTATGCTGAGTTCGCCTGCAGGACCGGATCGAATTGCGCTTTGGCAATATCGATGTCTCCTACCGCAATCGCCGTGTCATAGACGGTGGTCCCCGATGAAACAGCACCGTTTCCGGTCAGTACTCGGATCACTTCAGAATTTTGCAACGCCAGGCGAATCGCCTCATTCAGCGGCAAAAACTGCTGGTCTGCCGGAGGCTCTTCCGTTGCCACAGTCTCGGGGCGAATCCCCGGTGGCCGCCGCACCAGCGATCGTTTTTCAGCCGAAGTCCAGCGAATTCGCTGCTCATCCGCAGGGATCCACTGCGCGTAAACCTCTCCGGTCCGGAGCAACAGCCCGGAAAACACAACGATGCTCAGTAGTGCAGACCACAGTTTCATGTGGTCGATATCGACTCAAATTTGCTGATTACGCCAACAAATCCGAATGTTTCGGTCAGGGAAAACAGAGAATCTAGTCAGCCTCTTCGGCTGCGGGCGTCTGGTCTTCTGCAACACTGTCCTCTGCCGTCTCGTCCTCGGCAGTATGCAGGACGTGAAACGCCTCTTCGTAGTCTGTGGTATCGGTGACAATCCTGCCGTCACGCAGAACCAGCATTCTGCGGGCGTTGCGGGCAACGTTCAGGTCATGCGTGACCAGAATCACAGTGATTCCCTGTTCCTCATTCAACTTGCGAAACAACTCAATGACTTCGCGGCTGGTTTTGGAATCCAGATTCCCGGTTGGTTCATCGCCCATCAGAATCGACGGATCGGTGACCAAAGCCCTGGCAATCGCCACACGCTGCTGCTGACCGCCGGACAACTGACCGGGATGGTGGTCCAGGCGATCCTCCAGTCCCACCAGGCCCAGCATCTCCCGTGCACGTTGTTTTCGTTTGCGCCCCACGGCGCCAGCACCATAAAGCAATGGCAGTTCCACATTCTCGGCCGCTGATGTTCGCGCCAACAAATTGAAATTCTGGAACACAAAACCAATATGTTTGTTGCGAATGCGGGCACGCTCATTTCGCGACATCGTGGCGATCTCGCGGCTGTCCAGCTTGTAACTTCCCGATGTGGGACGATCCAGACAGCCCAGCGTATTCATCAGTGTCGACTTGCCGGATCCCGAAGGCCCCAGCAACGCAACGTACTCGCCACGCTCAATTTCCAGCGAAGTCGGGCGGAGTGCATGAACACGCACTTCCCCCAGATCGTAGGTCCGACAGATATCCTTGAGTTCGATCAGGGCCATGGATTCCGCTGTCTGTCGAAGTGTTCTGAACTGCCTTGGTGATGGTCCACTAGGACCGTGCGTTCGTGTACAACTGAAGGAATGATTCCGTATCCATCTTTCGCGGATTGAAGGTTCCTGTCCACTGCTGGGCGGCGTCTTCGGCCAGCTCGCGGATCACCTGATCGGTGACTGATTCCGCAGACACCTCCGCGACCGTTGTTGGCATGCCAGCTTTCAGCAGCAGTTCAGTAAACCCTGCGGCCAGTGTATCCCCGGCTGTTCCGGCAGAACTCCAGCCAGACACCGCAGCCAGATCTGCATACAAATTGTCAACGTCAGCAGCATTCCAGCGAATCACATGTGGCAGCATCAGCCCAACTGCATGGCCGTGAGTCGTGCCGAAACGAGCGGTCAATGGATTGGCGGTGGCGTGAGCAGCGCCCAGCATACTGTTCTCAATGGCGGCCCCCGCAAGAAAGGCCCCCACCTGCATCCCGCCGCGAGCATCGAGGTGGTCCGGCTGTTCCAGTACCGTTCCAAAAGAATGACTCAGCAACTGCCACGCACGGTGCGCAAACATCTGCGAAATGGAGTTTCGTTTTGTGGAAACATAACTTTCGATCGCGTGAGTCATCGCGTCGATCCCGGTGGCTGCGGTGACCCCCCGCGGCATGGTCAGGGTGAGTTCGGGATCCAGGATCGCAGCCAGACAGGCTGCCTTCACATCTCCGCAGGCCATCTTCAAGTGGGTCTCTGCATCAGCGATCACGGCAAATGACTGAGCCTCGCTGCCCGTACCGGATGTCGTCGGGATTGCCAGCATCGGCAGCATCGGTTTTGCAGCCCGCCCGATTCCCTTGTAATCATGAATCCGCCCGCCGTTGGTCAGCAGGAAATTCGCTCCTTTGGCACAATCGAGGCTGCTGCCGCCACCAAGGCCGATCAGCATGTCGATGCCCAGTGGGCGAGCAAACTGCGTTAACGCGTCCACATGCGAGGAATCAGGATTCTCTTCCACCCGGTCATAGACATGACAAGTGACGCCCGCATCTTTCAGAACCCGTTCCGCCCGTTCGCCGTGGCCAACGCGCTGTAAACCCGCATCCGTAACCAGCAAGACCGTGCTGCCACCGTATTCGCGAACCAGTTCAGGAAGCTGCTGCAGCGAACCGGGACCGTAAACCAGCCGGGTTCGCTGATGAAAATCAAAGGCAGGCAAAGACACAGTGCCGCTCATAACTATCTGCTGCTTCTTGTGAGGTCTCAGGGAGGGGCTGGTGCCGGAAAGTTTGCCCGACATCCAGGCGTCAGGTGGGAAAACCAACTGGTCACCGTCTTCAAGCGTGGGGATTCAGCCTGATGAATAATAAGGCGACAACAATGCCGGTTCCATGCCGGGCACATCTCCACTGCCCGCTCCCTCATTCCAGGAAGTTGAGCCGCACACCCGACTTGCCGAATTACGCGGTGTTCCCCCCGGGCAGCGGTTCACTGATCGGAATCTCGGTCAGACAATCAGGCTGTTCATGAGCCGGACGATTCATCGCCTTCCCTACGCATCGAAAACACAGTGATTCCCCCTCCCACGGCTGCAGTAATTCCTGCAATTGCCCAACGGAACTCTGATCGCCCAGCCACAAATCCCAATGTTCGGGCGAAAGAATCACCGGCATCCGATCGTGCAGTCGCGACATCTGCGAATTTGCCTCGGTGGTGAGAATCGTGAATGTGGAGACCAGATCCGAACGACCGGCCCCAGGCTTCCGCTGCTCCTCCGGTGGTGCCCACGTTTCCCATAATCCCGCTGCAGCAAAAGGCTGCTCATCCTCGAAGTGCATCCACCATGGCTGCTTCGTACCGTCGCTCAGTTTTTGCCATTCGTAAAAACCGTCCAGCGGCACCAGACAGCGATGCTTGCGAAAAGCGGATCGGAATGATGGCTTCGAAGCGGCAGTTTCTGATCGCGCGTTGATCATGCGGGAACCGATCGACAGATCATCGGCCCACGAAGGGACCAGCCCCCACCGCATCATCACCGCTTCACGCACTCGAGGATTGTGCCGGTTTCCACGAACCACCGGAATCTGCTGCGTGGGGGCAATGTTGTAGCGAGCTGACGCCTCGCCGGGCCAGGCCGTATGAAACATCTGCATCAAAACGTCCGCAGGTGTTTTCAGTGTATATCGCCCACACATAACGCATTGCCTCTGCTGAAAAACACAGCGAGCACCGTGTTTGCGGCACCACAGTTGCTTTGTCCGGCGAGTTGACTCAGCTGCATAACTTACTGTCCCCGACACTTACTGTCCCCGACAACGTCGACCAATCCAGCGCTGCAAAACAACCAGACCGTGGCGAAACAGAGACTGCTGCCAAATTCCTGCCTCGGACATGCTTCACACAACGCCCCCATTGTCAGGACGGTGGCAAATCGGCTCAGTCTCCGTATTGCTGCAGGGCCTGGCCGATCGCCAGGCCATCCTGCATGAATTCGGCAATCGCTTTTGCAGATGGTCGCCGGCGCTGACGGTAGACCAGCAAACGGCTGCCGTCCGCTTCCACTGTGATCCCCGGATAACCCTCCAGCAGATCCAGCAGGCCCGGCTGAAAGTAACGCCGAATCTCTTCCTCGTCTCGCCCCTTCAACTGGAACATCTTTGAAAACTGCGGATGACTGTCGAAGTCAATATCCTGCATCCCCAGCTTTTCACCCAGCCGGTGAAAGATGCCCTCCGGCTGTAACTGAAACTGTGGCAAACGCGTGCCCTCGCGTTCCATCAGGAATGCACAGGTGTGTGTCGTGGAAGAGTTCTTTCCGCTTCCGGTCCGATAACTGTAGTCAAACATCGCCGTCGTGATTGAACCAGATGCCCCGCGCATCAGGTTCTTCATCCGCCCGCTGCGCCCCCGCGACATGAGCGGAAATTCGGACAACGATCTCTGCAGCTGATTGTCACCACCGGGCAGGAACTCCAGCCCCAAACTTTCAGCCGTTTCAGCCAGCTTGCGGCGGCGCAGTCCCTGCTGGATAAGGCCAACAATCAGACTGATCACCACGAACGCAGGAATCAGAAAAAAGAGATAGCGTTCCATGAACTGTGCTTCCCTGAAATACACTTGCCGGCACTGTCGCCACAACGCGAGACAACTCGGCCATCTACGGCATCAGTGGGACATCTTAACCAGTGTCTCAGCAGCCTCTACCCCAGTCTGCAAGTTGCCGACCGAGCTCGAGTCCCAGCGAATTCCCCGGACTGCTGCCAACAACCCGGGTGGCATCGTCCTCCGCAGCACGTTAGCATCTTTTTGCCAGTCCTTACGACCTCGAACTGGAACATATCATTCGGTCCACCAGTTATACTTTTTATCTCTGCCTCAGGATTACCCATCATGTCCCAGACACGCCGCGGTTTCGTGAAATCCGCCAGCCTTGCCACTCTGGCCACCGCCTCCTCCCCGTACTGGTTTGCTCCCAGTTCCATGGCCAAAACATTTCGTAGTCCCAATGAACGAGCAATTCTGGGTTGTATTGGAACGGGCTCCCGCTGGGGTGCCGTCGGTCCGGCTGCAATGAATTTCAGCGACTGTGCCGCTGTCTGCGATGTGGATTCCAACCATGCCAATCGCGGCCGGGAAGTCGCTCTGAAGCGTCAAAGCAAGCCGGGGGCCGAACGAACAGTCGACGTGTACGAAGATTACCGCAAAATTCTTGACCGCCCGGAAATCGACGTGGTCACCATCGTTACTCCCGATCACTGGCATACCAAAATCGCCATCGAAGCCATGCGGGCCGGCAAAGATGTCTACTGCGAGAAACCGCTGACACTGACGATCGATGAAGGCAAACAGATTCGAAAAGTGCTGGAAGAAACGGGACGCGTTTTCCAGGTCGGCACCCAGCAGCGCAGCGAAATGGGCCTGCGATTCCTGAATGCCGTGGCGATGGTTCGGGAAGGCCGCATCGGAGAACTGCAAACTGTCACCGTGGCCATCGGTGGGGCCCCCACCAGCGGCGAAATTCCCGTTGTCGACGTCCCCGCCGGGCTCAACTGGGACATGTGGCAGGGACAGGCACCGGTGGCCGAATATCGCCACAAGGGAAATGGACGCGGTAACTCCCGCTGCCACTATGAGTTCCGCTGGTGGTACGAATACTCCGGTGGAAAAATGACCGACTGGGGTGCGCACCATGTCGATATCGCTGCCTGGGCCTTCGACCTGTCCGATACCGGACCCGTTCAGGTGAAACCGGTCATGGCCGAACATCCCGTTCCGCTGAAAGACGGGATGCCCACCGACCCGTCCCAGTACAACACAGCCACCAAATTCCACGTCACGGCCATGTTTGAAAATGGCGCTGTGCTGCATATTCGCGACCGTGCTCAGGATCTGGGATTTGACAATGGCCTGATGCTGGAAGGCACAAAAGGGCGCATCTTTGTGAATCGTGGCAAACTGACCGGGGCCGCCGTGGACGAACTGAAAGAGAAGCCGCTGCAGGAAGAAACCCTGAAGACCCTGTACAAGGGGAAGCAGCCTGGCAACCACATGAAGAATTTCTTCGAATGTATCGCTGATCGTACTCAGCCAATCAGTGATGTTCACACACACCACCGGGCAATGACAGTCTGCCACCTTGCCAATATCGCCATTCGTCTGGACCGCACGATCCAGTGGAATCCGGAAACAGAGCAGATCGTCAACGATGCCGAAGCAGCCACGTGGCAGGCACGCGAACAACGCAAAGGGTACGAAATCGAAGCGTAATTCTGATTTCGCTTTGATCATGATCCGCCGGACTGGGAATCTGATTCGCTGTCCTGCGGAATGAAACAGAAACCAACAGCCACCGCAGGCCATATCCGGTTCTGCGGCCGGCTGTTTTTTCGTGCAGCAGCAACCTCATGTCCGGCAGCCCAGAGTCTCCCATCACCCTGCAGCAATTCACTGATCTGACCGATCGGGATGATCTGTTTGAGACGCTGCCGAACGAACGCATCTCTCAGTTGTCCCGCAGCGATGGCCGTGTGGGGTTTTCCAACTCGGCCCATGTCCTGAAGGCCACCGGGATCACCAGCCGCCGCATGCTGCGGCAGACAGTCACCGCCGATGACCTCGTCGATGAACTGCTGAACGTCCTGCTGCCCGCCTCAAACCACCTGCGGGACAGAACAACAATCCTGCTGGCACATTCGCACTGCAGCGATACGGCAGCCCGTGATCTGGCTCTGCGAGCCATCGCCCAACACGGTCTGCAGGAATCCCGAATTTCGGCCTTCAACACCGGCTGTACAGGCTTCCTGCAACTGTTACAGCAGGCACAAGCTCTGCTCGCTCAGCCACAGCCGCCAGCTCGCGTTCTGCTGCTCAATGTGGAAACTCCTGAAACCTGGCATTGCGCCGCAGATCGCCAGTTCTGTGGTCTGGTCGGGGCTGCAGCCACAGGGTGCGTCGTTCTGCATTCAGAAACCGGTCTGAAACTGCATTCTCTGCACACCGGTACTGCCGCTTTGCTGCCGACACCCCACCTGGTCAACAAGCCACTGTTCACGCGCGATCAAACACAAGCGATCAGCTTTCGTGGCGAAATGATCCGCCGCACCGTGATGCGCATGTACGGAGAAGGCGTCTATGTGCATGGCATCGAACGACTGCTGAATGAACTGCATTCAGCGGCAGACGCAGTCCGGAAAATTCCCGGGCCGCAGCCCCCCGTCATCGTGCCGCATCAGCCGGGGGGAAAACTGCTGAGAGCATTCCGGGCGGTGGCCCGTCAGTCCTACCCGGACTGGCCGATCCTGAATCATCTGCCAAACCGCGGTAACACCATCTCTGCTACAATTCCCGCCCAGCTGGCCAACCTGGCAACCCTGATGAGCGAACAAACCGCGCTCCAGCTGACCCACGGTCAAAGAATCATCCTGCTGGCTGCCGGGATTGATATGCAACGGCCTGCTGATCATCTGCGCAGCGGCCGCGCGATCCTGCAGTATCACGCTGTTGATTCCGATGTATCAGCAGCAGTCGGGCAGGGAAGTCACTGAACCTGCTGCAACTGCACTCTGAGCCGAGCAGCAGCCTGCGGACGAGTCATTGCAATCCACGCGATCTGCCCTTCAATCCAGGCCCGAAAGTTGGGATGCTGCTCGCGATTCTGTGACTCCAGTCCGGTGCTCTGAGCCTGATGCAGAATCGCCCGCATCCGCCGCACGTGACTGCGGCTGACAGCCGGACGATCATTCACAACCAACCCGGTGACCACTTGTGCCGACGCCCGGGACTGAATCCGCGTTTTTGCTTCCTGCACCTGAAATCCCTCCGCTTCGATCAGGTGCCGAATCCGCTCTAACAGCCAGCCCGCTCGATCACGGATGACCGGGCCGCCCGAGAACGTCAGGTCATCGGCATATCGTGAGAAATTCAGTCCGAAGCGATTCGCCAGTCCACGCAGTCGATGATCCAGCCGGGCGGTCACCAGATTGGACAGCGCCGGACTTGTACAGGCTCCCTGCGGCAGCCCTCGCGGCCCCGTCGACAACCAGGCCCTGCGACCGTGTAATTCCACCAGCTCCCGCGGGCACTCGGTGCACAACAACGCCAGTATTGTGGCGACCGCCTGTGAATATCCGCAGCGAACAAACTGATGTCGCACCCGAGGAAATGTGATCGACGGAAAGAAGTCGCGGATGTCCATACACAACACGAACTCCTGCCCGGCATGAATCTCTGCGTTGCTCAGAATGCTGCGCCCCGGCACAAAGCCGTGAGCCGACTCGGTTACCGACAGACGCTGCAGAATCTGCTCGTGAATCCACCGCTGAACCGCCTTCAAACGGACATGCGGAGCCGACAGCAGACGCTCTCCTCCGTTGCGACGACAAACCCGAAACTGCACGTAATTCAGCCGACCGCTGACTTCGCTGTGATAGGCCAGTCCCCGCAGTCGCGTCAAACTGATGCCCAGCTGGCGTGCCACATCCAGTGGCGTACACATCACCGGCAGGCTCTGCTCCCGTAACAACTCCACTCGGGATTCACGCTCTCCCAGACGACCGGAAACACCTCGCCCCAAATAGGTAATGTCTCGAGTCAGGCGATCACGCTGCCGCTGTCGTTGCTGCAGTCTTTTTTCTTCGCTGCCGACCCGAGCTGCCTGACGCTTTTTGCGCTCGGAATGACCAGCAACTGCTGGCTGCTCTGCCGGCAGCAGATGCGGTGCAGCAAAACAGTCCGGCGTCCCGGCGTGGGGCAGGGCGGTGACCGCACGCCCGTGTTGACGGCCTGACACATCGGTAACGTCGCCGGCGTCGACATCCGTAATGCTGCCGAAGAGCCATCCAGTCAGACGGCGCAGAAACCCCGGCCTGCGGGAGGCCGCAGGGGATTTCGACACAGCTGCAGACTCAGGAGCAGAATCGGGCACAAGTCATTCCCTGACCGGTACGGGAAAATTTCATCGCGGACGAGGCAGCAGCATCGCATCCTGCAGTGCGGCCGATTCGGAATACCAACATCCCCAATCCGCACGGGCCCAGGCCACCAGTGGACTTGCGCAAGCCGACCGACAGCGGACTGACTACGGGCAGGCACCACAGCCCTGGAAACCAGGGCCGCGGACAACACAATCCTGGACAACACAATCCT
>JAFMMM010000187.1 GCA_017859815.1 Planctomycetota bacterium | reverse complement strand
CCGTGGCGAAGCCGTGACGATTGCCCGCAAGAAATATCCGGCGGCGGATTTTGCGGCTGAGTCACTGGTGATCTATGACCTGCAGCGGGAGGACGTGCAGTCGCCCGAAAACAGTGAGACTCAACGCAGTCCGGGAAATGCTGACTGAGTGCTGCGGCGAAGATCTGCCACTGGATCCACGTTGTCTGCCCTGCCCTGATTCCTGCCGTGGCAGCGAAAACGATTTGAACTGGCAATGAAAGTAAGATGATGGCGAAGCATTCGGAGACTGAACGGACCGACGAAGAAGAAATTCAGAATGATGATGTCGTTGGCAAGGCCCTGAAATGGTCAGCGATGTTTCTTGTTCTGGGTGCGGTCGTCGTCGGAGCTGCGCTGATTCTGACTCGCAAGCCGGACGAGGTCGTTCAGGATGTCGCTCCACCAACAGCCATACCGCAGGTGCGCGATCGCCCGCAGGTGGAGATTCCGAACATTCCGTTTACTGAGGTGACGTCCGCAGCCGGGATTGGATTTCGGCACCAGAACGGTGCTGCGGGCGAAAAACTGTTGCCGGAGACCATGGGGGGCGGTGGTGCGTTCCTGGATTTTGACAATGACGGAGATCAGGACCTGCTCTGCGTGAACTCCCGAGCCTGGGAGACAGGGGAGTCTCCGGATGAACAGCCGGCAACATCAGCGCTCTATGCAAATGATGGGACTGGTCAGTTTACGAATGTGACCGCTGGGTCCGGACTGGATATCTCTCTGTACGGCAACGGTTGTGCATGCGGTGATGTGGATAACGATGGGGACGTGGATATTTTCGTGAGTTGTCTGGGAAAGAACGTCCTGTTTCGGAATGACGGCAACGGGAAATTTGTCGACGTCACGGCAGCTGCCGGTGTTGCCGGGGAAGACAATGCGTGGAGCACCAGCTGCGGATTTGTGGACATCGATCTCGACGGAGACCTCGACCTGTTCGTTTGCAATTACATTCAGTGGGACCGCCAGACTGATCTTGGAATGAACTTTACGCTGGACGGCAAGCTTCGTGCTTACGGTCGCCCAACCGATTTTCGCGGCGCCTTTCCCTGTCTGTATCTGAATGACGGAACCGGAGTGTTTTCCGATCACTCGCAGCAGTCCGGAGTACAGGTCACGGATCCAAATACCGGTGTGCCGATGGCCAAATCGCTGGGCGTGATTTTCCCGGATCTCAATGCTGATGGTTATCCGGACATCATGGTCGCGAATGATACCGTTCAGAATTTTCTGTTTCTCAGTCAGGCCGACGGCACTTTTGTGGAGAGTGCGGCAAGTTCCGGGGTGGCCTATGACAATGCGGGCGCGGCACGCGGAGCGATGGGACTGGACTACGGCTGTTTTCGAAACACAGACTCCGTTGGAATTGCGATCGGCAACTTTGCGACGGAAATGACGGCCCTGTACGTCTGCCAGACTCCAGGAACCGCGCTGCCGGTGTTTCGCGATGAGGCGGTGTCCAACGGGATCGGCCCGGTGACACGCACAGACCTGAAGTTTGGCGTGCTGTTTCTGGATATGGATCTTGATGGTCGTCAGGACCTTGTGGAGAACAACGGGCACCTTGAGGAAGATATCCAGCTGGTCCAGTCCAGTCAGCAGTACGAGCAGGCGCCGCATCTGTTGTGGAATTGTGGTGCGGAACAGGACAATGAATTTGTCATGCTGACTGAAGCACAGACCAGTACGGATTTTCGCACGCGGATGGTGGGACGCGGTCTGACGGCGGCGGATATCGACGGCGACGGCGATCTCGATCTGATGTTGTTTTCATCCGGCGGTGTTCCGCGATTGCTGCGAAACGAACAGCAGCTTGACCACCATTGGCTGCGAGTACGACTGCAGGGGCGAACCTGTAATCGGGATGCCATCGGGGCGATGGTTCAGATCGAGTTGCCGAATGGTGCGGTGCTGACCCGCAGTGTCATGCCCACTCGCAGTTATCAGTCGCAGGTTGAGCTTCCTGTAACATTTGGTTTGGGGAAATCAGGCAGCATTGACCGGCTGACCATCACGTGGCCGGGGGGGCAGCAGCAGGTTGTTGAGTCACCAGAGGTGAATCAGTTGCTGGTCATCGAACAGCAGCAGGAGTCCGGCAACTGAGCCCGCTGCTGGCCACTCAGCCGCTGCCTTTGTAATCTGTCTCGTGCCTGTTGATCCGGTGACTGGTGAGACAGCGAACGACAGAGGCAGGAAGGCATTTTCGGAGGGGCTCAGAATGACTCAGGCGGGAGATTTTGGGGCAGTTGGAGATGGTGTTACGGATGATACCGAGGCTCTGCAGCACGCGATTGACGAAGGTGTGGGGGAGTTACTGCTTCCGCGCGGCAATTATCGCATTACGCGTCCTCTTGTCATCACACTGGCGGAGACGGGGCGCACCTCGATTTGTGGCGAAAGTGGTACAGCCACCATTCGCATGGAAGGACCGGGGCCGGCGATTGTGATTCGCGGTACGCATGCCGGCACTGCAGATCCCGCTTCCTTTCAGCCGGGTATCTGGGAGCGAGAGCGGTTGACAATGATCCGCAATCTCGAGATCAGTGGTCAGCATCCGGAGGCAGACGGGATTCGTTTGCAGGGAGCCGTGCAGCCGACTGTCACGGGCGTTCTGCTGCGGAACCTGCGAAATGGTATTGAGATCACCGAACGGGCCCGGAATGTGCTGATCAGCCATTGCCACATCTATTTCAACACCGGGGTCGGAATCTGGCTGAATGCCGTGAATCTGCATCAGACAATTATCAGTTCATCACATATCAGTTATTGCAGGCTGGGTGGAATTCGTGTGGAGAAGAGTGAGATCCGGAATCTGCAGATCACCGGAAATGATATTGAGTACAACAATAATCGTGCCCACAAAGTACCGGATGCCGATGCCGTGCCCACCGCAGAAATCTATCTCGATGCCAGCGAAGGCAGCATTCGGGAGGGCACGATCAGCAGCAATACAATTCAGGCCACGTACAGTCCCAACGGAGCCAACATTCGGATCATTGGCCAGCAGTTTGAGTCGAATGGAAAAGTCGGAATGCTGTCCATTTCCGGCAACCTGATTGGCAGTCAGTGGGTGAATGTGCACGTCACAGCCGCGCAGGGGCTATCCATTTCCGGAAACTGCATCTATTCCGGACATCATCGCAATATTTTGCTGGAAGACTGTTCCCAGGTGACTGTGGGCGACAACAGTCTGGGGCACAACACGGATTACGGTGTGGCTCGTGAATTGTGTACTGGTGTCACGCTGTTGCGGTGTCGCGACAGTTTGTTCACCGGTAATCTGCTGCAGGATTGCCAGACCGGTCAGCATCAGTTTCCCAACGCTCCGGAGTTGCAGCGTGATGCCCTGCTGGAGCTGACCGAGTGTCGCAACATCACGGTGAGCAACTGTCAGATTCTGGATTCGGCCCCGTATGGAGTTCGGCTGCATGACTGTCAGGAAATGATGCTCACAGGGCTGGCGATTGCGGATCGTCGTGAACCCCCGTTGCAGCAGGTCGCCCTGAAGTGGACCGGAATTGCAGAGAACAGCATGGTGAGTCAGTGTCGATTTGCAGGCTGTACACAGCAGACGGTGGATTCACCGGTGCTGCCAACATCCAGCATCCACTCACCCTGATCTGACCGGGGGAGTCTCCGGGAGAGCATGGCTGGGACATCCAAATCGCAGTGTGACTGCGTCGGCAACGAACCACCGGCCGAAGGTTTACCCCGGTCCGTCAGCGGCATTCCAAAGTCGCGTGGAAGAGGTTGAGTGTCCTGAAATTGTGGCTCTGCAGAACCGGATGGGGTGCTGCCAAAGCCAACCGGCCGACGGCTTTCCTGTGTGGAAGACCGACGGCCGGGGATCCTGGACGAAGATTTGGGAGTTGTTTGCTGAGAGCAGCCGATGATCCGGCTGATTCAGGCAAACAGTTCCATGACTGCATCGGCCTTCACCATTTCGCGAGGCTGATTCAGATGGTTGTAAACGGTGCGACGCGGATAGAGACCAACGGCGTGATAGATTGTTGCCAGCAGTTCGCCGGGGTGCACTGGATCTTCCAGCGGCGCGGATCCGGTCTCGTCTGACTTACCGTGCACATAGCCACGCCTCATTCCACCACCGGCGATCAAACCGGTGTAGCAGTATGGCCAGTGGTCGCGACCGTCATCGCTGTTGCTGTTTCCGGATGTGCTGACGCCTCGTTTGGGGCTGCGTCCGAATTCTCCCACCGCAACAACCAGCGTTTCGTCCAGCAGTCCGCGTTCATCAAGATCCTGCAGCAACGCGGATACTCCAGAGTCGAGCATCGGGGCTGACTGTTTCTTCATACGATCGCTGAGCCCGGTATGGACGTCCCACGAGTGATTGTCGCTGTTCGCCACTTTGGGCCAGTTGACTTCAACCACTCGGGTTCCGGCTTCGACCAGTCGACGCGCCAGCAGGCAGCTTTGGCCGAAGGTGTTGCGTCCGTACTTATCACGAGTTTCATCTGATTCGGACGACAGGTTGAATGCTTCTCTGGCCTGGCCGGACAGTACGAGTCCGAGAGCCTTCTCGTAGTATTCATTGAGTGCGTAACGCTCGACGGCGCGGTCCATGCTTTTCATGCCGGCTGTGATGGAATCACGCAGGGATGCTCGCCGGGACATCCGCTCCAGCGGCACTTCCTTCCGCAGAGACAGATCCGCGACCTGGATCCGTTCCATTTTGTCCATCTCCATGTCACCGCCGGTGGGGTAGAGATAGTAGGGGTCAAATGCTCTGCCGAGGAATCCGGCGGTTCCGGCCTTTCCGATGACATTACTTTCCTGCAGCGGCCGCGGCATCATCACGAACGGCAGCATCGGAGAATCCAGTGGTCGTAGTTTGCAGATATTACAGCCGAAGTTGGGGAAGTCTTTGGGGCTGGGAGGTTCCAGTTGCCCCGACGGGCTGACTTTGTCTGCCGTATAACCGGTCAGCATCTGGTAGATTGCAGCGGTGTGATTGAACAGCCCCACAGGCGTGTAACTGAGTGAGCGGATCAGCGTGGCTCGATCGATCTGCTGTGCCAGGTTTGGCAGCAGTTCCGAGAACTGCACACCGGGAATCTTTGTGTCGATGTTGCTGAACACACTTCGAACGTTGTCCGGGACATCGGTTTTGGGGTCCCACAAATCCAGGTGACTGGGGCCACCCTGCAGATACAGCAGAATAACGCTCTTTGCGGAACCGAATCCCTTACCTCCGTAACGCGCTTCTTCATCGCTGGTTGCTGCGGTCGCAGATTTTTCCAGCAGCGTTGCCGTGCTGAGGCCTGCAAGTGCTGATGAGCCAACTCGCATTACTGCCCGGCGAGAAAAACCGTCACAAGTATCTTTTCCGTAGCGTCCTGGGATGACGAGCATTGATCACTCCTGATGGAGATGTTGGGAACGTGAGGAATGAGAGGTGCTGGACTTCGCGACAGGCTGTCGGTCGACAACAGGGGCAGACAGATTCTGTCGGCGGTGTGTCCGCAGGCAGGATTTTTTGCGTTTGGAGTACTGTCTGGAGAACGACCAGACAGCCGGCGTTTTCAACAGGTGTTTTCGTGCACGATTCCGGGTTGGTGGGTCCCGTAAGTGACTGGTAGAAGTACCGAGGATCTCAAAGCCACGGCACGGGGCGGAAGCGAGGTGATCTCGGGGAAGCACACGTGCCAGTCGCTCTCCGTCGAATCCTATCCGGAACTGCGGCGAATTCACAACGTTGTCTGTCTCAAATTCGGTAATTCGATCTGCCGGGCACCACCTGGAGTTTGTCGATCGGCGGGCCGATCGTGGGATCTGTCTCCCCCGGAATCGCAGAAACCGCATGATCCAGCCTCGTCCACAGTGTTCCCCCGTCCCCAAAAAAACGAAAAAAACGGCAAATCACCGTTGTTCGTGCATGATTTTGGTCGGGGGTGAGTCTGCGACAGTTGTGGACCGCAGCAGTGTTGGTTTTGGGAATTATTCGGCGAGGGATGAGTCTTTGTTCAGACAGAGTCCGGTGGAAACCGATTCCGGCGAGAATCAGGGGAGCCGCAAACCTCTGTTCACAGAGACGTTCGCTTGTCGGCTGTCGCATTCGGCGGTAGCATGGGAGGTTTACCGAGATCTTCAGCACTGCCCGGAACCCGTCTGCATCCGCAGGATACAGTCCAGGTGCGGTCAGGTTGCCGAAAAATTCATGGTTGTTCGCTCCAAACGCGACTGCCTCCAGCGGTGCTGGTGTGGGTTGGTTCCTCAAAGCAGAATTCTCAGGAAGATTGCTCAGTGTCATTAGCAAATGTGGATGTAAAGCAGATTCTGGAGTCCGGCAGTCCTCTGACCCTGGACGAATTACGACAGCTTGAACTGGCTGTTGGAACTGCCCAACTCACCGATGTTCGCCAGGCAACCGGCGAACTTGCTCGCCGAATCAATGCGGGGGAATCGGGTGATGCGGCGCTCGCCAGAGCAGGCGTCGCGACATTCCTGCTTTCGCAACAGGCCGAGGCGGACAAGTTCCTGACTCGTGTCAACAAGGACGGGGTCGCTATTTACGTGCACGGCGAATGCCTGACAGCACTGGGGCGACCTCTGGAAGCGGCTGACAGATTTGATGCTGCAGCAGGTGCTGGAGTCGACCCGATTGGCTGTGCGCTGCGACGAGCGGGCGCAATTCGTGCTTCCGGCGACATCGATGGTGCCGAAAAATTACTGCGCAGCGTTGCTGCTTCAGCGGCAAGTCGAGCGGAATATTCATTTCAGATGGGCTGCATTTGGGCCGACCGCGGCGACTCACTCACCGCAGTGGAGTATTTCGAGCGTGCTGTTGACATGGATCCGCACCATTCGCGAGCCTTGTTCTGGCTGGCGGCTGAAAACGCACTGCGGGGAAATGATGACGAAGCGATTCGTTTGTACGAACGTTCTCTTGCGCGGCCCCCATTCTACACAGGCGCACTGTTGAATCTCGGCCTGCTGTATGAAGATCGTGAGAACTACGATGCCGCAGCATTTTGCTTCCGACGTGTCATCGAGTACGACCCGACGAATGCCTACGCTGAGCTGTATCTGAAAGACATCGAAGCGACTCAGGGCATGTATTACGACGAGGATCATGCGAAGCAGGAAGCGCGCATGAAGCAACTGCTTGGGCGCCCGGTGACGGACTTCGAACTGTCAGTCCGCAGCCGAAATTGTCTGCAGGCGATGGAAATTGGAACACTTGGCGATTTGACCGAAGTCAGCGAGCAGGAACTGCTTGCTGGTAAGAACTTCGGCGAAACCTCGCTGATGGAAATTCGTGAGTTACTTTCGGCCCATGGTCTGCGGATCGGACAACACCTGCACAAAATCCACTCCCGCGAGCATGTGGTTGATCAAAACCTGTCTCCGGAAGAGCAGGCACAGATGTCCAAGTCTGTCAGCGAACTGAATCTGTCTGTTCGTTCCAGGAAGTGCATGAGCCGTCTGGCGATCCAGACGATCGGGCAACTCTGCTCCAGAACTCCTGACGAGCTGCTGTCCAGCCGCAACTTCGGGGTGACCTCGTTGAACGAGATTCGCCAGAAGCTGACAGAGGCTGGCTTACGGCTGAGAAACGACTGATTTGAGTCGACTGAAAAGCTTTACCCGATGGTGTAATTGGCAACACAACAGATTTTGGTTCTGTTATTCCAGGTTCGAGTCCTGGTCGGGTAACTTTTCACCGTGGCTGAGTCATCCATGACCTTGTGATTCCTCGTGAGTCACAAGGTTTTTTCATGGCTGCAACGAATGCTGACTGTTGCAAACGGCGGCGTGACCTTACTTCATCGGGGAATGTGTCGTGGTCAGGGCAGCGAGTCCGCCGGAGTATCGCGGAGAGGGAACCTTGGCACAGCTGCCTGTGCTTGTTGATGCAGAAGGAATGAGGCTGAAAGCACTACTGCCTCCTTTGATGACCCGGCCGTCATCGTAGCGTTTATTTCCCAATGCAGAAATTACTGAAGATGTGATCGAGTAAATCGTCCGTGTAGATTTCTCCGAGGATGCTTTGCAGCTGCCTGAGTGCGGTTCTGAGTTCCAGTGAGATCAGTTCGTCACCCAGCTGTTGGGAACAGGCTGCTGCCGCTGTTTCGAGTGCCTGCAATGCCTGGCGCAGACTTTCTCGACAGCGAACCGAGGAGGTGGCCAGAAGTTCTGAGCGTGCCTGGCCTCGATCTTTCAGGATGGAAATCAACTGTTGTTCGAACTGTTCTGTTCCGGCACCAGTGACAGCACTGATCTGCAGTGTGTCACCCGCCTCAGACGGAATGAGTGTTGCCTCGGATCGATCACATTGTGTGATCACCGTGAAGCAATTCTGGTTTGGTCGCAGGCACTGCAGTCGCATTGATTCATCTGCCCGCTGCTCCGATTCGGACAGCGCTGCGGAGCGGCACCAGATCAGCAGATCTGCGGTCGCAGACTGCTGCTGTCGGAACGTTTGTGATTGCTGTTCGATTTGATCTCGAAATTCTTCCAGCCCTGCGGTATCGATGAGTTCGAACTCTGTCCGGTGGCGTTTGATCACTGTACTGACGAAATCCCGAGTCGTTCCCGGAACTTCTGTGATGACGGCAAGTTCTTCGCCGGCCAGTCGATTAAACAGTGTGCTTTTTCCGGCGTTGGGCTGTCCTGCCAGAACCACTCGGCGCCGGTAGCCGGCCGGATGTGACTCTGCAGAATCCGTTGCAAGGGAGGAGACGAGGCTGACTGCCCGTTGAATTCTCAGCCCGACCTCCTCCGCCGAAATGAACTCAATGTCTTCGTCGACGAAATCCAGTCCGGCTTCGAGGTCTCCGATGAGTGCGACAAGATCTGCACGAAGTTGCAGCAGTCGGCTGGTGATCCCGCCCCCCAGCTGACTGAGTGCGGTCTGGAGTTCTTCGTGATCGGTCGCGTGAATGACTTCGTTAACAGCTTCTGCCTGCAGCAGGTCGATTCGTCCGGAGAGAAATGCTCTGAGAGTAAATTCCCCGCGCCCAGCCAGTCTGGCACCGGCCTGACACAGCGATTCGGTGACTGCCTCCAACACAGGAGTTGAACCGATCAGATGCAGCTCCGCCATAATCTGGCCGGTGTAACTGCGTGTTGTTGGCCAGAACAACAGATGGCATGGCAGACTGCGGCAAAAGTCGGGGAGCGTCAGACTTCCGGGCCAGCGATGAGGCAGTCGAGTGCTTTTCCACGCTTGCTCTGAATCGTCGCTGGCGAAGAGTTGCTGCACGATGGCCTGTGTGTCCGGTCCGCTGACGCGGACAATCCCGCGATCCGCAGGTCCGGGCGGCGAGGCGATTGCTGTGATTGTATCCTGAAGATCGATGGCCATGGGGTGACACACTGAGAAGAGAAATTCGACTGCTTGAGAAGATAGCCGGGGGCGGGAGAAAACCAAGCGATCGATTGTCGGTCGAGCAGAATTCTGCGAGTCTTGGGACAGACCTGCACGGAGATCACTGTGTCGATTGGGATGCGACCAATTGTGCAGACTGTCCCGCAGGGTTATCTTCCCGCCCGGAACACGGTTTACAGCAAGACAGCTCAGCGGACTTGACTTGGGAAACAGTATGGCGGCCATCGAAATTCAGGAGTTGACGCACACTTACGGAAATCGCAGAGGGATTGATCGAGTGAGTCTGACGGTCGCTGAGGGCCGGATTTTCGGCTTCCTTGGGCCGAACGGTGCGGGCAAGTCCACCACGATCCGGATTCTGATGGGCCTGCTGCGGGCGAGTTCCGGGACCGCTCGCATGCTGGGGCGAGACTGTTGGAGTGACGGGGTTCGCGTCCGCCGGAAAACAGGTTATGTTCCCGGAGACGTACGACTTTATGCCTGGCTGAATCTGCAGCGGGGTCTGCAGATACTCAGCAAAGTTCATGGTCGTGACGTGACCGCCAGCGGGATGGAATATGCGGAACGATTTCGTCTGGAACCACAGCTTCACGCTCGCAGGATGTCTCGCGGAAATCGTCAGAAACTCGCGCTGGTGCTGGCACTGGCACCACGCCCGGACCTGCTGATTCTCGATGAGCCAACTTCCGGGCTGGACCCGCTGATGCAGGACACACTGATGCTCTGTCTCAGGGAATGTGCTCGAAACGGGACCACGGTGCTGTTCTCCAGCCACACGCTGAGTGAAG
>JAFMMM010000186.1 GCA_017859815.1 Planctomycetota bacterium | reverse complement strand
ATCCCGGTTGCCCGGAAGCAGTGTGTTCGTCTCGTTCTCACAACGTTGCGTGCACAGTCACCGAGACGCCCTGCCACTCCACTCGGAAATCCAGTCAGGAACGCGATCAGCAACAGTGTCCAGACAGATCCGGGACAAGTCGGAGTAACGCAGGTCCGTCAACGAATCGATTCGGTCCATCCGCAGGTCAAGAATATCTGCTGCTGTGACACGGGCAAACTCCTCCGCCGCATCCAGATCAGCGTCGGACCAGTCTGCCATCGCGAGTCCGGTCGAGTTCAGGTCGCCCGGCAACTGGACGTATCCCAAACGCACCGTCCCTCGGATTTCCAGAGCACGCACCAGCAGCCGATACAAGGGAAGCTGCAGGTCCTTCCACCTGCCCTTTGTACGGTGACTGCTGTCAGGTGACGCTGGCTGTTCGCCCGTTTTGTAATCCAGCACAAGGAATTCGTCTGTCTCTCCATGGCGATCAATCCGATCGATTCGCCCCTCCAGCGTCAGTTCGCGGCCCTTAATGTCACGAAACCCGGAGCTGCGCACTTTCTTTTCTGTCATCACGATTCTCCAGCCCTCGGACGCGTGAGCCGACTGCCAGGCAGCAAAAGCCCGGAGTCGAGTCTCGATCATCCTGAGTTGGACGCTGACCGTAGCCGATCGACTCCGTCCGAACAGCCTTAACGAACGCCGATGCAGTTCCTGAAGCAGAAACTCACTGATGGAATCCTGTTCTATCGCTGCTCTCACCGGGGATTCGCCAAAGGCCCGCAGGACATCGTGAATCAGATTCCCAAATGCTGCCGCATCCAGCTCCCGCACATCATCCTGCACTGATTTCAGACGCAGCTCGCGCCGCAGGTAGTAACGAAATGGACACTGCAGGTAATCCCGAAAGGCAGTGACAACCAGCAGTTTGGGTGCATCCCCCAAACGGTCCGGCGGGGAAATTGAAAAACCGGTCCGAGAAGGAACAAGGGGTGCCTCCGAAATTGCCTGAGTGCCGGACACTGGTGCTCCAGGCTCCTGTTCGTAGAACTGCTGAATGCGACGGACCGCCGTTGGCGGAGCACAGGCAAACCACAGTCGACTGGGGGGGATTGGATTCCCGTCACTGTCAGTGCGTCCCATGATTAACGTACTGTTGCGGCCGTGCAGCAATGACTCCAGTGCACACGCATCGCGAGCGTAACGCCTGAGATTATCACTCAAACCCAATCGCTGGCGGATACGATTCGGCAGAAATGGGTCAGCTCCCGTCGTTGTAGGCACGCTCCCGTCATTAAACCCCGTCAGAATCAGGTTCGGGGCATCATCGAGCGGCAACTCCAGCCATCCCATCATCTCGAGGCCCTGTTCACACCATTGCGCCTGCTGTCGCCGGTCCTCGCATTGAGCAAGCACAAACTGCAACGCCTGAACGATCGTGCAACGGGGCTGAACAGCTTCCGGAATTGTCAAGAGCCTGTCGGAAATCCCCCGAAATGCAGATAGACATTCCGCCGTTCCGGCGATCACTGGCAGGACATCCGCCGCCTTTTCATCACCGCCCGCAGTGTAAAGCAAACGCAGTAAACGAAGGACCCCCTGAGACCAGCTCGCAAGGGTCCGTCGAGTCTCAGTCAGTCTCCGCATCGATTTCCGCGGAGATGGCCCCTGCTGTTCAAAGTCCAATTCCCCCTGGACGGCAACAGCAGCGGCCTTCAGCGAGGAATCCGTCAACGGTTCCAGCAACGCCTGCAGCAGCAACTCCACGCAACTGCAGATCTGCTCTACCACGAGCCTTCGGTGACCAGTTCCCAGAATCACATCGGGAGCAGCCTGCAGATGTTCACTGCAGTAAGCGTCCAATTCGCCCAGCCATGGCGACTCAGCATCGCAGCTGGCCGCCGCCCCTGAACTGACTCGAATGCGGTCCGTGATCCATTGATACACATCGGGATGTCGCACAAGATCATTCAGCGTTGAAAAACCGGGCGGCTGTTCGTCACGCGCTGATCCGATATGCCGTATCAGTGCATCCAGCAAACGCCATGGACGGCTCTTTGAAATCAAATTCCCAACCGGCCGATTCACTGGAACACCCGCCGCAGCTAAACGCTGAATCAGAATTGGATGGAGCGTTTCGTCGGCAGTTCCAAGTGTCACCTGATCGGGACGAAATGGCTGAATCCTGTTCAGTTCCTGCAGCACACACTCCACCTGATCTTCCGGTGTGTCCTTAATACGGATTGCAGCATCCGGAATCCGGATCGGCCGTTCAGCCCATTTTTGTGCAAGCACACAACCATAGTCATCATAAAGATCGGCTTCGGAGACATCCGCGTGTATCAGCACACAAACCTGATCAGAAACAAGCGACAGCATTTGCCGCACCACCGCACTCATGTCGGTCGTGGCCAACAGAATAATCTTCTGCGTTGTGCGACATTCTTTCCGACGAACAGCATGGATTCTGGCGGTTTGCAGATCCCACAGATTCAATTGATCAAGTCGTGACAGGCACTCACGCTGCACTTTCGCAAGACATTTCCAGCGATCAGCCTCTGACTGCTCCTCGGCAGACTCCAGCGCACTCACGACATCGTCGAAGTCCAGCCCTTCAGCGGCCAGTTCACAGTGTTGTCGTTTCAAAGTTTCACTGAGGGCAATCCATGCATTTAGTGAATCGCGACGCGGCGGATGCGGAATGGCAGGACGCAGTTGTTCCGCAGAAAACTGTGTCAGAGTTTCCCACCAGACAAGCAGCTGCGTGAGTTCATCGGCGGCAGGACGCTGCAGCGGATACAGGAGTTCCGGCAACCGATCGAATGTCAGCACACGCGGGGGACGGACATTGGAACAGCCCGGGGCGGTCTCGTCTGCCAACAGCTCCAGCAACCGGCGACCGGCCCGACGACCGGGCAGAACAACAACAAACTGCGAAAGATCCAGTGTTCCGTCTGCGGGTGCTGCTTCCCGCAGATATCCGGCAGCAGAAACAAGAGCAGGGCGGTCCGTGCCCAGGAAAAATCGGCGAGGAGCCATGATACCAGTCCGCTGTCCGACGACCACAATTCACAGCATCAGCAGCGGAGTGTCATCTCCTCGCGGAAGAACCTGCTGCACCGCTGTTGCCGGAAGGATAGCAGAAGCGTGACCAACACAGAACCAAACCGCAAATCAGAGCGCCGTCTGGTGGCACAATTTCGCGTCGACTGCATTCGCCATTGCATCGACATTCAGATCCCCGCCGAGGAAATCACTGACTCTCGCAGCGACAGCGGCAGCGTCTTGCAGGCAGTCCCGATACGAAACATGCAGCGTGGGGATCCCGCGTTCCCGCAGAATCCGACGTACACTCTTCAATTGACTGCGGTATGCCTTCAGTAATTTTTCCTCGTCAGCGACATCCGTTTGATGACTCGATTGCTTCAGCATCTCCTGTTGTGACCGAAGAACCTCTTCAAGATCCCGATCCATGAAGATTACGCCATATTTGAGATCTGGATCCTGCTTCAGGAATGGCAGCAACTGAGCCACAATCTTAACTGCCTGCCCGCGAGCTGTGGTCAACCACGACGCATCGCGGTGAAGACTGGTCGCGCGACGATCTTCGCAATAGCCACGTTCGTTACTGACGTCCGCAGTGCGACGCTTGTCGTCCAGAATCTCAAGCCCGCCGGATCGCAGCATCTGCATCATCATGGATGTGCCGGTGCGGGGTAAACCAGTGACGACAACGACAGAGTCCTGCAATCTGCCCTCCAGCTGTACCGGCTGTCCGAAATCTCGCTCAACCAATTCGCTGCCGCAATCGTCTTCCACAGCCCCTGCAATCCGTTGAGACTCCGGCAAATCCAGAGATGTCGCATCGGTGGCGTTGACGCTTCTGGCTCCAGTCAGCAGAGAACGAAGCTGCTTCCTGTATTTCTCGGACATCTCGGCATCCTGCAGTCTCTTGTCGGCAATCCTGATCAAAGCGCGAAGAGCGGGCACGTATCCCGGGTTCATGATCACAGCCATACGCATCGCCTCGGCAGATTCAGTCCACTTCCGAGTTCGTTGAAGACACAATCCCAGCAGGTAATGTGATCTCGCAGACGTAAACGCGAGAGAGACGGAATCCATGGCATAACTGAGCGCCAACGTGTAATTGCGGAGAGCCAGATTGCATTGACTAAGGCCGTGCAGCGCGGAAACCTGCTCAGGGTCATGCTTCAGCACGATGCGATATTCAGGAATCGCCTCTTCCCAGCGCCCGACACTGCAAAGAATCTGGGCACGGCGGAAGTGTCGGTTGGTCTTTTGATAGCCATGCTTCTCAGCGAGGTCCAGATATTTGAGCGCCGTTTCAGCATGACCTTCAGCCTCGGCCTGTGATGACAGCAACAGATAAATCGTGGAGTCAGATCCAACAGCCTGCAGCATGGTGCGACGAGCTGCTCTGGAGCCCGGATCAAAACTGCCATCAGCGTTTAAAGGCAACCCGGCCGCAACAGGGTCTCGCAGTTTCTCTCGAGCTGCATCGCGTACAGCGCGATAGGTCACCACCAGTGAATCAGTTGCAACCGAAGCTTCTTCCAGCCGCCCCAGCACCTGCAGGACTTTGATCAGGTGTGCACCAAACCGTATCTCCTCCGGCCAGCGCGCGACCAGTTTCTGCAGGACCGACAACGCGGATTCCAGCTTGCCACCGTCCATCAATGACTGAGCCAGAAAAAACTCACTCTCACGCTGGCAATTCAGCACCGCGTCCAGTTCACCATCTTCCGGCTTCTCCACATACCCCAGCGCGACCAGACGATCCAGCGATTGCAGCGACTCTTCTGCACTCACAGAAACCTGATCGTCGCTCAAACCGCCGTCATCGCCATCGATATCCTCCCACGTGGGAATTCGGCGAACATCCTGTGGTTCGCGAAACGCATTCACCAAAGGAACCCCGTCCATATCGTCACCAACGGCCAATCCCATCAGCTGCAGAATGGTCGGCGTGATGTCCAGCAGGCTGGCCCCATGAAGGGTCTGGTGATGGCGAATCCCGGGGCCCTGCATCACGATGATGCCGTTTTCGCGATGCTGGGAAACCGGACCGACTCCGGTTAACGGAATCTTCCCTGTTCGCAGCGAACCACTTTCGAAACCGTGATCCGAAAGCAGAATCACCGTGGTTTCAGGCCCTGCCAGATGCAGCAGATAGCCCAGCATCAAATCGTGGAATTGGTATGTGGCGTCGATGACTCCACGATAGAGTTCAAAATCCTCGTCACTGACCCAGTCCACCTTCGGCGGATGAAAGTCCATGAATGCATGACACATGTGGTCGATTGCATCCAGATAAACGGCCGCAAAATCCCATTCTTTCTGCTGCATCAGCGAAGTGATGATCGTTTGAGCATTCGAGGCTTCGGCGATGGTTCTGCGGAGATGATTGAACAGCTTGAGATCCTGCCCATCCAGCCTGTGATATTGCGGAATAAAGCTGTGCACCACCTCTTCTCTGATCTGATGCGGCTGCAGCATGACATCACGCAGCTGATCATAAAGTTCCGGTGGATGTACTGATCCCGACCGGCCGTTTCCCAGAGTTTGCTCCTGCATAAACAGGTTGGAAACCATCGATCCACGAATCGGCTCGGGCGGATCTGAGGGCCACCAGCCAACAACATGACTGGTTTTTCCCTCCAGATTCAGGATATTCCAGATGGCTCGTGTTTGTCGCGCGCACGAAGACACAGGACGCACTTTTCCCGGAGCTGCCGGGTCCGGTTCAGTAAAGCCAAGCACGCCGTGCTTATAGGGTCGTTTTCCGGTGGCGATCGATGTCCAAAGCATCGGTGAAGCCGCCGGGGTCAGAGTTCTCAGGTTTCCACTGACACCTCTGGCGATCATCCCGGAGAGATTGGGCATTTCCCCTCGCTGCATCAGGGGTTTGATAATCCGCCAGTCGGCCGCATCCCAGCCGATGACCAACACTCTGTTTTTTCTTGTCGTCAAGATTGTGCTCCGTACGAATTGATGCAGTCTTTGGTCAGAATCAGGGAACGGGTGAAGTTCATTCTCACACCGCGCCGCTGCTCTCTACAGCTGCCAGAACTACTCAGCGGATGCTGCAGCTGCGTCTGCCTCTTCGTGCCGTTTCAGCCGACGGCGATACAGTGCGATCCCGCCCACACCCAGCGTCAGCAATGCAAGCGAGGAAGGCTCCGGTACTGCAGCTGGGTCACCGCCGGCTCCACCTCCACCAATCCCCGTGTCCCCGGCCTGAATTCCCTGATTTGCAGTGAGCTCAATCGCCCAACCATCAAGACTGTAGTTGGTAAAATCGCTGGCGATTGCTGAGACATGAAACCAACCGTAGTAGTAATCCGATTGACCAGTCTCGGTGAACCGAAAACCAATGTAACCGCCATCGGTGGAATTGAATTCCCCCTTATCACCGTCCGACGCAAACAGACGAACGTAATAATAGCTGCTAAAGCCAGTTGAGACTGTGGCCTTATTCAGCGCCTTGTTACCGGAAAAATCTGCGGAGTCGATGACCTCCGTTGTGCCCCCGTTGAGGAAATTCTTCAAATAGAAGTAGGAACTGGTAATCAGACCGTTACCGTCACCAGCTAATTCAAAAGTCGCCAGCTCGTTATTCCATCCGATTTCAACTTCGCCAAATCGCAATGAAGAGGCGTCACCGGCAATGAACGTCCAGAATTTGATGTCCAGTCCGTCCAGTGCGTGTCCGGTTTTTTCGATATCAGTCGTGTAGGAAAAAGGCGTCTCGCTGACCGGCGTACCCGCCGGATCAATTTGCTCGTAATAGATCTCTGCCATGGCAGACTGATCCGCTGAAGCCCAGACTCCGCAGGCGGCTAGATACGCGCCAAGCTGTGTTGGATTCGTAAAACGATGTTGGACGAAATCTCTGACCACGGCATTGCTCCAGTTGGCAGCAGACTTTTTGTATTGGTCAAACCAGAGGCAGATCGGATCACAATCTGCTCTGCACGAGTAGCAGGAGAAGGCTGAGCGAACTCGGCGTTTCGAGAGAAGAACCGCGACCCTACTGAAGTCTTTCGGGAGTCAATTCAGCGAATGCCGAAAAATCAGTCACGCTCGGTGCGGCGCACTCTAGGCACGAATTTGAGAGTTTTTCAAATCCACTGCCGCCTGCCGTCGCGATGTTTCGGGTTTGCCCACCCAGTTTGTCGAAATTTGAGGTGGTGCATGTTTGTTGCCTGCAGCGAGCAACTGTTGCAATTCGGCGCACAGCGTTTCCCGACGACGTCATTCCGGATGCCCTGGCGCAGCACTCGTACTGCAGCTGTCCATTCTCCAAAGGAGAAGACAGTCTTTTGCGGCATTGATTCGTATCCGGGACAACTGTCGCCCTCGCAACAGATGTCGTATCCGGACATCATCTGCGGCCTGCGACCTGCTGTCGGCCCCCCCCGCCTGCTGTGCAATAGTAAATTCGGGCAAAAGCTCATTCGCTTTGACAAATCCCCGTTGAAGAATGACACGCTTCCCGCATTTGTCTCTGCTCCCTGTCAGGCGGGAATTCAGGCCACGGAAGACAGATGAGACTACAGCTCACTTGCTTCTATGGAGTAGAATCAAAAAGAGCCCGTCAACGTTTCGCCACACTTAATCAGCGTGTCGTGTATCGGTCCCTCCCCCGAATCCATGGCATACCCAAAGCCAATCTCGTCATGCTATTCCTCACCAACTTCCCCCCCTGCGACCATTCCACCTTCACTCGTTGTGTGTTCGCTGTTCTGCTGTTTACTTTCCAAGCCGGATTCGCTGACGAAACAGTTTTCGAGTCCCGGATCCGACCTTTGCTGCTGAACGAGTGTGTCACCTGCCATGGACCTCAGCGTCAGGAAGCTGGGCTGCGATTTGATCAGCGTGAAAGTACACTCAAAGGCGTCGCTTCTGATCAGCCGCTGGTGGTACCGGGGAAGCCACAACAGAGCAGAATCTGGCAGGTTGTGCAGCACTCCGAGGACGACCTCGCAATGCCACCCGAATCGCAACTGACCGAACAGCAACGGAATGATCTGACTGACTGGATCCGGGCGGGAGCGGTTTGGCCGGAACATTCGACAATGGAAAGCGATGCCGCTCGGCTCGCGGAAAAATGGAGGAAGCACTGGGCATTTCAACCCATAAAATATCCTTCAGGCATGCAGCCCGGAATTGATCCTGCGGCGATTGATCAGCTTATTGACGCCCAGCTTGATGCCGTTGGCCTGAATCGCTCGACCGCTGCTTCTCCACATACGCTGATCCGCCGAGCAGCGACAGCCTTGATCGGCCTGCCACCGGAGCAGCAGTGGCTGCGCGATGGTGAAGAAGCTCGGACCAGTGGCCAGTGGGAAAACTGGTACACCGCGTACATTGACCGGTTGCTGGGATCACCTCACTTCGGCGAGAAATGGGCTCGGCACTGGCTGGATGTTGCACGCTACGCAGACACCAAGGGGTACGTGTTCCAGGAAAACCGTGAGTATCCCGAGGCGTGGAAGTATCGCCAGTGGGTCATTGAATCGCTGAACGCGGACCGTCCTTACGATGATTTTCTCCGCCGACAGATTTCGGCAGACCGTCTGCCCGGATCTGACGATCCGCAGCAACTGGCGGCGATGGGTTTCCTGACACTTGGCCGCAGATTTCTGAACAACCCACACGATATTATCGATGACAGAATTGATGTTGTATCCCGCGGTATTCTTGGACTGACAGTAGCCTGTGCCCGTTGTCATGACCATAAATTTGACCCCATTCCAACCAGTGATTACTACAGCCTGTACGGGATCTTTGCCTCCTCCAACGAACCCAAAGACGAACCCTCTCCACTCAGGCTTGTGGATCGTCCTCAGCCCGTTGAGCCGGTGATCTTTATCCGCGGCAACTCAGCCAACCGTGGCGACCGTGTTCCTCGTCGTTTCCTGTCGGCAATCAGCGGCCCTGATGCCAAAGATTTCAGTGATGGCAGCGGTCGCCTGGAACTTGCCAAAGCGATCACCAGCCCGGACAACCCGCTCACAGCACGCGTTGCCGTCAACAGAATCTGGATGCACCTGTTTGGCCGCGGCTTTGTGGATACTCCAAGCGATTTCGGTGTCCGCACGGATCGTCCCCAACATCATGCGTTGCTGGACCTGCTGGCCGCCGATCTGATGCACCATAACTGGTCACTGAAGCAACTCATTCGCAGAATTGTCCTGTCGCAAACATGGCAGCAGAAATCCGACCAGCGTCCTGATGCTCTGCTGCAGGATCCGGAAAACCGGCTCTTCGCGAGAGCCAACCGACGCCGTCTGGACTTTGAAGCTCAGCACGATGCTGTGCTGGTAGCCTCGGGAAGGCTCGATCGCTCGATCGGCGGCCCCTCCGAAGACCTCGCTGCAAACCCGCAACTCAGACGCCGCGCCGTCTATGCCAGGGTCGACCGCCAAAACCTGCCGGGACTGTTTCGCACCTTTGACCTGGCCAGCCCGGATTCGCATGCGCCTCGTCGCTTCGAAACCACAATCCCACAACAGGGGCTGTTTTATTTAAACAGCCCGTTTATCCTCGGACAGGCTGAAGAAATCAGCCGTTTGGCTGACAGTCAGCCAACCCCGGAGGCTCGCATTCAAACGATTTACGAACGAGTTCTACTGCGGCCTCCTGAGGACGACGAATTGCAGACATCCCTGCAGTTTGTGCAACAGATCACAGAAATGCAGGCTCCGTTGCAGGGCAGGGCGACCGGCTGGTCCTACGGGTTTGGATCGCGCGAAACAGGTCAGGATGTCGGCTTTACCCCGTTGGCAACAATCAACGGCGATCGATTGCAGTCCGGATCGGAGCTGCCGGATCCCGTTCATGGCTGGAGTTTCCTCAGCAAGGACGGCGGACATCCAGGAGTTAACCCGGATCACTGCGTCATACGTCGCTGGACGGCTGATTCGGACTGTCGTCTGGTCATCCTTGGCAGCATTTCACATCCTGCAGATCAGGGAGACGGTGTCCGGCTGAGTATCAAAGGCCCCGAAAACCAGCTTCTTCAGGAAGTCCTCGTTTTCAATCAGGACCGATCCGTGCCCGGCTCAACCGTGGAAATCCGTAAGGGCCAACGGGTCAGTTTCATCGTGGATTGCCTGCAAAACCCCTCTCACGACTCCTTTCGCTCTCAGTTCACAATTCGCCAGATTTTTGCCGACGGTTCAGGCAGGATGTGGAATTCCAGATCGGAA
>JAFMMM010000185.1 GCA_017859815.1 Planctomycetota bacterium | reverse complement strand
AAGCTGCAGCCGGGCCGAGCATTCCAAACGCGGGATGATCTGCGGTTCTGCGCTTGGTTTCGGCAGCAGACAGCCACGATGCAACAGCATGGGTTCACGGGGCATTCCGGGAGCATCTCTTCATGACGATCAACAGGGATCAGTTTCAGACGACTCGACGCGATGCAATTGCGGCATCTCTGGGTGCAGTGGGATCTGCCGGACTGGTTCCGGCTGTTGCCGCAGCAACCGATCAGCCCGCTCCGCGGGGAAAGGCGAAGTCCTGTATTTTTCTGTGGCTCGGTGGCGGCGCTGCACAGATCGATACGTGGGATCCCAAAACGCTGGGCGATCCCACCAGGGGGAAAGCGGCGCCCGGATCGGCCTACCCTGCGATTTCAACCGCTGTCAACGGACTGCAGATCTGTGAACATCTGCCTCTGTCGGCTGCCAGGATGGATCGCTGTGCTCTGATCCGATCAGTGAATCACGATGTGATTGACGAACATGCCGCCGCCGTGAATCGCATGCACATTGGACGGCCTCCCACAGGAACCACCGTTTATCCCTCGCTCGGTTCGGTCGTTTCGCATGAACTGGGTGAGCCGAATTCAGACGCTCCGGCCTACGTCGTGATGGGGTACCCCAGTGCCACCCGGGGGCCGGGTTTTCTGGGAGCGGCTCACAGTTACCTGTACCTGATTGACACGGAAAGTGGACCGGCCGGTCTTCGCCGTCCCGCCGATGTGACGCCGGATCGAGTCTCGCGCCGCAGCCGGCTGATGGACAGGATGCGTGAATCGGCAGTGCGAAAATACAGTGGCTTCAAGACCGTGGAAGACTACGTCAATGCTGGAGTCAAAGCCGACCGACTGGCAGAAGGAAGCTTTGCTTCCGTATTTGATCTGAAGCAGGAACCCGCTGATCTTCGAAATGCATACGGCAGCGAGTTTGGTCAGCGTTGTCTGCTGGCAAGAAGGCTGATCCAACATGATGTCAAGTTCGTGGAAGTGGCTTTCAATCTGAACTTTATCAACGGCACTGGTTGGGATACTCACAATGACGGCCAGTTGAAGCAGCACATTCTGATTCGGCAACTGGATCTGGCAATCGCGGCGCTGCTGGATGATCTGGAAACACACGGGTTACTGGACACCTGCCTGGTCGCGATCGGAACGGAGTTTGGGCGTCCCCCGGAATTCGATGGAGGTGGTGGACGCGGCCATCAGGGAGCTGCATTCAGCGTGCCTCTGTTCGGTGGCGGACTGCAGACGGGGCAGGTGATTGGCCAGACCGATGAATTTAGTCGCAAGGTTGTGGAGCAGCCGGTCAGTGTCCCCGACCTGCACGCCACAATTTACGCTGCCCTGGGGATTGACCCGGCGAAAGAACTGTATGACGGTGATCGGCCCATTCCGATCACGGACGGTGGTCAGCCCATTTCACAGTTGTTCGCCTGAATCAGCTTGCAGCGTCAACTGGATGACTGACCTCAGCGGCAGCGAAGAGGCGGCATTGCCGAGGTGGCAGTGAGCTTTCCACGCTGAGCAGATGCCGCGGCACGCCTCCCGCTCAATCGGTTTATGAGACGGCCTCAGCCTCGGGTCTGGTCCTTCGACGCCAGACCAAGTTTTCTCAGCCAGCGCATGTTTCCGGGCTGATCCGGGTTGTCTTCCATGCGACTCAGGCTGCCATCTTCATTGAGCAGCATGCCCATCTGACCGGCACTGCTTTCCAGACGTTGCCGCACTTTTTGCAGCACGATGCGTTCACGTGCCAGCCGTGCTCGTTCGAATGACATTTCCATCTCATTCATTCGGTGCAGTTCATCGATTCGATTCACTGCCTCTCGGAACAGCTTGTGGGATTCTTCCGGCATTGAACCGGTCAGGGTTCGCATCTGGTCCGTGGTCAGGATTGGACTGCGATGTTCTTCCAGTTGTCGGCAGGCTCTGACCATGCGGGCGATGTACTCGTCACGCAGCACCAGTTCATCCCGAATCTGATCATTGTCCAGATTTTCAGCACTGACAGGTGCCGGGATGCAGTCGAGGACTGTGTGCAGGCTGCTCGCCATACGCCGCTGAATTTCCTGCAGATCAGGCAGGTTGTCGAGATGGCTGACATCCGGCATTGCCGGGGTATTGGCGCGATTCAGCAGGTCAATTTCTGCCAACAGCGCATCAGCCGCATCCTGCTTCTTTTCGACCTCTGGTGGAGCGGCGGGGGAGTCAGTGCCTTCGTCTTCGCTGTCTGCACCAAACTCGTCTTCTCCACAGTTGTCCAGGTATTCCCGACGGATTTGTTCCCACGATCGATTTTCGGAATCCTCCGCCGCTGGCGAGGTTTTCTTCTTCCCGGCTGCCGGGAGGGGCGTGCTGTCATTCGCTGGGTTTGCCGGCTGTGGTGCTGTCGGACTTGCGGAACTGGACTGCGTTGAGTCTGGGGAGGGCGCAGGCACCGGATTCCGGAATTGCCTGCGTATTTTTTGCCAGGTACGGCGGACAAGCGTTTCATGATGCTCGAACGCCTCGTTCTGACCTTCGCGAAGATCGGCAAACTGGAGTTTCAGTTCTTCCAGCAGCTGTGTCCGCAGGGTCTGCAATTCGGAGATGACTCGCTGATCCGTTGGGGGCGGTGGCGGGGGACATTCCGGATGCGGAGCCGATTTTGTTGGTTCATTCGGCTGCAATGAAGCCTCGTGCCTGCTGAAGCCGACAGTGTCGCTGGAGAAACAGAAATCTGCCTGCAGATCAAACTCCGCTGGCATCTCCGGGCCACACAGGATCTGCTCATTTCGAAACTCACCCGCTGCAGCTGCTGCCAATGGCGGTTGCGGGTCGGGCTGACGCGTCGTGGCCGCAGAAGTCTTCCAGCCCTGCGAACGATCTTGCCGCTTGCCGGATCTCCTGCGGGAGCGTTTGGATTTTGACCCGCGCGACGCACCCTCCACGGAGCCCGGCGACACTTTTCTGTCGCCGGCCTTGGGCTTGCTGTCTGCTTTTGGTGATTTTTTAGGGCCAGTGTTGGCCATGGAAAAAATCCCGAACGGGGCCGACTTCGGGTGATAATGGTGACTTGCAGGAATCCGATGCCGCGATGGGAGCGCAGCACAGGAAGCGCAGTGATTCGCCTGAAACGTAGGACAGTTCCTTGTGGATGGCCGGGAGTTGATGCCGGATGTGACTGAAATGGAGCACTGGTCGCCGAGTTTACGGATTGTGCGGAATAGTGGAGTTTGTTGCATCATTTCACGTAGGTGACCCCGGTTGACTTCCGCAGGCACCAGCAGGTTCTCTTGTCCGGCTTCCTGGAAGGCAGGTTGGCTGACTTTTCCAATGAGAACACAGACTTTATAGTGTTTTCGGGGTGCACCTGTTGTGCACTGAGGCTGTTCAAAACGCAAAGATCCTCTTCGGCTTGCGGTCCGGTTCCTCCCGATTTCCGGCTGCTTCTTCGGGCCGCGATCGGCGTAACGGGCCAGGAGTTAGGGCGGAGCGGGCCAGCAGTTCAGGAATTGCGAAGCCAGCGGTGATGGTTGATTTTGAAGCCGTTCTTCGGCCGCCAACAGATGTGTTGCAATTGATTTAAGGGAAATGCCGTTATGGGGTTATTCACTGGGCGAAAGGGATTGGTTCTGGGGATTGCCAATGAGCGATCGATCGCGTGGGCAATTACCGAGAATCTGCACCGCGAGGGTGCGGAAATGGGATTCACTCATCTTCCGGATGCCGGTGACCGCCCCAAGAACTTCAAGAAGGTCAGCAAGCTGGTGGATCCTCTGGGAGCAAAATTTGTCGTTCCCATGAATGTTTGCAGTGACGAACAGATTGATGCCGTGATGGCTCAGGCTGAGGAATCCCTGGGGAAGATCGACTTTCTCGTCCACAGTATCGCCTTTGCACCCCCGGCAGATCTGACCGGGCCCACGTGGGCCAGCAGCCGCGAGGGATTCAAGACCGCAATGGAAATCAGCGCTTACAGTCTGCTGGCTGTCGCTGGGGCTGCGAAGCGTCGGAATCTGCTCAGCGAAGACGCCAGCATCCTGACACTCAGCTACTACGGTGGCGAGGAAGTGATCCCGGGATACAACCTGATGGGAATCTGCAAAGCCGCTCTGGAATGCAGCGTGCGGTATCTGGCCAGCGAACTCGGGCCGGATGGTGTCCGCGTCAACGCGATCAGTGCCGGTCCGGTAAAGACGGTCAGCGCAATGGGTGTGGGAGACTTCGACGACATGCTGAACCTGTATGCCGGCATTGCACCCATGCGACGCAATATTACAGCTGATGAAGTTGGCAAGACCGGAATGGCACTGTTGAGTAATCTGTCCAGCGGAATTACCGGCGAGGTCGTTCACGTCGACTGTGGATTCAGCATCATGGGGGCTCCTCCCGCTGATTTCTTCGGCGGTCAGGACTCTGCTGACCAGGGCTGATGGCAGAAAGGCCGGACAGTGTCCAGTTCACACAGACAACGCATCGGGATCGCCGTGGTGATTCAGAACGGGGCCGTTCTCGCAGGAGAACGATCTGCTGAAACCACGCTGCCCGGTCTCGCGGAATTTCCCGGCGGAAAATGCGAAGTCGGGGAATTGCCGATGGTCTGTGCCGTCAGAGAGTGTCAGGAAGAAACCGGCTTGCTGGTCGTGCCCGAACACCAACTGGCGATTGTGAACTGGGATTATCCGCATGCTGCTGTCGAACTGCACTTCTGGCAATGTCGGTTGGGGAGCGGTATTCCTGCCGATCTGCAACCGGCAGCCCCATTTCGCTGGGTGTCTGCGGCACAGCTGGCGGAATTGGAATTCCCCGCAGCGAACGGGGCTGTGCTGGGGCTGTTAGCTCCACTTCTTTCGGCTGACACGGCAGCAGGCGAGGCATCCTCGTGAAGGAACAGCCGGATCCTGCGGCTGCGTTGACCGTGACGGTGCTGTTTTTCGCAGCTGCGGCAGACATCATCCAGCGGGAAACGGTGCAGCTGCAACTTCATGAAGGGGTCACGCTGGCTGACTTACAGCAGCAGTTGTATTCCCGATGGCCGGAGCTTTCGCAGCGATTGCCCACACTGATGTGGGCGGTGAATGAACAGTATGCAACCCCGCAGACGATTTTGCGGGCCGGCGATCAGGTTGCCTGTATTCCCCCCGTCAGCGGTGGTTAAAATGGTCGCATGGCGGGGTCCAAAGGACGAACCCGCGGGCCTTCGGCCTGCCAGCGGAATTCGGCCTGCCAACCGACAACGGGCGGCCGATCGTTCCGACCAATTACGGGGTTCGCTGCCAGCCGCAACCGCAGCAAACGGAAATGAGATGGCAGAATGATTCAGCTCACACATGAACCGCTTGATCATGCGGCACTTCTGCAGTCCGTCAGCAGTCATCAGGCTGGGGCGGCCCTGTTGTTTCTGGGAACTGTCAGAGAATTTACTGCTGGCCAGCAGACTTTGCAGCTGAATTACACCGCCTATGAATCCATGGCTCTGGGCCAGTTGGAACAATTACAGCAGGACGCACTGCAGCAGTTCCCAGTAACCGCCGTGGGGATCCAGCATCGCCTCGGTGAGTTGGCTTTGGGGGATGTCAGTGTGGCCATTGCAGTCAGTTCCCCGCATCGTGCCGACGCCTATGAGTGCAGCCGCTGGCTGATCGACACGCTGAAACAGCGGATTCCAATTTGGAAACAGGAACACTACGCTGACGGCCGTGTTGAATGGCAGCATCCGGGTGAGCCGACCGGACAGGTTGCCGAAGCAGACTCAGAACCGCAATCCGGGGCGTCCACTGATGGCCAGTAAACCGGCACAGCAACTGATGGATTCGTTCGGGCGGGTTCACACCAGCCTGCGAATCAGCGTGACTGATCGCTGCAATATTCGTTGCTTCTACTGCATGCCGGCCGAGGATGTGCAGTTTCTGCCTCGTGCAGATCTGCTGACATTCGAAGAGATCGTTCGCACGGTGCGGATCGGCGTGAGTCTGGGAATTCGGAAATTGCGACTGACAGGTGGTGAGCCGCTGGTGCGGCGGGATCTGCCGCGTCTGATTCAGCAGCTGACCGCAATCGACGGAGTGGACGATATCGGACTGACAACCAACGGGTTGCTGCTGGCAGATCAGGCGGCCGAACTGCGGGCTGCGGGACTACAGCGTTTGAATATCAGTCTTGATGCACTGGACCCTCAGGTCTTTCGCAAAGTGACTCGGCGAGACGGATTTGAACAGGTTCAGCAGGGCATCAGCGCGGCTCGAGATGTTGGCTTTCGTCCCATCAAGATCAATGCCGTCGCCATTCGTGGACTGACCGAAGATCAACTGATTCCGTTCGGGAAACTGGCTCGAGAGACCGACACGGTGGTGCGGTTCATTGAATACATGCCGTTGGATGCTGATAGTGCGTGGGAGCGGGACCGAGTGCTGACTGCTCGCGAAATCCTGACCAGACTGGAAGCGGAATTCGGTCCGCTGATTGCTGAGTCTTCGGCGGAACGCGACAAGAAGCAAAACGCTTCCCGTCAGTTGCCGCTCCTGCATTCAGAATCGGGCGGTCAAGCACCCGCTCGCCGTTATCGATTTGCCGACGGGCGGGGACAGATCGGGATCATTGCCAGTGTGACCGAGCCGTTCTGTTCAAGTTGTGACCGCTTCCGTCTGACTGCTGACGGAAAACTGCGGAACTGCCTGTTCAGCCTTGAAGAAACGGATCTCCGCGGTTTGCTGCGGGAATCGGCTGACGACTCTGCAATTGCGGCAGCGATGCAGTCCTGCATCGCCGCCAAGCTGGCCGGTCACGGCATCAATTCGCCGGATTTTCAGCAGCCCGATCGCCCGATGTACTCCATCGGCGGTTAAGCTGGCGGTTGCAACGATCTGCTGCAGGACCGAATTCTTCGGTTGGTATCGACTGATCAGCTGCAAATCCCTGCCGCGTTCAGGCACATTGGTCCTGTCAGTTCGCGGCCGATTTCGGCCGGTTCACTGGGAGTTTGCCCGCTTATTCGCCAGAATACCGGTCATCAATTGTGATGCTTCCACCTCATCCACAGGAGTCTTTTCAGATGTCAGATGATCAGCTCGTCCCACAGGATTCTCAGACTGAACAGCAGGCCTCCGGTATCGGTCGTCGCGTTTTCCTGACCGCGGCCTCGGCGGCAGTGGCCACCGCGCGCGGGCTGCGTGCCGATGATCTGGGCGAGGGGTACAACCCGGTTCGGTACCCCGATTACCGACTGGTTGAGCATGACGAACGCTTTGCCAAACTGAAGCTGGGGAATACTCCCGTGCAGCGCCTGTATTCCAGCCCCAACATGCTGTGGGCTGAGGGACCCGCATGGAATGGTTCGGGCAAGTATCTGGTCTGGAGCGATATTCCCAGCAACGTGCAGCATCGCTGGCTGGAAGAAGACGGCCATGTTTCCGTCATGCGGAATCCGGCCAATAACAGCAACGGGAACACCTTCGACATGCAGGGACGCCAGATTTCGTTTGAGCATCTGACTCGCTCGGTAGCCCGGTATGAACACGACGGGACGCGAACCGTTCTGGCCAGTTCCTTCAACGGGAAATCACTGAATGCTCCCAACGACGGCGTGGTTCATCCTGAGACGGGGGATGTCTGGTTCAGCGACCCCGGCTACGGCGGGCTGATGGACTATGAAGGGGCGTTGGCGGATACCGGGTCTGTGCAGCCTTATCAGAAAGAGGCTGTCTATCGCTGGGAAGCCAGCACCGGCAAGTTGTTTCAGGTGACCGATGAAATCAACAAGCCGAACGGGCTGTGCTTTTCACCGGACTACACGAAGTTGTACGTCGCCGACACGGGGGCTTCGCACTACCCCGACGCCGACAAGAACATCAAAGTCTGGGATGTGAAGGATGCCAAAAGTCTGACCAGCGGACGGCAGTTCGCATCGATGAATCTGGAGATGTCCGACGGCACGGTGAAGGCCGGATTTGCCGACGGTATTCGAGCCGACGTGCATGGCAATATCTGGGCCAGCGCAGGTTGGGTTGGTGAAGGCTACGACGGTGTCCATATCTTCGGCGTAGAAGACGGGGCCCGTATTGGTCAGGTCCTGCTGCCGGAAATCTGCAGCAACGTTTGTTTTGGCGGAACAAAACGCAACCGGCTGTTCATGACAGGCAGTCAGTCGTTGTACGCCGTGTATGTGAACACCAGGGGCGCACACTTCTGCTGATCTGGTGAGAACGTGGGAAGCCGGGCTGGTCCCGGCTTCTTTTTTAGGAATGGCCAACCGTCTTGCAGAGATCGCGGAGATCGCAGTCAGTGAAGGGCAACGGGATGAACAGATTACAGAGAACCCTGGCAGTTTCGGTGACAGTGTGCTGTGTGTTGGCTGCCGCTGTTCAGTCAGTACAGGCCGCGGAGACACCTGCGGACGCGGAAAACTTTCACCGCGATCGTCTGGTTGCATGGTGCATTGTTCCATTCGATGCGAAGCAGCGCGGACCGGCCGCGCGGGCTGAGATGGTGGCCGGACTTGGCATGCGTCGCGTGGCCTACGACTGGCGAGAGAACCATGTGGCGGAATTCGAAACAGAGATTCTGCAGTATAAAAAGCACGGGATTGAGTACTTTGCGTTCTGGAGCTGGCACGATGCGATGGAGCCATTGATCAAAAAGCATGGCATCAAGCCTCAGATCTGGCTGATGTTTGGTCAGCCGGAAGGAGAGACTCAGGACCAGAAGGTGGCTGCGGCAGGAACGGCCTTGTTACCGATGGTCGAAAAGACCCGTGGTCTGGGACTGAAACTGGGCCTGTACAATCACGGTGGCTGGAGCGGTGAACCTGCGAATATGGTGGCTGTGTGTCAGTGGCTGCGGGAGCATCATCAGGCGGAGCATGTGGGCGTGGTTTACAATCTGCACCATGGGCACGAGCACATTGGGGACTTTGCAAAGCAGCTGCAGTTGTTACAGCCGTACCTGTTGTGCCTGAACCTGAACGGCATGAACGACGGCGCCCAGCCAAAGATTTTGCCCATTGGCAGCGGGCAGCACGAGCGATCCCTGATCCAGCAGATCCTCAAGTCCGGCTACGACGGACCGGTGGGAATACTTGATCACCGCACCGAACTGGATTCGGAACTGAGTCTGCGTCAGAACCTGACGGGATTGCAGAGCGTGCTGAAGGAACAGGGACAGGCGAATGCCGCGGCCAGTTTTGGGGACAGGCCGTGAGATGCTTGCGGGGCGTCTCTGCCGCGATGGCGTGCTGGTAAGCTGGCCGGGGGCAGTTGCGGGAAATGAAAAACCGCAGCAGAAGCGGCTTTTCCGTCGTAAGACTGCGGGATAGAATGCCGAAGGACGAAGAAGATCGCACTTTACTGTGCGGCAACCCGGGGGCGATTGGACTTGACTGGGTTACCGGCGGTCAGGGTGGCGTGCCGAGGTTGATCAGTTGGCCTCGTAAAAAGCTGATCAAACAATAACTGCAAAACCGCAGTTCTCTCTCGCAGCTTAATTTAAGCTGTGCCGACCTAAGGATCCCCGCCTGAGGAGCCGACCGTCGGTTGCAAATTCGGGCTGGCATCAGTTCACCGTCTGCTACGGCTGATGTAAGACATTGTTGCGGGCTGGCGCGGGATGGTTTTGTTCGCTGTACCTCTCCCGTGCGACTCAATCAACGGACTACGCACGTAGAGGCTTTGGTCGAGGAACAACAGGACGGGGGTTCGATTCCCCCCGCCTCCATCTTATTAAGCCACATGCGATTCGTCGCATGTGGCCTTTTTCATTGGGCTTACGCAGTTTCCGTGCGTTTGCGCTGCGGTTTGCCAGGACCTTGGGGACTTTCCGCGGGAGTACGAAGCCTTCAAAGCCACCCAAGTCGATGTCGCTTCCGCCCGAGATCGTCTCATCCGCATTTAGATTGTGCCGCTCGAAGATCTCACGAGCGTCATGCAATGGATGCAGGAACGTACTCTTGCCTGCACTGTTTGCACCGAAGAGCAACGTGATTGGACGGAGCTCAAGGGATACCCGTTCGCGGATGCCCTTGAAGTTCTCGATTGCAATTCCTGTGATGATGTTCCGTCCTTTTCCCTAGTTCATGGCTCCGACGTAATTGACGACTTCGTCAACGTCCTGCGGACGATCCGGGGCGAGAATTTGAGCTTCGGCGGCCAGAACGTCCTGAAGCGAACTTTGCGTCCCCTCGATCTGGCTGGATAGTATGCGTTCCCGAAATCGTCTGCGCTCCACGGGATCTGCAGTTTGCCGCGAACGT
>JAFMMM010000184.1 GCA_017859815.1 Planctomycetota bacterium | reverse complement strand
GAAACCCGCCCGCGGGGACACCTTCGTCTCTCTGGACTCGCAGCACGCGGTTGCCGACTGATCCATGCTGCTTCAGGATTCAGGTAAGGATGTCACTGATCACCCGGCCACGGTCAATATCCAGCCGCCGACGCCCGGGAATTTCCAGTGCCGCGCCGTTGAGTCCCAACAGATGCAGGACCGTCGCGTGCAGGTCCGTGACATAGTGCGCGTCCCCCAGCGCGTGGTACCCCAGTTCATCGGTTTCCCCGTGCACGTATCCGCGACGAATCCCGGCACCGGCCAGCCAGACTGTGAACCCATTCGGGTGATGGTCTCGGCCGGTTGTTCCACCGGAGCGTTCTTCGAGGCCCGGCGTGCGACCGAACTCCGTACAGAACACAACCGTGACTTCGTCCATCAACCCGCGGCGTTTCAGGTCCTGCAGCAAACCGGCGATCGGCTGATCAATCGACCGACACATTTTGGAATGGTTTTCCTGCAGCTTCTGATGCGAATCCCAGGTCCCGTAAGCTGACGGAAAGACCTGCACAAAACGAACTCCGCGCTCAACCATCCGCCGCGCTGCCAGCAACCGCTGACCGGCGACCTGAGTCGCGGAATCATCGAGCCCGTACAGTTGCTGTGTTTCCTGCGTTTCATCCTGCAGGCTGACTGCATCCGGGACAGCACTCTGCATTCGAAAGGCCAGCTCGTACGACTGAATCCGCGCCTGCAGTTGTTGGTCGCGAGGATACTGTTCCGCCGTCAGACGGTTCAGCGAATTCAGCAAAGCAAATTCGCGAGCCTGCTGTTCGGCGGTATGCCCGGGCTGCCGCACACCGAATTTCAGTGGATTGGCAGGATCCAGCTGCAGTGGGACCCCCGCGAATTGAGGCCCCAGATAATACGAATCGATCGATTCCCGCGTGTCCGTCCGCGTCGGTCCGCCAAGCACGACAAATCGAGGCAGGTTTTCGTTCAGATTTCCCAGCCCGTAACTGCACCAGGCCCCAATGCTGGGCTGCGTCTCGTCGAGGCGGTGGCGGCCGGTATGAATCTGATTTTCGGCCGCATGGTCGTTGTCTGTGGTCCACATGTTGCGAACAAAACTGATGTCGTCCACGCACCGCGACAAATGCGGCCACCAGTCCGTGACTGCGATCCCGCTTTCTCCGTGTCGCTCAAAGCCCACCTGCATCGGGTAGATGGTGGGATAAACGTCGCGAACGTTGATCTCCGCCGAAGGCACGCTGCGAAACCGTTCCTTGTGCAGCGGGGATTCCACCGGATTGGGAAACGGTGTTTCAGAATACGTTTTGCCAGCGTAGCGATTCAGCGCAGGCTTGGGATCAAATGTTTCCATGTGACTGTAACCGCCACTCAGAAACACCCAGATCACACTTTTGGCCCGGGGAAGAGCGGCCGGCGGTGTCGATTCAGCAGCCTGAACCGAGGATTCCCCGGCCAGCATTGCCCCCATCGCCAACCCCGTGAATCCCATCCCGGAATCCGCCAGGTGCTGGCGACGACTGACTGCAGTTGCGGTTTCCGATCGGTGCATGGTGGTTCCTCGACTGTCCCGGTCAGCGAATCGTGACAAAATCGTTGTGGTTCAACAGGACGCGGATCAGAGCTTTCCGGGCCGCCTGCAGGTCAACTCCTGCCTCCAGTTCCCGCTGCAGAAACGTCTCACACAACGACTGCTCCGCCGATGTCGGTTCTCTGACCAGAATCGTGCCAAAGGCCTCTGAAATCCAGAGCGGGGTTTCGCGTTCCTCAAATCGCTCGGCAATTCTGCCGCTGACTCGGTGAATCAAATCACTGTTACTGAGTGCCAGTGCCTGCTGCGGAAGCACAGTGGTGGTCCGACGAAAACACTCGGTTGGATCCGGCGGATCAAACGCCTCGGCCAAAGGATCATTTCCGCCAGCTTCCGGGAAAATCTCGTAATACAGACTACGGCGATTTCCGGTCATCGCCTGCGTGTTCGGCAGCGGCTGCCCGCCCTGACTCAGGTCCAGCTCTCCGGCCAGCGCCAGCAGATTGTCGCGGATGACTTCCGATTCCATCCGACCGGCCCGCATCTTCCAAAGCCAGCGATTGTCCTGATCTCGTTCCACATTCTGCTGATGTGTCCCCGCAGAACTGCTCATCCGCCACGCATGACTGTTGACAATCAGACGATGAATGTGCTTCATGCTCCAGTGATTTTCCATCAACTCCACGGCCAGCCAGTCCAGCAATTCCGGATGACTGGGGTGCTGGCCATTGCGACCAAAGTCGAAGACGCTTTCCACCAGCGGGCGTCCAAAATGCCTGAGCCAGAGATGATTCACGGCGACTCGGGCAGTCAGCGGGTTGCGTCGATCCGTGATCCATCTGGCCAGAGCACTGCGACGACCGGTGCTTCGTTTCACACTCAATGGACTGAAGCTGGCGTATTCCACGGCATTCGCCTGATCCATTTGCCGCTGTTGTGCAACACGCAGACTGTTAGCGGCTGCCGCAAGTTTTTCTGCCGCCTGCTTCAGTTGATCAGCACGGCCGGCATCAGTCTCCGGGAGCAACAATGCGGTCGCCTGCTGCTGTTCCGCCTGGAATTGCTGCAGCAGAGCCATGGACACGGCCGCATCCCGCTCCGCGACAGCCGCTGCACGAAACGCCCGCTGTCGCTCAACATCCGTCAGCCCCTCCTGATCACGCGCGTCGTCTGCAGCCCAGACCGCCTGCAGTCGGCGAAGCTGCGCCGCAGCATTTGCGACTCGCTGTTCCGCGGCCAGTCGTGGCAACCGGGTTGTGCGAAGTTCCGCCTCCGCTGCCCGGAGCACATCCAGCAGCGGCTGTAATTCGGGATTACCGGCCGTGCGTGAAACCTGTGAACTGGAAGGAGACACGGATTGTCCCAACACTCGCCAGCCGGCAATTCCATTCACGTCCGCAGTGGTTGGGAATTCCGGTGCTTCAAAATCCCACCGCTGCACGTGGTCCCCCGTGCTGATCACCAGATCGTCAAACAGCAACTTCGTTTGCGCGCGGCAGTCCAGAAAGATCCCCTGATTCGGATGCATTGCAGCATTCCAGCCATTCAGAGCCACCGGCACGGCATCGACAATCGTTGTCCCGCCACTGATCACGGTCAGTTTGGCCAGATCCTGATCGGGAAAGATCTGTAGCGTGACCGAGAAATCGGCGACTCCGTCCACAGCCGCATACCTGCCCACCACGAACGAGTTGAACGTCCCAGGCTGGTAACTGCGAATCTCTCCGGCACTGAATTCCACAAACAAAGCGGTCAGCAGCTTCACGGAATCCCGTGCCAGCTGCAGATTCATCTGTCCGTCGCGCAGCAGTCGCAGCCGAAACTGAATCTCTGCCCCTTCCGGAACACTCTGCAGCGGTTGCGGGTCCAGCAACAACAGGCGTCGCCCATTGACACCAGCATCCAGCAGCAGCGATTGTTTGCCCGCCAGCGCGCCTGGGGATCCCGCACGTTCCGCTTCGTCGGCGGCCGCCTGGAAGTCCGATTCAGCCGCCGCAACCCTGGCCAGCACCGCAGCCGCTGCCGGAGGTGGCTCACTGGTGTCCCGCAGCGCCGTCTCCGCATCGCGAAGCTGCTGCTGATGTTCCTGCAGTACCGCTTCACGCAGTTCCGCACGAGCACCGGGATACCACGATTCACGCGGTAACTGCTGCGGCTGTATTTCTCCGAAGAAATCACTCAGAAAGCGGGGAACACCAGGACCAATGCTGCCACGATCTTCCTGTCGATTGCGTTCATCACCACCACTGTAAAACCATGTTTCGGCCTGCGGTTGCTCGTCGAAAATTCGCACCATGCCCTCACGCACCACTTTACGGGATCCGGCATAGGTGTACGGTTCAAACGGTGGTGGCTCCGGTTCTCCAATGACGCGATCCTGACGAATTCCCATGGGCTCAAAAAAAGCCCGCAGGCGAAAATAATCGTCCTGCTCGATCGGATCGTACTTGTGGTCGTGACAATGGGCACAATTAAACGTCAGGCCCAGAAAAGCCTTCCCCGTATATTCCACATTGTGCCGCATCCATTCGTTTGGATTCAGCGAATAATAGCTGCGAATCAGATAGCCGGTGGCTGGCCATGCCGAGTCATCAGCCGCTGCCAGCTCATCCGCAGCCAGCATCTCCTGCACCATCCGGTCATAACCGTGATCTGCGTTCAGGGAACGCACAATCCAGTCCCGCCAGCGCCAAATCTGCGGAGCACTGTTGCGAACATCATTCTGCTGGCGACGCCCGTACCAGTCCGAGTAACGCCACACATCCATCCAGTGACGCCCCCAGCGTTCACCATACTGCGGCGAATCCAGCAGCTGATTCACGATACTCTGAAAGTGTGCCTCATCCGGGTGTTCCAGAAACTTCTGCAATTGCGAAGCGTCCGGCTGAAGACCTGTGAGATCAAGAAATACGCGCCGCAGCAACAACGCGGGCGGACTGTCATCCGCATGCTGAAGTCCCTCTCGATCCCATGCAGCCATCAGAAAACGATCGACAGGATTGCGACACCATTCCGGTTCAGACACTTGTGGCAGTTCATGACGCAGCGGCGGAACAAAGGCCCAGTGCTCCAGCGGTGATGCTTCAGGCTCTTCAAACTGCGGTGAAGTCGCTCCCGCCTGAATCCAATCGCGCAAATGAGAGAGATCCGCCACGGTCAGCGCCATTCCAAGTGGTGGCATCCGCCCGTCTTCTTCTGCGCAGGTGACACGCTGCAACAGCAAAGATTCCTCCGGCTGACCCGGAACCACTGCCGGACCGCTGTCGCCACCCTGGCGGATCAGGATCCCGGTATCCAGCCGCAGTCCGGCTTCCTGCTTCAGCGATCCATGACACGCAGTACAACGCTCGTGCAGCAGCGGACGAATCTGCGCGAGATACAGATCGTCTTCAACTGCAGCGATGGATTGTGAACAGACAAACTGCAGAAATGCGACCAGCAGCGCAGCCATGCCGCCATGTCGTCTGGTCACAAAGTTCTCTGCCTCGCCATTTTTCACAGGTCCCTGCTCCCGAAGCAATGTCCCCGGTTCTTTTCAAAGCGTCACCCAATCATGACACAAGACAAAAGCAGCTGTTCCAACCAGTCCCGGAACGGACACACATCGATCTCATTCAGGCAAACAAACCGCCGATTGTTCCGGTGCTGTCCGCGTAACGCGTTCGGTCGATCCCCAGCGACTGCAGCACTGTCAGCCACAGATTGGCCAGGGGCGTTCCCGCTGCAAGGTGCAGGTGTCGTCCCTGCTGAATCCCGGCCGCGTGTCCACCGGCCATCACCAGGGGCAAATCGTTGTACTGGTGAGTGGTCCCGTCACCCATACCGGCTCCCAGAACAAACACCGTGTTGTCCAGCAGGGATGATCCGTTGGCTTCTTCAATCTGTGCCATTCGCTGCACCAGTCGAGCAAAAGCGAAGACGTGAAATCGATCCAGCTTCAGCAGATCTTCCAGATGATTCTGGGGGGCATGCGTCATGCCGTGATGACTGTGCGGCTTGTCCAGAATTCCCTCCCAGTTCGTCGGTGTTGTCCAGCGTTCCGGACCGACCATCAGAGTGCCCACGTTGGTCAGCCCGGTCTGCAGAGCGGTGACCAGCAGATCGCCCATCAGATGAATGTATTCGTTTCGAGGCAGGTGATCGTCCGGTCGTTCAATTTCCGCAGTCACCAGTTCTGCCCGCAGTTTATCAATTCGATCCATCCGCTTTTCAATCGCCCGCACAGCCTCCAGATACTCGGCAAACTTTTGACGGTCCCCGCCGTTCAGACGTTTCTCCAGCCGTTTCGCACTGCTGAGTGCCAGATCGGTGATATTGCGAACTTCTGCATTTCGTGACGTGCCGAACAGACGATCATACACCGTGCGTGGGTTCCGCATGGACGGTGCGACATGCCCTGTTCCGTACCAGGACATGTTGTCAAAATAAATCGACTCAATATTGTTCTGATGATCGTTGCAACTGAGTTCCAGCGTGGAAAAAGGTGTCTCCTGTCCGATCGCATCGGCCGCCACATGATCCAGTGTTCGAGCCAGCGGGTAGGCCGAATTCGTGACTTCGTACGGAGCAACGCTGGTCAGATAACAGGAAGCCGCCTGGGCATGAGAATCGGTCCCGTGCTGAAATTGTCGATCCAGACCGGTAATCAGGCTGACCTGATCCCGCACCTCGTGCAAAGGTTCCAAAGTGGGTGAAAAGGTCAGGGGATGGCTGCCGGGCGGAACAACCTGTCCGTCAAATCTCCAGACATTGTTTTGCCCGGCAAACTTCGGCAGATCCCGATCGGCTTCGCCAGGAAAGAAGCCACGCCGAGTGATCCCGTTGGGAAGATAAAAGAAGGCCAGTCGCTGAGCCGCAGCAGCAGTCTCTGAACTTCCCGGCCGTCCTGCCTGCAGCGTTTCCAGCCATGGCAGGCTGAGCGCCGCGCCACCGGCAGCGGCTAAGAATTTGCGGCGAGACTGGTGCTGATGTTGAAAACCTTGAGAAAGACTCATCGCTGGAATTCCATGTTCTGTTGAAGCCCATAGCGGACCTCGATGGTTCTTTGTTGGTTGTTCATTGTGTTGTCGCAGCAGGACGCAACCAGCATTCGTCGGATTCTGTTTGTCCGCTGACTTACTCGCGCACCTGTCCACGCCGCGGCCCGCGACCTGAATCTGCAGCAGCGGCGTACTGTTTTGTCGAACCAGCATTGCGGTGCAAAAACGGCTCACTCATGGCGACCTGCTTCAGCATTTGTCGCAAGGAGTCATCTCCGGAGACCGCCTGAGCCGCAATCTGTTCCAATGCCGGATAATCCGCCGGCCCGGTATCCCTTCCCAGTGCATAAGCCAGCAGGTGCCCGGCAAACGCCCGATAGAATCTCTGTTTCTCCTGAATCAGCAGGGCTTTGAATTCCTGCAGACTGGCGAATTCATCGCGGTTGAATAACTTCCCGGCCATGTCGACGTCGCGACCGTTCTGATACTTGTCACGCCAGACGCCCACGGGACCATAATTCTCCAGTGCAAAGCCCAGCGGATCAATCTGATTGTGGCAGGAAGCACAGTCCGCACGTTCTCGATGCAGGCTTAAACGTTCGCGAATCGTCAGTTTTTCCAGCGTCTCCGATTCTACCTCGGGAAGCGGAGGTATGTCAGCGGGAGGCGGTTCGGGGGGATCGTTAAAGATCACTTCATTCAACCACGCCCCGCGGGTAATCGGCTGTGTCCGAAATGGAGTGGATGTCATGGTCATCACGGCCAGATTGGTAATGACGCCTCCTCGACGCGGATCATCCACCGGAACTCGACGAAACAACTGGACCTGCACGTCATGACCGGATGCGGAGCGGCCTTCATAGTTCTGCCGCAGCATGTCACTTTGCCAGGTGAAATCAGGCGCCAGCAGATCCAGCACCGATCGATCTTCGACGAAAACCGTCTCAAACAGCAACAGCGGTTCGGACATCATGTGCATGCTGGTGCGATACCCGAAGTAATAAAACCACGGATATCTTTCACGGTCGGGGACCGCTGTAATCAAACGGTCCAGCTGCAGCCACTGCGAAGGAAAGTTCTCACAAAATCTGCCCGAACGATCATCGTTCAACATGCGATCAATCTGGCCGCCCAGCACCTCCGGACGCAGCAGTTGCCCACTGGCGGCCGCATCCAGCAATTCTTCATCCGGTATTGAGCTCCAGAAGAACTGGGACAGTCGCTGAGCCAGGGAGTACGCGTCGACAGACTCCCGGCCACTGTGGACCTCAGTCGCACTGGCGGGCTGAACGTCATCGCGAGCTGATGATTGTTCGGTCAGATACAAAAACTCGGGCAGGACCAGCACAACAGAAAGCACCTGCCGCATGGCCTGTTCAACAGTCTGTCCCTGCTGCAGCTGCACGGATGCAAACTGACTGAGCTGACTCAGCATTTCCGGATCTGCCGGACCGCGGACAGCACGCCGCAGCAATCGTGACAATCGCCGCTGCAGCCAGTCTTCGTTCGCACTTTCGGTTTCATCTGGTTCGGCAAACAGCCACGGCCACGTTCGACATTCGTTGGCATTCAAATCCGGACTGGACGCAATGGAACGACTGAGCGTCAGGAAAGATTCCATCAACAGCGGTGACAGAGTCAGATGATCGGCACGATTGTCGAACCCGTGTTCAGCGCGCTGATCCTGAGGAAAAGCAGCCACACCGCGAAACCCCTCGGGACGCTGGTTATCAATGTCTTTGGAAAGAGGTCTGCTGGAGATACGCACTTCCGCAGGCATGGTTCGCGTGGCCGGATGGAAATAATCTTCCCGGCGACGCATCAGACGCTCATTCAGCTGGAAGATATCACGATCCAGTTCCAGCAGATCCACAATCGCGTTGTTGTACTGAAAGCGATTCATCCGCCGAATCGGAACCGGCTCAAACGGATGATCCTGCAGAGATGCTTCAAGGTGACTCCGGACCATCTGAAACAACTGCTGCCGCTCGTCGTCCGCCAGTTGCGACTCGGTCACCGGAGGCATTTCGCGGTTGTCGAGAACTTTCACGACCTTCAACAACACAGCTGCATCCAGCGAGTCAGACTTCTCCAGTAATTGACGCAGATCCACCCCGCCTTCAAATTCGCCCCCGGATCCATGGCAGGAAATGCAGTGCGTCCGCAACAGGTCGTTCGGGGCCTTGTCAGCACGGGCTGAATTCAGAATTGCAGCGCTGATCGCCAGCAGGCAGGCAAATCGGATCATCATCGACTACGCTTTCTTTCTTACAGTCATACTGTCCCACAATGTATCCTGCACGGTTGCACGCGCTTGTGCAATCGCAAACCGTTTCTCCCGTTGGTACCAATGTCGACGATGACCCGGTCTGCCAGACAAATCGAGGCGGTTAATCCGCTCGGCACCTCCTTCTGAAAGTGAATCTCGTGCTCTCGAAGCCTTCCTGCTCGCCAACATTCCTGCTGATCATTCACACAGGATTTCTGTTGTGTTCTGCAACGTCGGCCTCTGCCGCACCGGGTTCTGCCGACAGCAGCCCAACCATGTCATTCGGGGAAGCGGAAGAACTGCGGGGCCCCACAGGTTCGTTGATCTTCGAAAACCACGCCACAGTGCGAATCGCCAGCGGCGGTAACGATGCGTTGCCGGACCTGATCGTCGGGGACGGGAAGGGAAAACTCTGGTGGCTGGAAAATCGGTCCACAGCGACCGCAATTCGTTTCGCAGAGCCGCAGCCAATTGTCGCCGGCAAACGCCAACAGTGGGGCAACAGTTATACGGGAGCGACTTTGGCTGATGTGAATGCTGACCAGCTGCCGGATTTGCTTGTGGCCCACTCCAACAATCAGATTTCCATTCACCTGCACGTCGGACGACAGCAAAAACCAGTCTTTGCGCAGGAATCGCTGGATGTCACGGTGCAGAACGGTTGTCAGGGCCGTTTTGATGTGGCTGACTGGGACGGCGATGGTCTGCTGGATCTGATCGTCGGTGGCTTTGATGGTGCGCTGACCTGGCATCACAATTCCGGCACCTCCACACAGCCACGATTCGAACCGGCGGTCTCCTTCCATGACATCAAGGCAGCTTACAACGCCCATCCGCGTGTTGTGGACTTTGATCGAAGTGGTTCTCTCGATCTGCTTCTGGGGATCAACTGGGGGACTGTCACTCTGTACCGCAATATCGGCTCAGCGAGCGTTCCCCGACTGTCGTCCGGGCAGCAGCTGCGTAACGCCCTCGGCGCGACGCTCAATATCCGCCAGTTGAATTCCGACGACACGACGCCGGAGTTGTGTGATCTCAATCGCGATGGTGTTGTGGATTTGCTGAGCGGCGGAAAAAATGGCCGGCTGTTTCTGATGCGAGGCATCTCCGCCATGCAGCGTGCGCAGGAATTCGCCCGGCAACTCAGCAGCAACACAACTCCCGCAGACGAACGCATTCGTACCGATGCCGCCTTTCGCGACCAGTTGTTTGCCGCGCTGGCAGCCATTCAGTCGGACTTACGCGCCGACCTGCTTTCCGAACGACGCCGTGAACAGCTGTTTGATTTGCTGGCTCCGCTGGCCGCAAAGTATCCCCGCGTACTGCGGCGACAACAGTTTGACCTTCAGCAAAGTCCGGCAGCGGTGATGCTGGCCGCACGTTTCTGGAGCACCGTGGCGGAAACGCTGCCGGTCGGGCGAATCAGCGATGTGCGGACCGCCGATGCTCTGGGATTCCGCGGCGGCTATCGCCAGCTA
>JAFMMM010000183.1 GCA_017859815.1 Planctomycetota bacterium | reverse complement strand
ATGACCTGCGGACCGAAGCTCGACAGCGGGCTCAGAAATACCATCACGAGGCTTAAAAGGCTGGAACATGAGTTCAACATCAGAGATGTCCTGTTTGATCCGGTGTCTTTGGGAAATGTGGTCAGAAGATTATCATGTGTACTCTGAGTCGTCACGGTTCTGCCCGGAAACATCCGGTTAGAGAGCAGCGGAGGATGCAGCAGGTGCAGGAATCAGTCGCGGCGAGATGCGGCGGCGAATTATCCACGCCGATCGATTCCATTCGATACCGCTGCGATGGTTCTCCCGGCATTCGCTGGGTTATTCGAGGATTGCATGGCGACGGTCGGTATTACGGTGAGCTGAAGATTCCGGTGGAACCCGGTGTCGGAACAGTCAGTGGATCGTTCGACGGAATTCTGAGTCGGGAAAGCCGCACGGTGATTGCTGAGTTCATCGAACAGTCCGCCGAGGTTCAGCAGCCAGCGACCGTGATGCCGCATTTTGCCTCGTTGTTTGGAGTGCGGCCGTCGGGCGAGAGTCTCTGGTTTGTGCCTTTGCTGTATGACGATCAACGGTCGGCAGCACCCAGCTCAGAATTGCCACACTTTCGCAATGCTGTTGCGTTGCTGCACGAGGAACTGCAGGTGCATGTGCAACGCCTGCGTGCATTTCTGCAGAACGGGGAAGCCAATGAGGGAGTTGCGACTTCTCCCGGGCAATCAGCTGTTGAGTCCATGTGCTCCGAGACTGCGGGCAGACTGAACAGTGGTTGGGTCATGATGCGTTCAGCCCGGCTGTTTGCGTTGTGGAAACTGCATCTGCGGTAACGCGTCGATTTGCAGTTCGCTGGAGTCTTCCTGGACTTCGACATGGCTGCCAGCGGCGATGTCGTGAAACGTCTGCCGGGTCTTGCTCAACGGCCACCAGACTTCCAATGTGCTGACGCTGGTGGCGGACTCAATGCCCAGATGCATGCGGAGCGGGGCTGAACCAAAACTGCCACCGGTATTCATCCAGCGAAAGATCGTGCGGTCCTGACCGTCCTGTGACCGAAAAGTGGCTTTGACCCGACAGCCGACACCGTAACGGTTGCTGTGCACACCTCTCAGGCGCAGCGTGATCGATTGATTTCCGCACCCGGGGTTGTCGAAAACAGCTCGCCGAAACGAATCGCCGGCAAACCATCCGCCCATGACAGCGATCAGATCCTGGTCACCGTCATGGTCCAGATCGGCGAAGGCCATGCCGTGACCTTTTTGCAGATGACCGGTGCGGGAATCTGTCGTAATGTCTGCAAAGGCCTGACCGCGCTGATTATGCAGCAGCAGATTGGGCATCAGCCCCTCGTAATCGACGTAGCCGGTTCCCAATGCCACATCCAGAAAACCGTCGTTGTCGATGTCTCCAAAGTTCGCTCCCATCGGCTGAGTGACACGTGGGTATTGCAGCTGCTGTGTTCCGAATCGGAGGCTTCCATCGGGCTGGCCAAGATACAGGGCGTCCGGTTCAGTTTGGGCTGGCTGCCCCAGAAAATCAGCAGCGATGTGCTGGATACCCCACTCGTAGCTTCCAGTATAAAGGTCGAGGTGTCCGTCGTTGTTCAGGTCCCAGAACCAGGTGGCAAAGGCGTTGTGCGGCCCCGTAACGCCAGTTTTTCGGGCGACATCTGTAAATGTGAAGTCCCCATTGTTGCGCAACAAGCTGTTCGGTCCCTGCAGTCTGGTGACGTAAATGTCAGGATAACCATCTCCGTTGAAATCTCCTGAAGTACAACCCTTCACAAAGCCGGTCAGATTGGCTCGAGTTTGAATGGCAACGTCCTGGAAGTGACCATTCCCCTCATTCTCGTAAAGTTGCGTGACATAGTTTTCGTTCCCAACAAACAGGTCCAGATCACCATCGAGATCAAAGTCATCCCAGACTGCTGTTTGGGTCGGGTAGTTGCGGTCAGCAAGTCCCGCAGAGAAAGTCACGTCTTGAAACCTGCCATTGCCGAGATTCTGCAGCAGTGAATTGGGATGCAGTCCGTGTTCACCCAGCCACGCTCCTCGCAGGACCAGCAGGTCAAGGTCATCGTCGTTGTCATAATCAGCATGCAGGATATTCAGGCCGCCGGTTATTCCTGTCAGGCCGGCCGCTTCCGTTTGATTGCTGAACGTGCCGTCGCCTTCATTTCGGAAGTAGTGCAACTGCCCGTCCGTGGTCCACGACGACATGAAGATGTCCAGATCTAAATCGCCGTCGAAGTCATCCACCGCGATTCCGCCGGCCCAGCCTGCCTGGTCCAGCCCCATTTCTTCGGCCCTGTTGATGAACGCTCCCACCGGGGATTCCGCGCTGTTGGGGGGAGTTGACGGAATTCGGTGTTGTTCTGAGATTCCCTCGGGATGCCTTCCCAGTGTCATGGCAGCAATATTCAGCAGCCAGCGACTGCGCAGATCGGTGGGATCCAGTGCCAGAGCCTGTTGCAGGAAACCAATGGCAGCTTCGCTGCCTGCAGGATCATCGTGAAGTCCACGGTCGCGGATTGGGAAGAGGCATCGTTCTCCGTTGACACAGTGGACACAATTCGCGTTTTCGCCAAGACGCAGGCTGGCAACTCCCAACTGATACAGCAGTTGCTGCCGCGTTTCAGGTGCCGGTGAGTCGGAAGTCTCCAGCAATTGCAGCGCTCGCTTCATCTGCTCGACGGCTTCAGCCGTACGTCCCATCCGCAGCAATTCACGACCATAGAGTCCGTGCAGGACGCTGAGTTGCTCCGGTGGAGTTTGCGGGTCGGCCTGTTGTACGGCCAGACGCGTCTCCTGCAACTGGCGGATCCCCAGAAACGGATGCTCGGTGACCGAATCCTGATGCACGCGCTTCAGGGTGTCCAGCATGATCTGGTGAGAGTCTGCCGGGGCGGGGGTGTCGGATTGATCACTGCATCCGAACACTGTCAGCAAAGCCGCCAGCAGAATGCTGCTTTTGCTGAGCGCAACTGGATGAACCCTGCGGATGTCGTTAATGCCGTTCATGCGGACAATCAGAAGCTGAAGTCGTCGATGTTGGAGCGATCAAAGATCTGTGGAGGACCGAGAATGACTTCGCCGTCGCGGACTTCAATGTTTTTGAGACGACCAAAGTCAGTCCGTCCAGGTTGCAGAGTCTTCTGGTGCAGTCGAGCAGCGACGTGGACCGTGAGGTAACCGAGGTCAACCACATCCCAAAGCAGAAAACTATCCACCGAACCATTCTGAACATACTCTCGCATCAGACTGGGAAGACTGACGCCGGTCACACACACTGAGTCGGTGCGGGCAGCATCAGTGACCGCTCTGGCGGCTGCTGGTAAGGCCACCGAAGTCATTCCCCAGATGCCGTTGAGTTCCGCGTGCGCATTCAGTGCCGCAGTGGTTTGCTCCTGTGCCAGGCTTTGGTCTTCGCCGGGGGTCAGAGGTGGCAGCAGTTCCATTTCCGGGTGAGTCTCCTGCAGATACTCAGTCATTTGCCGGATCCACGTGTTTTGGTTGGCTGCCGTGGGAGTGCCGCTGACGATCAGGTAAGAGCCGGCCAGTGGCAGCCCTTTGGATTCCCGAGTCCTGACCATCAGGTCCACCATGCCGCGGGCGATCGCCAAACTTTCGGCCTGATTCACGAAATATTCGCGGCCGGACGACTGCCGATTGGCATCTGTGTCCCAGGTGATGGTTCGCACCCCGGAATCGACTGCTGTTTTCAACGTTGCAGCGATGCCATCCGGGTCGTTGGGGGCCACCGCGATGATGTCAATCCCCATCGCATTCCAGCCATCGATCATACGCATCTGGTCTTCGTGGCGAGCCTCTGCAGGGCCGTCGTAGGTGAGTTCGATGCCGAGTTCACTGGCTGCCTCGCGCGCTCCTGTTTCGGCCGCGTCGAAATAACCAATCCCAACCAACTTGGGAAGCATGGCCATGCGGACCGGACGCTCTGCTGTTGAGTCGCCACATCCGGCGAGGACCAGCGCCAGAAACACAGGCAACGTCATGTTGGAGGTTTTCATGCGGAACGCTTTCCAGCGAAATTCTGAGTCGAAACTGCGACGCTGATGAGCAGAATTCCCGTGACAATCATTCGGGATTCCACGCTGATCAAGGGGAAACGAGTGCTGAGAAACTGCAGAGCGATATCGAGAGTGGAGACAACGGCGATCCCCAGCAGCGTGCCGGTCATTCCTCCCCGGCCACCGGTGATCAGCGTGCCTCCCACAATGACACAGGCGATCGCCTGCAACTCCGCTCCCAACGCTGAGTCGGGAATCGCCACATTGTGCTGCAGGACGTTCATTACGGCAACCAGTCCGGCGGTCAATCCACACGTGGTCCATGCCAGAACATCCAGACGTCGGTCGGGAACTCCGGAGATGCGGGCAGCGGTGCGATTCTCACCAACGGCCAGAATCCAGCGTCCAGCCGTAGTGCGGTGAACAAGGAGCCATGCGAAAAATGCGAGGCCAGCGAAAGCAATGTACTGCACCGGCAAATGGTCGGGATCCGAGACTGGTGTGGCCAACCGAACTGGTTCCGCCCCTGCAAAACTCATGGCGAAACCGCGATACAACGCCATTGTGGCCAGCGTGACAAGCAGGGAGGGACGTCCCCGTGCAACCAGCCCACCGTTGACAAAGCCGCAAAACACTGCCACGCAGAGGGTGCAGGAGATCGCTGGAAACAACGGCCAACCCGCCTGCAGGCAGAGCCCAAAGACGACGGAATGGAGTGCCACTTGCGAAGCGACAGACAGGTCGATGCCGCCCATCATGATCACCGGCGTCATTGCGATTGCCAGACATCCCACATCAATCCAGGGCAGCCATGTCTTCAGCAAAATCACGGGGCGATGGACCTGGGACGCGATGATACCGGCGGAGCAGATCAACAGCAGGATCGGTACCAGCCTGCCGGCGGAGAAAAATTCGGAACCCCGGAAAACCGATTGGGACATGTTTTTCGCAGGGGTTTGCCGCGTCCTGCTGAGTGTTCGGGGTTTATCCATGGCGATGCTCCCCTCCCCGGCGACTTCCGCCCACGGCGACAGCCAGGAACAGCATTGCCCCCGTAAACAGCTGTAAGTGATGATCCGGAATTCCCCAATGCACCAGAGCGGTTCCTGAAAGTCGCAACAGGATACAGCCAAGAATGACACCAATCACCGTGCCGCGGCCTCCGTCGATGGAAACGCCGCCGATCACCGCCGCAGCGATGGCAGTCAGCTCCCAGCCATTTCCCAGTGTCCCCTGCATCTGCATTGAGGATGACAGCTGCATGATCCCGGTGAGTCCGGCAAGGGCTCCGGAAATCACAAAACTCAGAATTCGAATTCTGCGAACCGGCAGGCCACACTGAAATGCAGCATTCGCTGAAGATCCCACCGCATACAGTTGTCTGCCGGTCTGCGTGCGACGCAGCCACACCGCAGCCGCAATCACCACCCCCGCGGCCACGACAATCCCCGTTCGAAAGCCTGAGGCTTCATGCAGAGACAGAAAATGCAACTCTGGTGCGATTCCAGTAATGGCATTTCGCCCCAGCATCAGGATCACGAGCCCGCGGAAGATCGTCAGCGTCCCCAACGTGACCACAATCGGATGGATGTGGAATCGAACCGCCGTCCAGCCATTGATCAGACCGCAGCAAGCTCCCGTAACGATCGCGGTGACCAGGGCAAGCGGCAGTGATATTGCAGCGGGCAGCGGTTGCTGCAGGACGTTCGCAGCCGCAGCCGCAGCCACCGCAAGGATGGATCCGATTGAGATATCGATACCGCCGGCGATGATGACCACCATGGCAGCGAGGCTGAGCACACACCATGGTGCCGCCGCATGCAATACAGAGAACAGTTGAAAACCGCTGGCAGACGTCTTCAACTGCAGAATCAGACCGCAGACAGCCACCGCCAGAATGAATTCGCTGCGGTTGAGAAATCGCTGGTTCACGCCGATTGGTGTGCGGCCGGAAGTGTCTGCGGCGGATGGTGTGGTCTCCGTCCGCGTCGCAGATGATTTCGCCGTGTCAGTGCTGTCCGGATGCTGCAGTGGGGCAGCCTGGTCGCTTCCCCGATTCGTTCCGAATGCGGCAGCAGTGACCGCGGATCGCTGCTGTGGGGCTGCCGAAAAAATCTGCTGCAGCTGTCCGTTCCGAAATACGGCAACGCTGTCGGCCTGTTCCAGTGCTTCATCCAGATCTGAGGTCAGCATCAGAACGGCGGCACCGCATGATGCTGTGTCTCGGATCGCCTGATAGAGATCAAGGCGGGCCGCTGCATCAACACCACGAGTCGGCTCATCGAGAATCAGCAACCGCGGTTCGCCCAAAAGACAGCGTCCCAGCAGCAGTTTCTGTTGGTTGCCACCTGAAAGCGTCTGCATCGTCTGCTCTGTGCCGGAACAGCGGACGTTGAAATCGTGAATCACCCGGTGGCTGGCCCGGCGTTCTACTGCTGTGTTGATGAGTCCGCAGATGCCAGTTTGATACAGGCTGGAAAGAACAACATTGGCACGAATCGTGTGGGTTGCAAACACAGATTGAGTCAGACGATCTTCGGGCAGAAGAGAAATTCCTTCGCGCAGCATCCTGCGAGGAGTATCACCGGTCAATTCCTGATTGTTGATTGAAATACTCAGCCCGTCCCTCTCACGCAGCTGCATGATCTTTTCAGCAAAGCTCGAGCGACCGGAGCCGATCAAACCATAAATCGCCACAATTTGGCCGCGAGCGACTGGGAGTTTGTCGACACCTTCCGGCCGACGCGAATTTGGCCATGTGATAACGATTGCTGCTTCGGCGGAATTTCTGCCCGGAGGAGTGGGGCCTTCTGTGAACTGCGTTTCGTCAGCCGGCAGCAGTGCGTTGTGCCCGGTTTGCGTCGCGTCTGACGTGGTCATGTTCGTCGTCTCGTCAGAGGAAGACGCTGCCATGGCCGTGATCAGGGCAGCTGTTGTCCAGTCTGCTGCCGGGGTGGTGGCGATCAGGCGGCCGTCTCTGAGTACGCTGACCCGGTCACAATTTCCGAGGACCTCTTCCAGACGATGGGAGATGTACAGCACTGTTCCGCCGTCGGATTTCAGCTGACGAATTTTTTGGAACAGCCATTCGGATTCATGGTGACTCAATGCCGCGGTCGGTTCATCAAGGATCAGCAGTTGCGGTTTTTGGTGCAGTGCCGCAGCGAGTCGAATCAGCTGTCGGGCAGAATTGCTGAGTGAGGAAGCCAGCCGCTGTGGATGGGCCTGCTCAGGGCAACCTTGGAGCAGTGCCTGGCACTGGGCGTGTAACGTCGCCCAGTCAATCAGGCCGCCCCGGGTACGCGGGAAGCCGCTGGCATGCGCGGTGTTCTCGGCGACAGAGAGCGTGGGAAAGAACTCGCCTTCCTGATGGACGGTAACGATCCCGGCGCGTTCGGCTGAGTTCGTATCCCAGACGTCCATTCGGACGCCATTGGAACAGATGGTTCCGGTATCTGGTGTGATGAGACCGGCGATCATGCGAATGAGTGTGGACTTGCCCGCGCCGTTGCCGCCAACCAGACCATGAATTTCCCCGGCACGCAATGACAGTGAGACGCGATCCACTGCCAGTGTCCCGGGGAAGCTGCGTACAAGTCCGTTGAGTTCCAGAACATTCATTGGGGTGGGACTGGTGGAGGATTTCTGTGCTGGTGCGGCGTGTTAGTGGTGGGCGCTGCTGCAGTGAACCAGTCAGTGAGTCAGCGCATACATGACGATATTGATTCCCAGCGGATACGAGACTTGAACGGAGTACTTCTCGAAGTATTCGTGATTTTCTCCTTCGCGTTCAAAGCCATCGCCGACGTCATTGTTGTAGCAGAAAATCGCGATGAGGCGGCCGGCATCGTCAAAGTAACCCATGAAGTGTGGGTCTTCATCACCCTCCGGGTCGCCGTGCCAGTATTCAAACGTGTAGCCCTGCTGCCAGGCGCGAATGCTGGGGATTCGCGGGATTTCCGGCAGGTCATAGATCAGATGGAAAATCGGATGGTTGTATGGCAGTTCCACCGGCTTCCGGCCGGGAAGAACCTGCTCCATCACCGACTGAATATGCCTCCACGCAGCGGGTGTCCAGAAGTCGTCGGCCAGCAGAAACCCCCCACTCAGCAGATAGCGTTGCAGGGCCAGTGTTTCCGGTGCGCTCAGGGAAATCTGTTGCAGATTGGACATGAAGATGAAGGGATGGTCGAACAGCGATGGGTCTGTCAGTCGCAGCACGCGTCCCTTCGGATCCACCTGCAGCGAAGTGAGTTCCTGCAGGCGGTACGAGAAGTTGAGATCGCAATCAGGGTAGTCATTCCGCCAGCCTCCGTTGTAGCCACCTCGCCCGAAGGAGTCGAATTCAATTCGCACAAAGGTAAAGACGTCGTGTTCGAATTGTTCGGCCAGTTCCCACTGCGGCCATTCGTCCTGCGGCTGGGATTCGTTGACCGGACCGTACTGAGGCCGTCGCCGATTTCGCCGCTCGGGACTGGTCTGCCCGGGACGGCCCTGCTGAGCCTGTTGGAGCGGTGGGCCTGGTTGTGAATCCGCAAGTTGTGGCGACGCGGGAGTGACAGCGGATTCGCGCAGCTGTGGGCGTTGCGTGACTTCGTGGGGAGTTCCTGGCGGCACCCAGGCTGGCGGCACAGCCATGTTGGCCATCCATCCAGCGGCTAAGCAGCAGAGTGCTGCCAGCAGGACGCTGGTGCCTGTGGCCGTGCGAAAGGGAACCCGAGTTGAATTGTTGTTCAGAAGATGCCGCATGCGAATGGTCTCAAACGGGAGGCAGGTCGTTTCAGACCCCAGGACGCTCTTCGCCGGGGATTTATCGGATAATGGAGAACAGACTTCCCTGTGCTGAAGAACGCTTTGGCAGGCTTGCAGGCATGTCCTTTTCTGCAGAGTTTATTCCGTGTCTGATCGGAACGGTTGCAGGCTGTCATCCGTGATCATCAACACTTCGTCCAGTTTCATCAGCTTCACCACGTCAAGGATTTCCTTGCAGACCTTGCTGATATAAAGGGTGCCTGCTCGTCGCTTCATCGCTCGAGTCAATTCGATGAACTCGCCAAGAATCTCGCTGGAGATGAATGTCACGTGAGTCAGGTCAATCACCAGTGACTGGCATTGAGGCTCCTGGGCCAGTTTTCCGATCTGGTCCCAGAGCGGTCGACTTTCGGTGGCGCTGAGGAACTGTTTCTGGACGGGGGTGACAATTGTTCCCTGCTCATGCTTTTCGATTTTCAACAACGAAGTGTCCAACGAGATCTCCGGAGAAAGAAGGGGCAGGCTGTTGAAAGATTGAGCTTCGGAGTTGGATGAAGTTCGCACTTCGTGACAGCGGTATGCTAACAGTCCGACTTATTTCTGAACATCACTTCTGCTGGAACTGCGGTGAATTATCATTTGGAGGGACTTGCTGTTTGGTTACGGTCTTTCCCGGCACGGTGAAGCCCACCGACAAGAATGACCCGAGTGAAGCAAGCTGCCAGTCGTTCTGAGCAGGCCGCAGGAAATGGTTCCAACTTGCGGCTGGCATCAGTGGCCATCGCCGCCTGGAGACTGCTGCAGGATGATCCAGTCCGCCTGGCAGAACTGGGGATGGAGTCCAGTTTCCCCCCACACGGCAGCCCCCAGCGTCTGGATGCCTGCCGCTGCATGGTGTGAATGCTGGCGGGTTGGACCAGCGGCGTCGACCGATCGACGATCCGCGGCGCTCGCTGGGAACCGTTGCAGCTGGTTGCTCAGCCGCGCCCGTTTCATCCCGAAATTCAGGAGGTCATGAGCGGGAACTTTCGGCATCGTTCACCGCCCGATATTTGCGGGTTCGGTTCCGCGTCAGAAGTCTTGAAGCGGCTCCAGGAGCCTTTCACGATGCTGATGAGTTTTCCACAGCGGTCCGGAAAGCAGTGGATTTGGTGATGATGCTGACAAAACCGGTGCTGTTTGCGACGAGCTTGCGGGAGCGTCTTTTGGTCTCGAGGGGGTTGGCGATGATCTGCCTCAGGGGTTAGCGCAAAGTCAGCGGATTGAGAGTATCGCCAGCCTGCTTTGGGGGCGCGACCTGCGGGAAGATGGCAACTCATCGGATTTTTTTCAGCTGCTGATTGCTCTCGCACAATTTTCCAAAGGATCCTAAAATTCGGGCCTCGAATTGCTCGAATGCTGGTCTTCAGCATCTCGGAACACGGACGGCAAATCGCAGGCAGGGAGCCCGATATGCGACGCGAATACCTGATCTTGTTACTGGTCATTCCTCTTGCTCTGTTTGGCTTTAATGAGTTGCCGCTGGGCACTGTTGATCCAGC
>JAFMMM010000182.1 GCA_017859815.1 Planctomycetota bacterium | reverse complement strand
GCGAACCCTGAGCGGCAAGCAGTCGAGACCGAGGCGGGCTGGTGCCCGACACTGCAGCGTTTTTTTGAAAAGCTTGATGAGGTCGCCCCGGCTTCGCGGCGGTCCCCGCGTTTGCCGCAGCGGGAGCACGGCGGGCGGGTGGAGTCACGCGAGGAACGTGCGATACACCGGTGGCCTGCAACATCTGCAGCAGTTGTGCAACGGCACGTTTGCTGGTCATACCGGACCTTCCCATCCCCAGAAATGTACGCTGACCAAAAACTCTGTGCAGCAGCGTCGCCCGGCGGACCCATGCGGCCTCAGAGGCCTGCTGCAGGACTGTCATCACTCGCAGACCGAGACCGACAAAACTTCCCGACAGCATATCGAATTCAGTGACCAACATCACCTGACAGCTCGCTCGACACCAGAAAACCCCGACCATCGGTCGGTTGCATGTCACCGGGCCCCAAAAGCAATTCTTAATGTCTGCGTAAGCCTAAAGAGCTTTTCATCAAGTATTTGCATAGTGTTTCATTGTCTTGTCAATCGATTCTCCTGACGGTGCGTCAGGAAAGTACAGGGCGACGATTTCGGTCAATCCGTCAAACCGTTCTGTTCATCATGTCCGCCCATAATCCACATAATCGTTACATCCTGAACCTGGGAGGCGGTGCCGCGTACGGCTTTTTGCGTCATTGAATTTCAATGTCACTGCGGGCATGCGAACTGCTGGCTACTCCCAACGATGCCCCCGTGCGTGTCATCAGGGAATTGAGCATTGGCAAAGGAAGGCGCTTCTGAAGAATCCATCTGCTTTCGGTGGTCGGAGTTCGTTATGTGGAACTTACATTTTTTTAGTAGCATCGCTGTTCTGACTGTTTTCAGCGGTCTCATTCCCGCTGTAGATGCAGACAGTTCCATTGGCATCAATTCACAGGCGGGCGCAACAGCAGGTGATCTGGCAGTCATGGCATCTCAGTTGGGCGGTGGCTCACCACACAATGTCACCGCGAGTCGGCATCAGATTCCCTCCGTGTTCCTGGTGGTCGCCGTTGGTGTCATGATCCGCACGATCTTCTCGACGGCACCATTCAGCGGTCTGCGGAAGCGCAACAAAAGTCAGAATCGGCGACGAACCGCTCTGTTGCAGTCCGACTCACTCGAAGAAATTCTGCTTCCGGAAGACGCTGCTCCCGCGAAGGTAAAGGAAGTCAGCCCTCCCGTGCCGGTGGTTTATATCAACCACGCTCGGCGTGCGGGTCAGGAGCCGTCAGGGCAGCAGTAGTCAGGCTTCCCGGCAATCCATGTGCTCAGCTCGCGCCGTCTTTGAGAGTCCGTGCAGAATCCGTCACGTCGACTGAAGACCGACTGGTGCCGACGAATCGCACCTGTCAGGCTGTGCAGTTTCCGGGAAGTCTTCGGTCTGTTCTGTGTGGGTAAACTGCGAAGAACGAACCGGCTGCCGGCAAAGCAGCCCCGGAATCTCACCCGCGTCCGCGGGAATTGCGAAAGGTTCTTCCAATACAGCGTGTAGTGTTGTCCCATCAGGACGATCTCACGGCGTGGCAAGCGGATGCCATTTTCAGGTTGCACAGATCGCGGAAGCGAGGACAAACCTGTGGGACGAATCCGTTCTTTCATCACCGGAGCAGCACTGGGCTCTGCAGCGATGTTTTTCGCATTGCAGTACCACGTCGTCAAAGCTCCGTCCGGCGTCAAAGTGATTCCGCGAACGCCTCGGCAGTCGCTGGGTCTGGCTTACAATGATGTCCGGGGTTGGGATGCCAAGCGATGGTCAGACCGTCTGGAACTTGCTCAGGCCCTGATGGCCAACGGATCCACCGATCTGATTGCGGAATCAGTTGTCAGCTCGCTGGGCGACCTGACCGCCGAAAAGAACTCCACCGTCGACCAGCTTCGTGATTTCCTGCGGGAATCCCGACTCAACAGCGGCCTGAATCTCAACGAAGAAACTCGGGTCGCGGTCAACGCTGCTGCAGGTTGGGGACAGGCACAGGCGCTCGAAAGTGAGACGCCAGTAGAAAGTAGTGACCCCTTCCGCGCAGAATCCTCTGCTGCAGCGACAGGTCGATTCTCAACTGCACAGATCCGGGAAGTCCAGCGTCCGGTTCTGGGCAGCACTTCCGGCGAGACCGCAGAAGCTGCCGCTGATCGAATTCGTCGGCAGGCTGAGCAGGCCGAACGACTGTTGTTCGGCAATCTGCAAAATGATTCCGATGCTGTTGTCCGACCCGCAACCACCGTTCCCTCCGAATCGCCGCCAGCACTCGAAGAAGCCGCTCCGTTCAAGGAAGTAACCTCGGCACTGCAGCGACAGGCAACGGAATTGCTGCAGGAGATCGCGAACGATTCGGGCACTCCGGCCACCAGTCGAGACGCAGACGGGATCGTCAGCGGTTTCGTTCGTGACGCCCAGGACGCAGCCACAGCAACTGCAGTTGAAGCGATCAAGCATGCCGCTAAGAAGACGGAGAGTGCCGGCGATATGGTGTTTGATCCGTTCCTGCTGAACTGATCCCCGTCGCAGAAAGGCACTTGTCATGGACCAGACACCTGCGGAGGTGCTTCCCGGTCGCTATCGACACTACAAGGGGAAAGACTATCTGGTGATCGGCGTCGCCACGCACTCGGAAAGTCGGGAGCGGCTGGTGGTGTACAGGACTGACTACGGAAACCGGTCGCTTTGGGTCCGCCCGCTCGAAATGTTTCGAGAAGATGTGGTGATCGCCGGTGAGCGACAGCCTCGATTCCGCCGTATTGGCGACGACTGAAGCGAGCTCCCGACGGCCACGGAGAGCGTCTCAACGGCCGAAAATGCCGACACCCACCCGCTCCGGAAAGCGACCGCCGTGAACCGGGCACAGACCGGGAAACGTCTGCGTGGATTGGGAAGAATTTGCCGAAAAGAAACTACAGAGAAGGACGCGGGTGGAATTGCGCGCAGCGAACGGACACAACGCGAATCGACCGGCGGGTAAGCAGGAGGCTGGCAGCATGTCGGAAATGGAATTCATTGAAATTCTCAGAAACAGCGTGAATGAGCTGCTTCGCTGGGTTGGGTTTGGCACGTTGACAGGCCTTGCCGCCAAAGCAATTATGCCGGGGCGAGACCCGGGCGGGGCTCTGACCACAATGCTCATGGGCATTGCCGGAAGCGTGATTGGCTGCGGGACGGCGCTGTTCTTTTTCCGCGATGCATCGATTGACCCCATTAGTCTCCGCGGGTTCCTGGCGGCAGTTTTCGGCGCATTTACGCTGCTTTTCTTCTACCGGCTGATGTCCGGTTCATTCTTTAAGGAGTCCAGCGGCAGTGAAGATCGCTGGATTCACCGTGTTCGCCGCCGCATGCGACGTCGTCGAATCGTCAGTGATATTGTGAGGGACAGCTACTGAAGGAAGGATGACGGGGAGCGAGCAGAGCAGCGTAATCATCCTCCGGATCGTCTGGGAACCGGGAAGATTGACCATTTGCAGCCGGACCAGCCGTTCAGATCCACGCCCGTGCGGGATCTCCAAGGATTGCGATTTCGCCCGTTTCGTCTCATCTGCTGTTGAAGCCGAGAATTTTGCTCGGTATCTTGCCCGGTTTCCCCGCGCGTGGGTTCTGCTCTTCGGGCAGCATTTGCGCGCGTGCCGTGGTGGTTTCCGGGGCAGACTCGCTCTGTGAGGCATCTGGTGGAACTGGCCGTATTGCCAGTTCTTTTCCGGATTTGCTCTGGTTTTGTGACCGGTTGCATCGCACGCGGCATGTGCTGGGTGTGAAATGCAGGTTCTTGCAATGTCACGCCTCACAGGTTGCTGCCGTCGCAGCGGGCTCTAAGCGTCGCACGATGTCGAGTCTTGGGGTTTCGGGAAAACACCCGCAGAACACTCAAAAGACTCAGGAAGACGGCGTTTCCCGGTCGAATGCGTGGGTTTAAGAGGTTCCTGGCTGACTGGCAGCGAAGAGATTCAGCGGATTCCGCTGAGCAAAGAACATTTCGAGTAATCGTGGTTGGTGCCGAGTTTCTGGACATTAGTTCAGTTTAGATTTGAAACCTTTGCCACGCAGAAAATAGGTATTACGCAACACAGTTCATCCGTTTGCATTATCAAGAGTGTTGTTTGCAGCGGGTCGATTTGCGTCGCGATGGGATTCATCGGGGCGGTCAACGAAACAGGGTGTCAAAGCTGCGTCGTTGAAGGTTGTTGTTCACAGTTACAGCAAATGCTTTTCTGGGGTTGTTCCAATGGCGGAAGATCTGCTTTTGAAGGTCGAGCTTCGCGAATCAGTTGGTTCTCGCGATGCGGGCAGGGTTCGTGAGCAGGGTCGGGTCCCGGCGAACATTTACGGTCTGGGCAAAGATGGCCAGTCGGTCACGATTTGCCGTGAAGACGTGGAAAAGTTGGTCGCCACTCGTTCAGCGGTCGTTGACGTCGACGTTGCCGGAACCGTGGACAAGGCTGTTGTGCAGGAGCTGCAGTGGGACGTGTACAGCACGAAGGTTTTGCATGTGGACTTGAAGCGTGTTAACCCATCGGGCCGCGCGAATGTCCACGTTCCGGTCGAACTGCGTGGCGAGCCTGTTGGTCTGAAGAGTGGTGGCGTTCTGCGTCAGCACTTGAAGACCATTGAGATCAATTGCCCGGATTTCCGTGTTCCTCGGTCGATTCCGGTTCGTATTGGTGCATTGGAAGTGGGTGGTAAGGTGCTTGCTTCCGCTGTGACTTTGCCGGAGCACGCGAATCTGGTAACTCCCGGCGATCAGTTGGTCGTTGAGATTTACAATCCGCGTGATGAGGCTTGAAACAACATCAGCGACGCTCCATAAGCAGACAGGGAGCCGCCGATGAAAGTCATCGTTGGTCTCGGGAATCCCGGGGCACAGTATCAGGGAACCCGACACAACGTCGGATTCGACATCGTTGATCACCTGGCTCGCCGTTGGTTGGCGGATGGTGTTCAGACAAAGTTTCAGGCGGAGTTTGCGATCGTCCATTCGGGCGGCAGCAGGGTTCTGCTGGTGAAACCACTGACATACATGAATCGCAGCGGTGAGGCCGTGCAGCAGATTTGTCGGTTCTATCAGGTAGAGCCGGAGTCGGTTGTGGTGATTTGTGACGATATGAATTTGCCACTGGGACGAATTCGGTGGCGGGCCGGCGGTTCCGCCGGTGGTCAGAAAGGGCTGGCTGATATTATTCAGCGGCTGGGGACCGACAAAGTGCCTCGGCTGCGAATTGGTGTCGACCGGCCTCCCGGAAAAATGGATCCCGCCGCCTGGGTGCTGGCACGTTTTCGTGCGGAGGACCGGGAGGAAGTGGAATTGGTCAGTCAGACGGCCGCAGATTCTGTGGAAACATGGCTGGCGGAGGGCGTTTCCGGGGCAATGAATCGGTACAATGGCAGCGGGAAGGCCGATTCGTCGGATTCCTGAGTCACTTTGTAATGTCGGGTCCACGACAATGAAGTGCCTGCATCAGAGAAATTCAGGCGTTCCAGGCATTCTTCTTAGACTGTTTGGGCCGCACCACCATATCGGAAGATTTGTTCAGCAGCAGAAGGTGAAGGGCTGCGGTTGTCAGTTCAGCAAGTTGTGATCGCCACTCTGGGGGTCCACTGTTTGCTTCTGGCTGATCGTTGTTCGTAAGTTCACGCGGGTGAATTTCGCCGGGCTGAACCAACGTGTTTTCGCAAGAGGAGCAGCAGATCCGTGTCTGTCGCAGCGCCAAAAGTAGAGAAGCCTCATAACTATGAGGGAATGTTCCTGGTTGACAGCGGCAAGTTTGCGACTGATCCGGAAGGGGTCACGAGCGACATTCTTGCTGTTCTGGAGAAGGCTGGGGCAACCGTTGTTGCACATCGTCCGTGGCAGGACGGCAAACTGGCTTATGAAGTCGAAGGTATGCGGAAGGGCCTGCACTACATCGTGATGTTCACGATGCCAGGTTCCGGCATGAGCACTCTGGTTCGTCAGTGTCAGCTGAGCGAGACCATTGTTCGTCACATGACGATTGCTCATCCACAGACCATCTTTGATGCAACAGTAGCAGCGTTAACCGGTGCTGCTGGTGGGGATCGTACAGAAGACGAGGGTGCAGACGAGACTGCGGCTGACGACTCCGCCGAGTGATTGTTGGCGAATCGTCCGTTCTGGTCTGACAACAGCACTGCGGGTTTCGTGAACGGTACACTGTTCGGTAACGAGCGGTGTTTTCCGTAACTGAAACTCTCCTGATCGTCTCAGCAGAATACTCGTGATCACCTCATGGAGGAGCAGAAACGCCGATGGCTTCATCATTCAACAAAGTGATTCTTCTTGGCAATCTGACGCGTGATCCAGAGGTCCGGTATACCTCCGGCGGAACGGCAGTGTCTGATTTGACACTGGCGATCAACAACTCCTACACCGACAAACGTAGCAACGAACGGCGTGAAGATACCACGTTCGTGGACTGCACAGTCTGGGGCAGGACGGCGGAGATTGCCGGGGAATACTTGTCCAAAGGGCGAGCGGTTCTGATCGAAGGACGCCTGCAGCAGGACAAGTGGGAAGACAAGGAAACGGGACAGAAGCGGTCCAAGCTCAAGGTTGTCGCCGACAGCATGCAAATGGTTGGTGGCCGCGGTGAAGGCGGTTCCGGCGGTGGTGGTGGCGGCGGCGGATATCAGGGCAATCGCGGTGGCGGGCGTCAGGAGGTTGATTCAGCACCAGCTGGCGGGAATTCCGCCGGGAATTCCGCCGGACAGGATGCGGGACGATCTCCGGACCAGACATTCTATGACGATATGCCGGATGGCGACGACGGTGTGCCGTTCTGAGACGAAACAGTGGCGGCGGAGTATTCGCGGCTGGCTGCGGACCAAAACAGAAACGGTCCAGACAAAAACGGACCGAACAACAAATCAATCACGCTGCTGATCAACAATCACCTGCACTTCCGCAGATTTCTGATGACAGCAGAACAGATACATCGTAACCTTCGAAGCGGCTGCGGCCCTTCGCGTTAATGTTCTAAGGAACGGGTTGAAATGGCTGGTACGAAAACAGGTTCACGCAACGTAGAAGTATTGCTGGTTCACGACATCGACCAGCTTGGCAAACGCGGAGATATTGTCCAGGTCAAACCCGGATACGCTCGCAACTATCTGCTGCCTCAGGGACAGGCCACGATCGCCACAGAGCACAATAAGCGAATGGTGGAAAAGCACCGCGCTCGCCTTGCGGCTCTGGAGCAGGATCGCCTGAAGTCACTGAAGAAAATGGCGGAAGCAGTCAGCCGCTACAGTGCAACCATCGAAGCCAACGCCACTTCCGACAATCAGCTCTACGGTTCCGTTGTGGCTCGCGATATCAGCGAAGCACTGAAGGCTGCCGGTCATCCTGTCGAAGCGGATCAGGTAAAGCTGGATGGACCGATTCGCGAGCTGGGCATGTATACGGTCAAGCTGAAGCTGCATGAAAAAGTTCAGACCGAGGTCAAGGTCTGGGTCGTGCCTTCCGCAACCAGCGGCTGATCGTTCAGCAACGTTATCGAACACTCGAAGATCCTCAGGTGCATTTGCGCCTGAGGATTTTTGTTCCTCTGGACGTCTGTAGCAGCGGCGGCAGCCTGCCGACCGCTCACTCCAACGAATACGCGTTCACCTGAATCGCAGGCGACCGAAGCAGGAGAGACTCGGCAAATGGCGACGGAACGATCAGGTGACGGCAGGGATCGGCGACGTGGCAGATCCCGTCCGGATCGCGATTCGCAGCAGGATCCGCTTCGTGTGCCACCGCAGAACCTCGACGCTGAGCGCGGTGTGCTCGGCAGTATCCTGCTGTTGAATGAAGCGTTTGATGAGGTGGGTGAGTCGCTGAAGGCCGAACATTTCTACGGAGATGCTCACCAGAAAATCTACGCCGCAATTCATAAACTGTACGAATCCGGAGTTCGCGGGATTGATGCCGTGACCCTCGCGGAGGAACTGGTCCGCCGTGATGAATTGGACGACATTGGCGGCCCCGCCTATCTCGCGGAAATCCTCGAGTCGGTTCCGCATGCGGCTCATGTTCGCTACTACGCTGGCATCGTTCGCGACAAGTGGATGCAGCGGAGCCTGATCTATGCATGTACCGAAATTCTTTCGGACTGCTATGAGGCGGCTGAAGATGTGGAAGACATGCTGCAGGTGGCGGAGCGGAAGATCTTCAGTATTGTGGAATCGCAGGGAAGCAATGCCAGTATCGCGATGGGCGATATTCTGGTGGAGGCGTTCAGTCGGATTGATGAGCGGATGGCGAGCACGGGTGATGTGACCGGGATCACATCCGGCTTCCGTGATCTCGATGAAACAACTACCGGGTTCCAGCCGACAGAACTGATTATCCTTGCGGCTCGACCCAGTATGGGCAAAACCGCACTCGTCTGTAATATCGCGCACGCAGTGGCGGCCAAGTCCGACAAAGGCGTGCTGCTGTTCAGTCTGGAACAGTCCAATCTGGAACTGGCAGAACGCTTCCTTGCGATTTCCGCAAAGATCAACGGACATGACCTGCGTTCAGGCAATCTTTCTGATGAACAGCATGCCAAACTGGTGCAGGCGTCTGATGAGTTGTCCCGCCTGCCGCTGTTTATCGATGACCAGCCCGGTCGCACCATGACTCAGGTGGCCGCTCTGGCTCGCCGGCTGCATCGCCAGTCACCGCTGGGTGTGATCATTATCGACTATCTGCAGCTGATCGAGCCGGATGATAAGAATTCTCCTCGCGAGCAGCAGATTGCAGGAATCTCCCGACGACTGAAGTTCCTCGCCAAGGAATTGAAAGTCCCCGTGATTGCGCTGGCCCAGCTGAATCGTGGCGTGGAACTTCGTGAAGATAAACGTCCGAAACTGGCAGACCTGCGTGAGTCCGGGGCTATCGAGCAGGATGCCGATATGGTGATGTTCCTGCATCGCCCGGATGCCTATGACCCGGAAGATCGTCCCGGCGAAGCCGAAGTCGTGATCGCTAAACACCGGAGTGGTCCCACCGGAATCGTACGACTCACCTGGCGCAAAGAATATATGCGCTTCGAGAACTTTAGCCCCATGAGCGATGACGACTTCAATCTCTAACCCCCCCCCCGGCTGAGAGCCGGCTGAGAGCCGGTTTGTACCTTCGGCGATTGGCGGTGTTCCGCGTGGTTCGTTGACCACGCTTCTCTTGGCGGTGTGCCGGTCTGCTCGTTGGCAGCCCTGACGCATGGAGTCGATTCGGCCATCGTGCCGAATATGCAGCATCTTACCGTCCGCTTCGTCACCGAACGAAGCGGACACCGGGTGCAGGCGGAACGCCTGCCCGTGGGTGAGTTTAGAGGGAGGCGTTAATGCCATCGGCCATGAGCAGTCCATCGCTGCCATAGACGACGAATCGGGCTCCCTGGTTGATGGTGCGTCGCATTTGGTCGGGTTTTCCGAACCAGCAACCGGCCGCCACATGGCTGCGATCGGCGGTATCGATGATTTCTTGTAGAGCGTCGATCAGTTGCGGAGAATCGTATTCATTGGGAATGCCCATGGAGGTGGTCAGGTCATTGGGACCGACGAACACGGCATGCACACCGGGCACACTGCAGATCTCATCCAGGTGCTCCATCGCGGTCACGGATTCGACCATGGGCACAAAAACGGTATTGGCATTTCGATCGGCAACGTACTGCCGAGATTTTTCGGATGGCCAGTGGCCGGTGGTCAGCAGTGTTTCCAGCGCGGCTCCCTTGAGCGGACGGTAGACGGCCGCTGCCGCCAGATGCCGCAATTCGTTGACATCTTCTACATAGGGAACGACCACTCCATCGAAAGTATCGCAGACCTTTGCCACATCATCCGGATCACGGCTGTGGATTCGCGCCAGGCAGGCAATCCCACGACCCTGCAGAGCGTATCGGAGTGGCAGAAAGTCGGCCAGATCGAGCGCATTGTGTTCGCAGGTCACGATCACGAAATCAAATGCATCCGGCGGGATCACATCCACAATGGCCGGATTGGTGGTGTACTGGATGAACGTGCCCACCACACGCTTGCCCGTCTGTAACTTCTCTCGCAACACACGCCCCGGATCAGGATTTGCCATCTTCAGTCTTCTCCTCTGTTGAACTGCCCGCCGGAACGGCGGCAGGTGCCGGCTGAGAGCCAGTTGTTGCCTTCGGCGATTTGTGGGATGCCGTGACCGCTCGTTGGCAGCCCTGGAGTGAGGAATCCATTCGCCGATCAAGCCGACTGTGCGGCATCTTACCGTCCGCTTCGTCAACGAACGAAGCGGACACCGGGTGCAGGCAGGACGCCTGCTTCGTCAACGAACGAAGCGGACACCGGGTGCAGGCAGGACGCC
>JAFMMM010000181.1 GCA_017859815.1 Planctomycetota bacterium | reverse complement strand
GGAAGAGACTATAGAAATCTATGCCTTTATGGAAGCGGCTGACGAAAGTAAGCGGCAGGGTTTCGTGCCGGTTCGTGTGGCGGAGGTCATCGCTGCCGCTCGGGAAACGGCAATGAAACGCGTTCAGCAGGAAATAGCCGGGAAATGATCAGCTCGTTGTGTCACCCGCAGGGGGGGCGAGAGAGAATCAGCATCCCCCGCGCGGATTCCGCCTGAATGCCGCCGGGGAAGCTGATGGACCCCTTTTGTCGCAGCAGGCTGGAAAGTCGGTGCCAGTGCAGGGAAGACATTTGCTGCCGCGGCCAGCCCTGTTGTTCCCACAGGCGAACCAGAGCGTGTCGCAGCAGGAAGTCATGAACACCGCCCAGGTCCGTGATGCGCAGTCGCACGCTGTCCTTTGAACGCTGCAGCAGATGCTGCTGCAGAAGCTGGTCGGCCTGCTGATTCAGGCAGTCGATCGCCTCCGCAGCCTGATCGGCCAGCCGTAGCAAAGCCGGAGATACATCAGTTCCTCGAATCTGCGTCAGCAAGGGCAGAACTTCATGCCGCAGCCGGTTGCGGGTGTAAGCTGGGTCTGAGTTACTGGAATCTTCGGCCGATTGAAGCCGATACATGGCAGCATACTCAACCAGAGCAGTGCGTGAAATTCCCAGCAGCGGTCGGACAAGCTGTATGGTTTTGGAAAGTGGTCGCGCTGGCTGCATGCCGCGCAAGCCGTGCAGACCTGTGCCGCGAATCAGGTTGTGCAGCAGTGTTTCGGCCTGATCATCGGCATGATGAGCAGTCAGTACAACCTGAGCGGACGCCTGTTCGGCAACCTGCAGCAGAAACTCATACCGCATCGTGCGAGCTGACTCTTCGAGACTGCCACGACTTTGTGCGTTGAGTTCGTCGGCAGTTGTTTTTTTTGTCTGCAAATGGATTTGATGTTGTCCGCAGAATTGCCGAACAAGTTCTTCGTCAGCATCACTTTCGGCTGCCCGCAGGCCGTGATTCAGGTGCGCTACCATCAGTCGCGGACGAAATTTGGGAAGGGAATGCAGCAGGTGCAGCAGCACCATGCTGTCGGTCCCGCCGGAGACGGCCACAACGACGGGTTGTTGACCGGGAATCAGCAGTGGCAGAAGTTGTTGCAGATCGTTCTGAAGTGACGAGTGAATTCCGGGTTCCGTGTTCATTGCGAATTACTGAGTTTGGAAATTCGGGCTTCAGTCCGTTGGGCCAGGCCGAACAGAAGGTGATTGTGTTTGCGGCGGAGTCATGGTGTCGACCGGGTTGGCAAGGAAATAGATCTTTGCGAAATACCAGGCCGTGAGCGTGATCCCAGTGGCAATGATAATTCGGCGGACACGGCCGCGGTCGAGACGCCTGGCCCATTCTGCGCCCAACCAACCGCCCACAACCGCTGCTGCCATCATGGGCACGGCAAGTTTCCAGACGACCTCGCCGTTGTACAGGAAAATGATCATGGCGACGCCGTTAATCACCCCTCCCAGAATATTCTTTAAAGCATTGATCTGATGGATGTCTCCAATCCGCAGCAGCGACAGTGAAGTGATCATCAGAATTCCAATGCCCGCGCCAAAGTATCCACCGTACATACCGATCAGAAACTGCAGTCCGTACACCAGCCCTGACGAACCGGAGGTATCGGAGGTTTTCTGCAGTCGAGACTGCATTGCGGTGATCTGAGGCTGAAAAATCAGCAGTAAAGTCGCTGCGGCAATCAGCCATGGCACCATCGCTCGAAAGCTTTTTTCACCACTTGAGACCACCAGAATTGTTCCTGCGGCCGCACCAATCAAACTGGGAATCGCCAGTCGCAGGACGTGTGAACCAAGTGAACGCAGTTCTCGGCGAAATCCCAGGGCTCCGGAAAAGGCCGCCGGGCAAAGGGCAACCTTGTTGGTTCCATTGGCGAGGATTGCCATTCCTCCGCCAAGTCCAGAGCTTTCGAGGGCATACATCAGGGCGGGAAATGTCAGCAGCGTGGCGCCCCCCGCGATGGAATTGATGGCGCCGCCAACAAATGCAACCGGACAAACAATCAACAGGGCTGGCCAGAGATCCATTTCTTTCAGTTTCCGTGAACAGTGCTTTCGCATGATACAGGACTGGTGTGGGTCAGTTGCGATCTGATCCGAACTGTCCGGGGAAAGCCTTTTCGAAGAACGCTTTCGCGGACTGCAGTACCGCTGCCGCAGTGCCTTCGGCTATCATGAGGGCAGCCGGTGAAGGACTGACGGCTGGCACGAATCTGCACGCAGCAGATTCCCCTCGGTGAGCATAGGGAACGAAGGATGCGTGGAGCCACAATCAGCGGCGAAAAAAACACCTGGACCGCGGAATTCTGGCTGCAATGGCCAGAGGTGCAACGCGTGTGCTGCGGGATGCTGTTCCAGTTTTTGGTGTTGCAGGTCTGCTGCTGTTCTGCTGTCTGGGGGGACGAGCAGGTCGCGGAGCTGCCAAAGATTCCTCAGTTGCCGACCATTCCGAATGTTGCAACTCGTATTGAATACGAGGTGCAGCTTCAGGGGACCCTGATTGTCCCGAGCGATGGCGGCGCGTCGCGGTTTCCGCTGGTCGGAAGCACGACGTTGCAGTTTGACCAGCGCGTGACGGGCCGCGGGCTGACACTTCCAGACCCTGTGCGTGCCTCACGAAAATTTGCCACAGCCAGTTCCTCAACCACGATTGGAAAGAATCACAGGATCCAGTCGAGTTTACCTCAGCAGACGTCGCTGATTCATGTGTACGGGGGAAATGGCTCACTGTTGCAGATCAGTCCTGAGGTTCGGCTGACACGGGCACAGACAGATCTGCTGCAGTTTCCGTGCGATCCTCTGACGGTTGATGGGTTGTTACCGGCAGAGGCAGAACACAGCATTGGTGCTCGCTGGCAGGCAGAACCGGGGCTTCTTCCTGTCCTGACAGGACTGGATTTTGCGTCCACAGAAGTGGTGGAGTGTGTGCTGAAATCCCGGCAGGAAGATCTGCTGCTGATTGAATTCCTGTGTACTGGAGAGGGAGGCATCACGGGGTCTGCTTCGACGGTCAAATTGAAAGGCAGTCTGCTGTGGAATCCTGAACAGCAACTGGTGACCTCCCTGGAAGCTCAAATGGACGAAGAACGCAGTCCCGGAGTGATTAGTCCGGGGCTGAAAGTCACGGTCAGCATTCGCTGGTCCGCATCCATTGTTGCGCCGGATTCCGTTGAGTTGCCGCCGGAGCCGGCGTTCCCCACATCCAGCCAGCAGTTACTCACACTCCAGACTCCCTGGAATCTGGCAATGCTGGCCAGTCGCGACTGGCACGTCTATCGTAAGGAATCGGGTCTGATGATTCTGCGTCGGCTGAAACACGGAGCATTACTGGGACAGTGCAATATTTCTCCGGTGCAGTCGACGACGGCGGAGGAGCAATCCGACCGCAGCAGATTTGATGCGGACGTCAGCCGTCAATTACAGGAGCTGGGGGGCCGGGTCGAGGAGCGTGAGCGGATTCGCACACCGGGCGGATGGCGGATCTATCGAATTCGTGCCACGGCGCCGGTGAGGAGCAGCGTGGATTCAAAACCCGCCGCGGACGGTCAGCGTGTGGAGTTGGAACGAGTCATTTCGAATTACTGCCTGTGTACTGCGAAAAACGGTCAGCAGTATTCTCTGACGTTTTCGCATCTGGGGAGTCGCGACGAGGAGTTCTCCGGCGACGTACTGCAGTTACTGCAAACGCTGACCCTGCGTGACTAGTGGCTGAGAGTGACAAAGACAGGCCGAAACCGTAAGAAAATAGAGTCGAATCTGTATTTTCTTTCGGCTCCAGCGATTGAGCGGCAACCCTCCCGGGCCAGGGTTTGCTCGGAATCCCTGCGGGGCGGTCGCCAAAACACTTGCCGGAATATACGATCTTGCCGGGATTTACATTTCTCATCTACTATTTCAGACTTGAGCGGTTGCGGTTTCACTCAATTTCCGGTTTTACGATGCAGTCAACGCCGGGCTGATCAGGGGCTGCAGATTGGGTCTGAAATTTTTTTCCTGCAGTCTCCGGATTCGTATCCGGACTGTCGCTCGCTGGTTTCTGTGACCTCCTGCTGCGATCTTTCGTGATCGCTGGTGATTGCCGGAACTTTTACAGCTATAGAGACAGCGATGACTCAGGAGTGATCATACAGTGCACGATGTCGAGCATCAGACAGTGAAGGATATGGGAATGAGAAGCAAACGACTGGTGGTAAAGCCCTTAGTGACGGCATTGCTGTCCGCCACTCTGCTTTCGGCGGTCGGCGTCGCTGGCGAACAGGTGTCACTGTCTGCTGACGATGGCAAGACTGCTCAAATGGTGGCCTCCATGGTCTCATCTCGACACATCAATCACCCGGAGATCGACGACACGATTTCGGAGAGGTTGTTCACTCGTTTTATTGAGGCCTGGGATTCACAGAAGCTCTATCTGCTCAAGGCTGACATCGATGAGTTTTCGGTGAATCGGACAGAACTGGACGATCAGATCCAGCGGGGAGATGTCAGTTTCGCGGCGGAGTTCTTCACCCGATTTCGGGAACGAATGATCGCTCGGGCGGAGCTTTTGCCGGCACTGATTGACTCGGAGTTTGACTTCACTGTAGACGAAGAGATGCATCGTGACCCGGATGATATCGACTGGGCGACGACAGCCGAGGAGTTGAACGAACGCTGGCGGAAGCGAATTAAATTCGACCTGCTGATGCTGAAACTCGATGGAAAAGAGATGGATGAGGCGAGGAAGCGATTGAAGACGCGCTATCGTACAAATCGAGTCTACCTTGAGCAGACAGAGTCTCATGAGGTTCTGGAATTGTTCCTGTCTTCGATGACTCACTGCCTCGACCCGCACTCGAGCTACATGTCGCCTCAGACACTGTCTGACTTTGAGATGATCATGCGATTGTCTCTGGAGGGAATCGGCGCCCGACTGAAATATGAAGACGGCTACACCGTGGTTGAGGAAGTTATCCAGGGCGGTGCCGCTTTTGCCGACGGGCGTTTGACGAAAGGGGACCGAATTATTGGTGTCTCCTCTGACGCTGTCAGCGATTACGTTGATGTGGTTGAGATGAAGCTGACCAAGGTTGTGGAGATGATTCGTGGCAAGAAGGGCACGAAGGTCAAGCTGCAGATTCGCAAGGAAACCGAAGAGGTTCAGGAGATTGAACTGACCCGCACTGAAGTCAAAATGACTGAAGATGAGGTGAAGGGGAAAGTCATCGAAGCGAGCGAGTGGCAGGACGGTCAGAGCGGTCGCATTGGTGTTCTGAAGATTCCGTCATTTTATCGCGACTTCCAGGGAGCCAATCGGGGTGGTGAGTTCAAGAGTACTTCGCGAGACGTGAAGGCCGTGCTCGACGAATTCAAGCGTCAGGATGTGCGGATGCTGATCGTGGACTTGCGCTGGAACGGCGGCGGTGCACTGCAGGAAGCGATCGAAGTTTCCGGACTGTTTATCTCCCGTGGGTCGGTGGTTCAGGTTAAGGAGCCGGGTGACAGCGTTCAGGTCTATGAAGACGAGGACGAAGACGTTTACTGGCGAAAGCCAATGATTGTTGTATGCAATCGTTTTTCCGCTTCAGCGTCCGAGATCTTTGCCGGAGCCATTAAGGACTACCGTCGAGGAATCGTTGTTGGAGACCGAACTACCCACGGTAAGGGGACTGTCCAGAATGTCGTTCCTGTCGCAAGTCGCCTGGCGTTATTTGGAAAGCAGCGAGGGGCTTTGAAGCTGACAATCAGTAAGTTCTATCGCGTGAACGGTGACTCCACCCAGAACAAAGGGGTAACTTCAGACATTGTGCTTCCATCCCTGCTCAACCACCGTGAGATCGGTGAAGAGTCGATGGACAACGCGCTGGAATTTGACCGTATCGAGCGGGCAAGGTACAGCCCTTATGCCAACGTGAATGACGCACTTGTGGAGCAGCTTTCGGGACGCAGCCGGGAACGAATCGGCAAGAACGACGAGTTTGTGCGTGTTGAAGAGCTGTCTCAGCGATATCTGGAGCGTCGGGATGAGAAAACAATCTCTCTGAACGAAGCCACACTGCGTGCCGAAGAGGAGGCATTGAAGCAGGAAAAGAAGGAAGAGGAGGAAGCAATTCAGCAGGCGAATGGAAGTGCCGACAAGGATATTTTCCCGGAAGACTTCTACAATCGCGAGCTGGTGAACATTTCTGCCGACTACCTGAGCGTGCTGGAGTCGTTGCGGGCTGAAAAATAACGGTTGTTGTGTGAAGTCACGACAGACAAAGGCAGCCTCCGCAGGGAGGCTGCCTTTTTTTTGCCTGCTGAGGATGTTCCTGATAGGCTTGACACAGTGGAACGGCCACAGGGGCCTCGACCTGCGGCTGTTGATTGCAAACCATGTGAGTTACGTCGGCTGGCAACGGCATCGGATTATTGGAGTGTTTGATGAATCGGCAACAGGCATCGGTTGGACTGGGAACACATCTGCTTGATCGCCGCCGGTTTTTGGGCGAGACACGCACCGGGCTCAGCAGCATTGCGCTGGCCAGCCTGCTGGCCAGGAGTGCGGCAGTGGCCGATGAGCCTCGCCTCGGCACTGTTGGTGGAGAGGCTCCCATTCGTCCGCGAATTCAGAGTTCGGCGCCATTTGCAGCTCGTGACAGTCACTTTACTGCTGCAGCCGAGCAGGTTTTGGTGATCTTCTGCTCAGGCGCCTGCAGCCATCTCGATACGTTCGACTACAAGCCGGAGTTGATACGGCGGAATGGTCAGCCCATGCCCGGAGCTGACGGCTTGATCACTTTTCAGGGGGAACAGGGCAACCTGACTCGCAGCCCCTGGGAGTTTCGTCCCCGGGGAGAGTCCGGCAAGATGATTTCGGACCTTGTCCCGCAGCTTGGCGAGCTTGCCGACGACATGTGTTTTCTGCATTCCATTCAGGGGAAGACCAACACGCATGGTCCTGGTGAGAACTATATGTCGACCGGTTTCACACTGGATGGTTTTCCCAGCATGGGAGCCTGGAGTACATGGGCATTAGGCACAGAGAACGAGAATCTGCCGGCATATGTTGCGATTCCTGACCCTCGTGGTGTTCCGCAGAACAGTGTGGCAAACTGGGGACCGGGATTCCTGCCTGCTGCCTTTCAGGGGACCGATTTTAATGCTGCCCAACCGATTCGGAATCTTTCGCGGCCGGATGGTATTTCTTCAGCGGCGGATCGTCGGGCAAGAAGCTTTTTGCAGCGGATGAATCAGCGGCACTTGGAAAAGAATCCCGGTGACAGTGAGTTGACGGCTCGCATTGCGAGTTACGAACTGGCTGCTCGAATGCAGCTGCAGATTCCACAGATCACTGATCTGTCCAGCGAAAGCAAAACAACACTGGAGGCGTATGGCGCCGTCGACACTGAGAACACACTGAAGGCTGATTACGCTCGGAACTGTATCCTGGCCCGACGATTGCTGGAGCAGGGTGTTCGTTTCGTTCAGGTCTTCAATGGAGCATACCAGACTGGTGGCGAGGGAGTCAGCAACTGGGATGGGCACAAGGTGCTGGAACAGCAGTATTCAAAACACGGACCGGTCTTTGATCAGCCGACAGCAGCCTTACTGGCGGATCTGAAACAGAGAGGCATGCTGGAAAAAACTCTGGTGGTCTGGTGCACGGAATTTGGTCGGATGCCGACCTTTCAAAAAGGAGCCAGCGGCCGGGATCACAACCCGGACGGCTTCACCTGCTGGCTGGCCGGTGCCGGAGTAAAGGCTCCTTTTTCATGGGGAGCGACAGATGAGTTCGGACATCGCGCGGCACAGAACATCGTGACGGTTCATGACTTTCATGCCACCATTCTGCACCTGCTTGGGCTTAACCACGAGCGTTTGACATTCTACTACAACGGCCTCGAGAGGCGTTTGACGGATGTCGAGGGAACTGTCGTGCGGGAAATCCTGAAGAGCTGAGTGCCTGAGTATCAGCCTCAGCGATCCAGAAGGGTTCCGTAGAGGTCCGTATGTCTACGGATCATTTCAGACAGGCTAAAATCCCTTGTGATCGAGTCCCTTGCATTGTGACCAAGCTGGGAAGCGATTTCCCCCGATGCCTTGAGCCGCTTGATCATTCCTGCCAACTGTACGCTGTCGCCGGTGGGGAAACAGAGCCCGGAATGCTCGTGTGTGACGAGCGCTGCATTGGCGGGAATGTTGCTGACAATACAGGGCAGCCCGGCCTGCATTGCCTCCATCAGACTATTCGACATCCCTTCGAATTCACTGGGCAGAACGAAGCAGTCAAAGCCTGCATACAGACTGGCAGCGTTGGGTTGGTGGCCACAAAAAGTGACGTGCTGGCTGCAGCCCACATGGTTGGCAAAGTCTTTCAGGAAATCTCTCTCCGGGCCATCGCCGATGATGGCCAGATGCACATTCGCAGTGGTCATTTGCAGCATGTGGAAGGCCCAGATCAGATCCTGCAGTCGCTTCTGCTTCGCCAGTCTGCCGACATAGCCAATGACAAAACTCTGATCGCTGAGACCAAGCTGGCTGCGGGCGGAGTTTCTCGATAACTGTTGAGTGGGGATGACCGCGGCATTGTGGATCACGCGCAGACGATCCGCTGGGATGCCCAGACCCGCATAGAATTCGCCAACACTGCGGGAGTTGACTGTCATTGCAGTGGTACGCGGAATGAGCAGTCGGTCGAGCGTCAGCTGCCAGCGGGACTTCCAGGAATCGACACAGCGTTCGCTGATGATCACGGGTGTTTGTGGAGACGGGGAGATTCCGGGCAATCTCACGCTGGTATTGGCCCCAAACAGGAATGACTGAATCAGGTCTGGTGAGAACTGTCTGAGACAACGGCGAAGTTTCAGCAGGTGTCGGGGATCGAACCGACAGCACTTTCCGATCACGGTGCAGTCGATCCCGTGATCTCGCAGAGATTGCACATAGTATCCACCAGAATTCAGGGCAAATACATGAACTTTGAACTGATCCTTCGGCAGCCCGGTGGCAAGCAGAGTCAATTGCCGTTCGGCACCTGACTGGTTGAGAGCAGGGATCACGAGGGCCAGGCGGATCACAGGTGACTTTCTGAAGATGGTTGACGGTGCAGGGGGATTCGCCGGGCTTTCAGACACGGAGGTCTGTTGTTTCGACCTGCGGGTGGGTTTTCCGCCCCGTAGTGTACTCATCAATGGGATTCATGTCGAAAAACGAGAGATCTGCGTCCATCATCGGGAAGAGCAGTCCGGGCTTCTTGAACCATTTGGATTTACTGATACCCTGCCCAAAATTTTGCGCTAATTTATCTCCCGACCTGGTTGGTCGAGCGTCTGTACCGGGCAAGATCTTGTGCTGAAATGTTCTTGCTGTGGTGGTTTGGCGAATTTCAGAGGTCGGATACCCTGGAAATTTCACGGGAGTTATTGCGCAATCAGCCCTGAGGATGAGTATCCGTGCCGCGTCGCGATGATCTCCACAAGATTCTGATCATTGGTTCGGGACCGATCGTAATCGGCCAGGCCTGCGAATTCGACTATTCTGGAACGCAGGCGTGCAAAGCCCTGCGTGAGGAGGGCTATGAGGTTGTGTTGGTGAATTCCAACCCGGCCACGATCATGACCGATCCTCAGACAGCAGATCGCACCTACATCGAGCCGATTACGTGGCAATATGTCGAAGAGATCATCAGGACAGAGCGGCCGGACGCATTGCTTCCAACGCTTGGTGGTCAGACAGGTCTGAACACAGCGATGGAACTGGCGCGTCGTGGTGTACTGGAAAAATACAACGTCGAGATGATCGGTGCTCGCGAAGATGTGATCAAACGAGCAGAGGAACGTGAGGCATTCAAGCAGACCATGCTTGAAATCGGATTGGACGTTCCCCGTAGTGCCACCGTACACACGCTGGATGAAGCCCGCAAAGCGGTCAAAGAAATTGGTCTGCCGATCATTATCCGGGCCAGTTTCACGCTTGGCGGAACTGGTGGCGGTGTGGCGTACAACATCGACGAATTTGAAGACAAGGTTCGTCGTGGACTGGCTCTGTCACCGATCTCAGAGGTTCTGCTGGAAGAATCAATTCTGGGTTGGAAAGAGTACGAGATGGAGGTGATGCGTGACCATGCCGACAACGTGGTCATCATTTGCGCCATTGAAAACTTTGACCCGATGGGTGTGCACACCGGTGATTCCATTACGGTGGCCCCGGCTCAGACGCTGACAGACCGCGAATATCAGCAGATGCGGGACGCGACGGTCGCAGTCATGCGGGCTATCGGTGTGGAAACCGGCGGGTCAAACGTACAGTTTGCCATCGATCCCGACAGCGGCAGGATGGTCGTGATTGAAATGAATCCCCGAGTCAGCCGCTC
>JAFMMM010000180.1 GCA_017859815.1 Planctomycetota bacterium | reverse complement strand
CTGTGCTGACAATGGCGGCGAAGGTTGTGCTGACAATGGCGGCGAAGGTTGTGCCGACAACGGTGGCAAAGGTTGTGCCGACAATGGCGGCGAAGGCTGCGCTGACAACGGCGGCGAAGGCTGTGGGGAATCATGCAAGACCTACAAGCCTGGATTCCTCGCTCGTCTTCGCAAGGCTCTCGGTCGCAATGACGACTGCGGCTGTGGAACTTGCAAATGCAACAGCCACTGCGGCAGCAACAAGTGCGGTGCTGGTGAAGGATGCAGCGACGCTGAAGGCTGCAATAACGGTGAAGACTGCGGTGAAGATGCACAGGAAGTTGCTCCGGCACCTCCATCTGCAAGTGCTGGTCGCGTCTTTTACCAGTACTGATCCGGGGGGAATTCCGATTCCCTGAACACCTGTCGAGAGTTCTTCACGACTCCGACGATCGTTCACTCAGAATAAGGGGGTGGTGCAGCGTCTGCATCATCCCCTTTTTTTTGATTGCCGATCACAACAAGTTTTTTTGCGGACCTGCCGCCAGTAGAATTTCCGTTGATGAGCGGCCAACATCGCCGCCCACGCATTGCCCGAATGGTCCTCTCCCGCCAGAATTTCTTAGCGATAAAGAAACGAGTTGCCACCGGGCAACGTTGGCTGATCCCTGATTCATCGTCAGCACGACGGACATCGATTCACAAGCCACCACAGGCTGGAAACTGGGCACGGCCTGCTGACAAAACACCGATGTGATCGCGAACCCAACCATGCACGAACAATTCCACTGCATCAATCTTTCCACCAAATGTTTCTGACTGGGACTACCATGCGAACCCTGATCCTGCTGCTGGCTTTATCAACCGCGTTCCCGGGCGTTGCCGACGAGCGAAACATCGATTCCTCCGAACTGCCGGTGGGCATTCACGGTTTCAACGGAATGCTGGTTGGTCAGGTAAAAACGCGAGATGCAGAGACGGGCAAGTTCACGCTCAAAGTTCAGGCGGTGCCACGTGTGTGGCGAAACAGCGGTGCCGAAGACCCCTCAAGCATCATTGGCAGGACAGTTGAAGTCAGCGGCGTCTTCGGTCGTTTTCTTGATGTGCTGGTTGTGACCCGGCCCGGCGACACGATGGAATTCGAATGCAAGCACGATGGCGAGAAACTGGTCTTTCCCGGCGAATTGCTGCGCAAGGTCGCCCCCTACGATCCAGCAGACTATCCCACTCTGCCGGAAGGTTTCCGTGGCTTTGTAGGCACGATCGTCGGAGACATTCAGAAGAAGGATGCAGAAACCTTTGAGCTGATTTTGAAAGTCAGCAACGTGTTGAACACATCCGATAACAGCAAGGCAAAGAAACCACAGAGCATCGAAGGTCGCAGCCTGATGCTGGCGGGATTTTGGAACCGTCGCGACGCCTATCACAATTTGCGGCCGGGGGCGCGAGTGCGCGTTGGAGTGAAGCACATTGGTCTGCGCAGCGAACACCTGACCGTCACCAATAACCCCCAGGTGCTCAGTGCTGACGCAAAAATGGAGATGAAGAAAGAAACCGCCGGAGTTGAAGTCCGCGACGGACTGAACTCCAGTCAGCGTGGGTTTCGAGGCATGCTGGTTGGACGCGTTACTGAACGAGATCCCGAAACTGGCAGCTTCAGTGTTATCGTCGATGCCGTTCCACGCGTTTGGAAGAATAATCAGGCCCGCGACCCGCGTTCATTTCTTGGCCAGACCGTGAATGTCGCCGGCGTCTCCGGACGCCTGATCGACACCCTGGTCACCACCCGCAAAGGTGAGACGCTGGAATTCGGCGCGATCCACGATGGCGGCGCGACCATGCGTGTCATCGAAGAACTGCGAAAAGTCGCTCCGGTAAAACCGGGAGATTATCCCACACTGCCAGACGATTTCCGTGGATTCCGTGGCACTCTGCAGGCCAAAGTCATCAGCAAAGGTGAGGGCCGCTGGGACCTGATCGTGGAAGTCACTCGGGTTGAACAGAACGGCGAAGAAAGTCGGGCCAAAAACTCAAGTGCAATTGTAGGCAAGCAGGTAATGCTCGCTGGTTTCTGGAATCGCAAAGAATTCCACGGCAGCCTGAAGCCTGGCGATCTGATTCGCTGCACCGTCGAACATCCTCAACGACTGACCGACCACCTTTCCGTAACGAATCAGGTTGGAAAAGTTGGGCAAGACTGAGCCTCCTGTCGTCAGCCTGCAGTCCTTCATCAGGATCGGTGCCGATGGATCATTTCAGGTCACAATCTGTTGCCTTCAAACAGTCACGCTTTCCCTGGCTGTTGTTGGTTCTCATTTTCGCTGTAACGATGCCGACCGCACACTCGACCGACCCGGCTGTCCTGCCAGCGGTTTCCTCGCGCTTCGCTTTAGCCAGCGTCGAAGAAGTCCCCAACTTTCAGCGACATGTCAGTCCACTGCTGGGGCGTGTTGGCTGTAATGGGCGCAACTGTCATGGCTCCTTCCAGGGGCAGGGCGGGCTGCGTCTGTCTCTGTTTGGCTATGACTTTGGAATGGATCACACCGGATTAACGGAAACCGCCAAATCGATTTCCGGCAAACGGATCGATCGTCGAAATCCCGAACTCAGTCTGATCCTCCAGAAACCCCTCGAACAGATTGATCACGAGGGTGGGCAGCGATTCGAAAAAAACTCCTGGCAGCATCACCTGCTGCTCAAATGGATCGAATCCGGTGCCGTCGGCACAATGACGCCGGCGGTTCTGCAGAACCTCGTCGTCACTCCCTCCGAAATTGTCTTTGCCGACCATCATCGCCCCGTCTCGCTGCAGGTGACGGCGTTGTGGTCGGACGGCAGCCGCGAAGATGTCACGCCGCTGTGCCGATTTCGTACAAACGATGATTCCATCGCCGAGGTTTCGGCAGACGGAGCTGTCACCTCCACAGGCCCCGGCGACACTCACATTATTGCCTTCTATGACAATGGGATTTATGCAGTTCCCGTGCTGCGGCCGTTCAGGAATTCCGCACAAGGAACACCCTCGGCCCAACAGCAGACGCGATCTGCGTCTCCCGCGGCAGATCCCTCCGCGCGGCTCGATCAACTGGTGGAGAGCAAACTTCAGAAACTGAATCTGCCCGTCTCAGAATTATGTACCGACGAAGAATTTCTGCGTCGAGTAAGTCTGGATCTGACGGGAACGCTGCCATCGCCTCAGGAAGTCACCAGCTTCCTTGCCGACCCCGCCGCAGATCGTCGCGAACGCAAGGTCGATGAACTCCTGCAGCGCCCCGCATGGGCAGCGTGGTGGGCGACCAAACTTTGCGATTTCACCGGCTGCAATCCGGCCCAACAGGCAGAACTGGGCCAGGAGTTATCGGTGCAGTGGTACACGTGGTTCTATGAACGTTTGCTGCAAAACCGACCCTGGGACGAGATCGTTGGCGGCATTGTGCTGGCACAAAGTCGACGGCCGGGACAGTCGTGGCTGGATTACACGACCGAAACGTCGGCCCATTTTCGATACGACAATCCCACCAGCTTTGCCGATCGCGAGACCATGCCGCATTACTGGACTCGCCGCAGCATGCAGGAGCCCTCCGCCGCTGCTCAGGCATTTGCTCAGAACTTTTTGGGGATCCGGCTACAGTGTGCGGAATGCCATAAGCATCCCTTCGCTCCCTGGACTCAGCAGGACTACAACGAGTTCACTCGGTTCTTTGAACCGCTGCACTTCGGGGTCGCCCCCGATGCTCGTGCCGAATATCGCCAACTTGCCAGCAAGACTGGACTCAACCCGCGTGGCGACGATGGTGGGCCTGTCAACCAGGAAGTCCTTCGTCGTGCACAGCAGGGCCAACCCATTCCCTGGCGGGAGCTGTACCTGAAACCGGCTCAACAATCACGCACCATCAGCCTGCTTCGCAGTCGCCGGATTACACTGCAGCCGGAAGACGATCCTCGCCAGCCTCTGATGGAGTGGATGCTGGATGACAATCCATGGTTTGTGCGAGCCTTCGTAAATCGCGTCTGGGCCAGCTGTTTTCATGTTGGCATTGTGGAACCGCCGGACGATCTGAACCCGGCCAACCCTCCATCGAATGCGGAACTGCTGAATTTCCTTGAGCAGCATTTCCGCAGTACAGAAATGGACATCCGCAGCCTGCAGCGAACCATCGTGCTGAGTAACACCTGGCAGCGCAGCTGGAAGCCGGTTGCCGGGAATGCTCAGGACAAGCGCAACTTCAGCCGCAGTATTCCTCGGCGCATGCCCGCCGAAGTAGTTTACGACGGCGTCAAGCAGGCTGTCGCAGCCAGCGATCGCACCGCAGAAGTGCGTACAGATCTCAATCGCCGCGCCACCGGTCATCTGTCCATGAGACTGGCGGGGACCTACGCCATGCAGGTCTTTGGCAAACCCGAACGTGCTGTGAACTGTGACTGCGAACGAAATAACAAATCCAGTCTGCTGCAAACCGTCTTTCTGCAGAATGACCCACTGATGATTGACCGCCTGCTGGAAAGCGGCTGGCTGGCCGAACTGCAGCAGGCAACCTCTCTGCCGGATTCGGACGCGCTGATTCATGAAGCGTGGCTGCGTACACTCAGCCGTCCGCCGTTGGCGACGGAAGTCTCTCGTGCCCGGCAACACCTGCAGTCTGCCGAATCACAACTGGAAGGCCTGCGGGATCTGCTGTGGGCGCTGATCAATACCAAAGAGTTCCTGCTGATTCGTTAACTCTCGGTTCTTTCGTTCTTACCAGGCCACAACTGATGACAACGCTTTCTCGTCGACAAATGCTCCGGTCAGGCGTCATTCGCGCCGGAGCCCTGGGGAGTTGCCTGTCTCTGGGACAACTGCTGCGGACCGAGGCAGCCACCGGCCAGCGTTCGGATCGCTCTGCTATCCTTGTCTTTCTCGGCGGCGGACCAGCCCACCAGGACACCTTCGACCTGAAGCCTCAGGCTCCGGCGGATTATCGCGGCCAGTTTCGTCCTGTTCCGACCAGCGCACCCGGGGTCGAAATCTGCGAACACCTGCCTAAACTGGCACAACGGGCGGATCGCTATTCGATCATCCGCGGCATTACCCATTCGCTGGCAGATCACGGACTGGGAACCCGCTATGTGATGACTGGGAATCTGCCCACCCCGGTAATCACATACCCGATGTACGGCTGCGTCGTCAGCAAAGAATTTCCTGCACCGCCCGACTTGCCGTCATTCGTCTCCATCGATCGTCCGGTGGAAGGCCCCGGTTACCTTGGACCGGAATACGGCCCGCTGTCTACCGGCGAAAAACCCCGCTTTGGACAACCGTTTCGAGTTCGCGGAATCACGCTCGACGACACAGTAACGATCGGAAAATATCGCTCGCGATTCAGCCTTCGTAACGATCTGGACACAGCCTTCGATCAGTACGAACAACTTGATGAATCTGTTCGCGGGCTGGATCGCTTCTCCCAGCAGGCGTATCAGATCATCAGCTCCAGACGCTCCCGTGAAGCCTTCGATCTGACGCTCGAAACACCACAACAGGTGGATCGATTCGGCCGTCATGATTTTGGGCAGAGTATGCTGCTGGCGACACGCCTGATTGAAGCGGGCGTCCGCTTTGTCACCGTACTGCTGGAAGGCTGGGATACCCATCAGGACAACTTTAATACGCTGGGGCGTCAGTTACTGCCCGATCTCGACCAAAGCCTCGCGGCCATGATGGATCGCCTGCAGGAACAGGGACGCATGGAATCGACTGCGGTCATGGTGACCGGGGAATTTGGCCGGACTCCGAAAATCAACGGAAATGCCGGTCGAGACCACTGGGCCCGCGCTATGTCCTCGCTCATGCTGGGCGGATCTGTTCGCGGCGGGCAGGTGCTTGGAGCGACTGATGCCCGAGCTGAAGGACCGCTGGAGCAGGGGTTCTCGCCGGACGATTTGGCCGCTTCGTTCTTTCAGAACATCGGAATTGACCCGACAACGGAGTACCAGGCCAGCGTCGGTCGCCCGATCACCCTGGTTCGCAATGGCCAACCGATCCCCGGTTTGTTGTAATACACGGGTCGCGTACGCCGGTTTTTTGCCGGTGTGCGATCTTCACTTGCTGCACCACCCGCTGTTTTCCGCCGGCTTTTTGCATCCTGCGTAATCACGCGATCTGTCCTGCACCCCCGGCAGACAGCGGTCCGACCGGAATCGATCCATGCCGAGTTTTCCAGCCACCGTCGTTTTCTCCGGCTTCCTGCTGCTGCATTCGCTGCATTCGGGCGCTGCAGCTCAGGAGATCTCCTTCGCTCGAGAGATCCTGCCGATCCTGTCTGATAAGTGTTTTGTCTGTCACGGACCGGATGGCACCGACCGTGACGTCGTGCAGCTGGATACTCCGGAGCAGGCCACGCTGCTGCGAGATAACGGTCGGGCTATCGATCGCGACCAACCCGGACAAAGCACACTGCTGAAGCGAATTCACTCGTCAGACGATCCCATGCCGCCGGTGGATGCTGAAAAACAGCTCACCGACGCCGAACGCGATTTGCTGACACGCTGGATCGAAAGCGGTGCCAAATGGGAAACCCACTGGTCCTTCCTGCCGCCACAGCAGGCCGAAGTTCCTGACGCAGCCAGCGGTACTGCAGCGGTCATCGATGCCTTCATCGCGGACAAACTGAATGCGGAGAAAGCCTTACGGGCTCCGCCGGCCGATCGCCGTACTCTGGCTCGCCGTGCCGCACTGATCCTGACGGGCCTTCCGCCGGAGCCGGCCCTGCTGCAGAGTTTCCTGACTGACAAATCTGCGACCGCTTACAGTAACTACCTTGATCGTCTGCTCAGCAGTCCTCGCTACGGCGAACATCAGGCCAGATACTGGCTGGATGCAGTTCGCTACGGGGACACACACGGCCTGCATCTGGATAACAAACGGGGAATCTTCCCGTGGCGGGACTGGGTCGTCCATGCCCTCAATCGCAATCAGCCGCTCGACGACTTCCTTGTCTGGCAGCTGGCGGGCGATCTGCTTCCGAATGCCACGCTGGAACAACAGGTGGCGACAGGCTTTGTCCGTATGAATCCAAGTACGGCAGAAGGTGGGGTGATCCCGGCAGAATTCCAGGCCAAGAATAATTTCGACCGCGTGGAGACTCTTGGCACGGTACTGCTGGGCATGTCGCTCACCTGTGCCCGCTGCCATACCCACAAATACGACCCCATCACTCAGCAGGAATACTATGGCCTGCTCGCCTTCTTCAACAGTACGGCTGAAGGCCCGCTGGATGGGAACAAGTACGAATACGCTCCTGTACTGAAAGCTCCGGCTTCAGTGACCGCCTGGAATCGCTGGCATCAACTGGAACAACAACAAGAGCAACTATTTGCACAGGCTGCGGACGTCGTCGAGTCCAAAGCGGCCCAGGCGCAATGGGACCAGGCAGACTCGGCAGCCAAACTGAAACTGCTGACCGCCCCAGACGGGCTGTTTGCCAATCATCCGCTGCATCCCCGGGCTGCCGAACTGGCACAGCAGCAGGCCGCTCTGCAAGCGGAATTCTCGACCACTCTGGTCGCCAAAGAACTGGGGCAGCCGCGTCCCACGCATCTGCTCAGCCGCGGTGAATACAACCTGCCGGTTGGCGATCCCCTGCAGCCCGAAGTGCCGGCTGTCATGGGGCGATTCCCGGCCGATCAGCCCCGCAACCGACTGGGACTGGCCCGCTGGCTGGTCTCACGCGAACATCCGCTGGTCTCACGCGTGGTCGTGAATCAAATCTGGCAGCGTGTTTTCGGAGAAGGCCTTGTTCGCACTCCGGAAGATTTTGGCCTGCAGGGACAGCAGCCGACCCACCCGAAGCTGCTGGACTGGCTGGCGGTGGACCTGCAGGTCTCCGGCTGGAACCTGAAGCAGATGCTGAAAAACATGCTGCTGTCTGACACCTTCCAGCAAAGCTCCGCATGGCGAGAAGACATCTCCGATCCTGAAAATCGGCTGTTGGCCCGCGGTCCTCGCTTTCGACTGGATGCCGAAGTCATCCGCGATATCGGGCTTTGGTCCAGTGGTTTACTGGCGGAAACCATGGGCGGTGAAGGTACAAAACCGTATCAGCCGGCTGGCCTCTGGTCGGCTCTGATGCACCCCGCCAGCAATACCAAAAACTACGAACAGGACCACGGCAAAAAGCTGTACCAGCGCAGTTTATACATGTATTGGAAACGCACCTGCCCGCATCCGATGCTGACGCTCTTCGATGCTCCCAGCCGCGAATCCAGCTGTATTCGCCGTTCGCGAACCAATACCGCTTTGCAGTCATTGGGGTTGCTGAATGAAACTCAACGAATCGAAATGGGGCGCGAACTGGCCGTACGACTGTTGAAACGAGACACCCCGGACGCGGATCGCGTTAATCTGCTGTTTTCGCTGCTGGCCTGTCGGGATTGTACAGCCCCGGAACTCCAGGCCTGTCTGGCGTTACTGACGGAAATGCGGCAACGTTTTCAGAAAGTTCCTGCCGATGCGCAGTCGCTCATGTCGGCCGGAGAATCCAGGGCCACGCCCGATTTGCCGCCGCACGAACTGGCTGCATGGACTCAGTTGTGCGTGACTGTTCTGGCTAGTGATACCGCGTTATTGCTGTACTAAGCCATCATTCGATGGCAATTGCACAACCCCCCGTACGACTTCAACTTAGGCCCCCGCAACCTGCCGGTTTCATCTTCGGAGCCTCACCATGAAAAACTCCAGTCTGACACACGAATTCGCTCTCAATCAAACCCGCCGCCAGTTATTCGGCAGGTCTGCGCTGGGAATTGGCACAGCAGCACTGTCCGGTCTGCTGCAGGAAAATCTGCAGGCCGGGGATCGCAACACCATGTCTGGCATGCACCACGTGGCCAAAGCAAAGCGGGTGATCTACCTGTTCATGTCGGGCGGGCCCAGTCACCACGATCTGTGGGACTACAAGCCAAAGATGAAAGATCTGTTTGGACAGCCTCTACCGGAAGAAATCCGCGACGGACAGCGCATCACCGGGATGACAGCCGGTCAGAAAATACTGCCGGTCTGCCCTAGTAAGTATCGCTTCACCAAACAGGCCAACAACGACGAGGGAGTCTGGGTCAGCGAATTACTGCCACACACCGCGAAAGTGGCTCACGAACTTTGCGTCGTTCACAGTACCTACACGGAAGCGATTAATCATGATCCGGCCATCACCTATATCCAGACTGGCAGCCAGATTCCCGGGCGCCCCAGCCTCGGTGCATGGCTCAGTTACGGACTCGGAAGTCTGAATGAGAATCTGCCCAGCTATGTGGTGATGCATGCCCGCAGCAATCATGCCGAACAAAGCCTGTTCAGTCGATTGTGGGGCACAGGCTTTCTGCCGGCCGATCACCAGGGCGTGTTGTTGCGAAGTACCGGCGACCCGGTCCTGTACCTCAATAACCCGGCGGGCGTCACGCGAACCGATCGTCGCAAACAACTGGACACGCTGGCAGCGCTGAATCAGGCCCATTATCAGCAGTATGGTGATCCCGAAGTACTCGCTCGCATTCGTCAGCATGAAATGGCCTATCGAATGCAGTCGTCGGTTCCGGAACTGATGGACATGTCGCAGGAATCAGATCAGACCTTTCATCTCTACGGCGATGACGCTCGGACACCGGGAACCTTTGCGGCCTGCTGTCTGAACGCCCGTCGCCTTGCCGAACGCGGCGTTCGCAACATTCAGATCTTCCATCGCGGCTGGGATGCACATGGGAATCTTCCCGGGGAACACGAATCCCAGTGTCGCGATATTGATCAGGGCTGTGCGGCATTGATTCGCGATCTGCGTCAACGCGGCATGCTGGACGACACACTGGTGGTCTGGGGCGGGGAGTTTGGTCGTACGTCCTACTGCCAGGGGCGTCTCACGCGAGAAACCTACGGCCGCGACCATCATCCGCGTTGTTTCACCATCTGGATGGCTGGCGGAGGTGTCAAACCGGGGATCACATACGGACGCACCGACGACTTCGCCTATAACATCGCCGACGAATTCGGGCAGCCACTGCGGCCACAACCGCAGAAGGAATCGTGGACCCCCGGCACCATGCACATTCATGACCTGAACGCGACCATCCTGCATCTGCTGGGGATTGATCACCGTCGCCTGACCTATCGCTATCAGGGACGTGACTTCCGCCTGACCGACATCGATGGTCACGTCGTCCGCGATATCATCACCTGAACGTCCCAACCAGACACGCAACCACGCGTCTCAGGCAGGCGATCCGCCTACACGTGGTGGCCGGCAACCTGCACGCCCCTCTGAAACCGCTCAATCGGCTCGATGGCTGAATTGAGTGCCCGGCATCGGCACGGCTGCGTGGCGCTGAAAAAGGTGGGTGGCACCGGCAGGCGATCCGCCTGCACCTGGTGTCGAGCGATCCGCCCG
>JAFMMM010000179.1 GCA_017859815.1 Planctomycetota bacterium | reverse complement strand
GATATCCGCGAATCGGCCGTTTCTGAACTTGAGTCCGGCAGCACTGCGATTGTTCCCGGCAACGCGGCAGCCAGCGAGTTGATGCAGCGTCTGACATCCTCGGACCCCGATATCAGAATGCCACCTCCGGAATTCGGCGACGCGCTCACGGCTGACGAAGTCGAACTGTTTCGCCGCTGGATCAGTGATGGCGCCAAATACGCTGTTCACTGGTCGTGGGTCACGCCGGTTCGCCCTGTGGTGCCGGAAGCATCGGGACCAGCGGCCAACTGGCCTGCCAACCCTGTCGATCAGTTCCTGCTGCAGCGGATGCAGCAAAATGGCCTCAGTCCCTCCGCTCAAGCCCCTGCCGAAACACTGGTGCGCCGCGTCTTTCTGGATCTGATCGGTCTCCCTCCAAACCCGGAAGAACTTGACGAGTGGGAGAAAAAATTGGCACCGGCCGCGAACAGTGCGGCCATCTCGTCGGCTGTCTGGCAGGAACTGGTGGACCACCTGCTGCACCGACCCGAATACGGGGAGCACTGGGGACGCCGCTGGCTGGACCTCGCTCGCTACGCAGATTCGGCGGGGTATGCAGACGACCCGTCTCGAACAATCTGGCCCTATCGTGACTGGACGATCCGGGCGCTCAACGAGGGAATTCCGTTTGACCAGTTCACCGTCGAACAACTGGCCGGAGACCTGCTTCCTGAACCAACACCGGATCAGTTGATTGCCACAGCTTTTCACCGCAACACCATGACCAACAACGAAGGTGGAACTCAGGATGAAGAGTTCCGCAATGCCGCGATCGTGGATCGAGTGAATACAACGATGGCCGTCTGGATGGGAACCACGATTGCGTGTGCCCAGTGTCACAATCACAAATACGACAACATCACACAGCAGGAGTACTTCCAGCTGTTTGCGATCCTGAACAATACAGCCGATGCGGACCGCCGCAACGAAGCCCCCACACTGCCGCTGTTCACACAGCAGCAACAAGAACGCAAACAGGAACTACAGCAAAAGATCGCCGCTCTTGGCGAGATCCTGAATACGTCAACACCAGAATTGCTGGAAGCACAGGCGGCATGGGAGCAGCTGCTGCAACAGCCGGTGGAATGGGTCGACGGAATTCCAGCAGGCGTGACCCGTCAGTCTCAAAAGCCCGTGGAGGTTTCAGCTGCTGGCATCGTCCGACTCAGTGAGCCGGCAAAGAACGATGTCCTGACGCTGGACTTCCCACTTGCTGGCTTTCCCCGCAGATCTGAAAAGAATGCGCTGCCCGCAGCACTGGAAATCAACACACTTCCTGCAGCGGATCTTCCGGGCAAAGGCGCTGGCCTCAGTGGTGGAAATTTCGTCATCTCCGAAGTCCGCGCTTTTCTGATCCCCAAAGACAATGCTCCTCCCAGGGCACGATTTGTCAGGATCGAAATCCCGGGCTCAATGAAGATTCTCTCGCTTGCAGAAGTCGAGGTTCTGTCGTCCGGAAAGAACCTTGCCGTGGCGGGAACAGCAACCCAAAGCAGTACCGACTTCAACGGCCCGCCGGAGCTGGCCAATGATGGACGGACAGATGGCGATTTTCAAAAAGGTTCGGTCACGCACACCGCAATCTCTGATAACCCGTGGTGGGAGGTCGATCTCGGTCAGTTACAGGCCATCGATCAGATCGTGATTCACAATCGTACGGACAACAATCTGCAAACTCGACTGAAGGACTTTCGCCTGCTGCTGCTGGACGAACAGCGAAATGAAATCTGGCAACAACAGATTGCTGAACCCCCATCGCCGTCTCAGCAGTATGCACCCTCCGGGATTCGAACATTGCCGATCGCAGAGGCAGCGGCTGACTGGGAACAGGACGGCTTCCCGGCCAGTGAAGTGCTCGACGGAAAAACTGAAGCAGACAACGGCTGGGCGGTCGGTGGCAGCATCGATCAGCCTCACTACCTGACTCTGATTCCCGGCAACGTCGCCGCTGTCCCTGATGACGCAACACTTCGACTTGTGATTGAACATCAGGCACCTTACGAGAATCATCTTCTCGGCCAGTTTCGGATCCGCGCAACAGCTTCAGCGACCGCCATGACAAAGGCGCAGGTCCCTGCCGCATTTCGCTCAATCACCGGGATCCCCACGCAGGAACGATCCAGGGACCAGCAAGAGCAACTCGCCACCTTCTTCCGCAATTCCGTCGCCGCTCAACTGCGTCCGGAACGGGAACAGTATGCCGCCGCAACCGCCGAACTGGACGGCCTGAAACCCGGCACAAGTGTCCCGGTCATGGAGGAGCTGGCCGATCACAGCCGCCGGAAAACCTTCTTCCAGTTTCGCGGCAACTATCTTGACCGTGGAGACGAAGTCGCCGCCGGATTCCCCGCGGCATTCCCGCAGCCGGAGAGTGATGCTTCTCCCACGCGTCTGACTCTGGCCCGCTGGCTGATCGACGATCGTAATCCACTGACGCCGCGAGTGATTGCCAACCGCTGCTGGGAAGATCTGTTTGGTCTGGGAATCGTTCCATCCAGTGAAGAGTTTGGGTCTCAGGGAGAACTGCCATCGCATCCTCAACTGTTGGACTGGCTTGCCTGCGAATTGCGCGAAAATGGCTGGAACATGCGCGGACTGCTGCGACTGCTCGTGACATCGTCTGCATACCGCCAGTCTTCTGTGGTCACACCGGAAAATCTTGAACTGGATCCGGCGAATCGCTGGCTTGCTCGCGGTCCCAGAGTACGTTTGACTGCCGAGATGATTCGTGATCAGTCACTCAGTGTCGCCGGACTTCTGAGTAAGAAGATGTATGGTCCACCGGTTCGACCACCACGTCCCAGCATGGGCCTTTCGGCTGCTTTCGGAAGTTCGACGGACTGGCAGACGAGCACGGGAGAAGATCGCTATCGCCGAGCAATTTACACCACCTGGCGTCGCAGTAACCCGTATCCGTCAATGGCGACTTTCGACTCACCAAATCGGGAGACCTGCACTCTTCGCCGCAATCGAACCAATACTCCGCTGCAGGCACTCGTCACCATGAATGACGAAGTCTATGTTGAGGCCGCTCAGGCCTTTGCTCGCCGAATCCTGCAGGCAGCAGACACGCCGGAACAGCAGCTGAAATTCGCCATGCGAACAGCACTCTGCAGGAATGCCTCTGCCGAAGAGATTCAGCAATTGCTTTCGCTGTACAACGACAGTGTCAACGAATTCTCTGCTTCGCCGGAAGCCGCCATCAAATTCGCCCAACAACCTCTCGGTCCACTCCCGGAAGGTCTGCAGGCCAATGTTGCAGCAGCGATGACCGTTGTTGCGGGCGTCATTCTGAATCTGGATGAAATGCTGATGAAGCGGTGATCACGCGGGAACCGAACTGCCGGTTAGTCAGCAGTTCGGTTCCTCGATCGATGACTGTCCAGACACAGCCTAAGAACCGTGCGCATTCGTCAGGCGAAGACAGCGGCCATCAATAACAGTGATAGTGGTAGTAACCTCCCTGTGGGAACACGAAGCTGCGATGCTGCCTCAGAAAATTCTGCTGCGTATGTGTTCCGTAGGAATAGGGAATCCCATACTGCCACGAACGAACTGAAGAAGAGAACCCGTGGCGATGAGGAATTCCGAATCGTCGGGACTGCCCGAAGCTGGCTGAAAAACCACGCCCCAGATTGATCGTCATGCCGAAATTGGAACGACTGCGGGACGACCTGTGATCCGCTTTGGCTTCGGAGCACACGGCAGCGAGACACATCACAGCGACAACAGCAGCGATCGTTTTTTTCATGATCAGCTCTCCAATGAAATTTGAGGGTATCAGAACAAATGGCCGGTTGTGCTCCTGACCGGAGACTTCACAGACGTGGTGTTGCTCCGCACTGATCCGAAACAGAACTCCGGGATCAGGAAGCAGCAATCGGCCCACGATGCAGCCGAACTCAATCGGGGGAAAACTGCACCGGGAACAGCTTCTGGCGATTCCCGTGCCGCGACGGGGCGAATTGTCCTAAACCACTTTGTCAGCGATGCTTATCGCGATCCCTGAAGCGCCGCGCCGCAGGGATTGCGGCAACTGCCTGTCATGCGTTCGACGACAACCGTAGTCAGACTGATGGCGGTGGGGCGCGTGGTGATTCCGACACCGTTCCTGAATTCGGTCGAACTCGCTGATGCGAGACAGAATACGGCAAATCGCGGGGCCGACCTTGCATTCCGTCAACCTGCCGTGAGAATTTCAGCAGCCCGCCGTACCACACAGCCACAATTTCAGGTTCGGAGTGTTCCGGCCACAATTCACTTCAGGGATTTCCCTTCGCATGCCAGACGAACCGAATAGTCCGCTTCAGTTTGTCACCCGCTGTGTTCATGGCGGAGTGCACAAGGACCAGCAGTACAACAGCGTCACCACACCAATTTACCCAACGTCCACGTTCTACTGGGACTCGCTGGAAACGAACTCCGGTTACGATTACACGCGTTCATCCAATCCCACTCGCAAGGCACTGGAAGAAAACCTTGCTGCGCTGGAAGGGGGCGCGGGTTGTGTCGCAACATCCACAGGAATGTCGGCAGTCCACTGCGCCATGGCCTTGTTCTCGCCGGGCGACCACATCATCGCGCCAGCCGACCTCTACGGTGGAACGTTTCGGCTGTTCGACCGCTATCTGACCGAAAAAGGAATTCAGTTCACGTTCACAGATACCACAAACGCGGGCAAAGTTGCATCCGCTTTTCGTCCCGAAACAAAAGGCCTGTGGCTGGAAACACCAAGCAATCCGCTGCTGAAGGTCACCGACCTGCAGGCAATGGTTGACCTCGCGAAACAGCACCAGTGTCTGACCATCTGTGACAACACATTCCTCTCGCCTTACCTGCAGAGACCGTTTGATTTTGGCATCGACATCGTGATGCATTCGACAACCAAGTATCTCAACGGTCACTCCGACGTTGTTGGCGGGTGCGTTATTGCAAAGACTGAAGAACATGCGAAGCAGATTGCCTGGATCTGCAATGCCCTCGGTCTTGCCTGTTCACCCTTTGACGCATGGCTGGTGCTGCGCGGTGTTAAGACTCTTGCCTGCCGAATGGATGCCCAGCAAATTACGGCCATGAAGATCGCTGAATTCCTGAATCAGCATGCGATGATCGAGCGCGTCTACTACCCCGGGTTGCCATCGCACCCGCAGCACGAGCTTGCGAAGAGACAGCAGCGTGGTTTCGGCGCGATGCTGTCCTTCGACACCGTTGATGGGCGTCCCACCGCAGAACGTGTTTGTATGCAGTCGAAACTGTTTGACGTCGCCGAATCACTCGGCGGAATCGAATCGCTGATTTCTTTTCCGGTGACGATGAGTCATGCGTCGATGTCACCTGAGGCGCGGAAAAACGCCGGCATCACGGACAAGACCGTCCGTATTTCTGTGGGACTGGAGCACGCAGACGATCTGATCGCTGACCTTGCACAGGCGCTCAGCGGGTGAACTTCAGTTGAGCGGGAACCGGCCGCCTGATGAAAAGGGCGGCCGGATGACCAAAAAGGGATGAGGCCGGGCGGCGGTCTTTCCAGACCGGCGAAGACGACTCCTCAGGCCGGCCAGATCTGAGATCCACCGTCAACACGCAGCACCTGTCCTGTGACAAACGCTCCCAGCGGTCCGGCGAAGAATTCGGAAACTCGCGTGACTTCATCAACAAGTCCAATGCGATCCAGAGTACCGTCGGTGGCAAGACGGTCTTCCGGAACCTCGCGGGTTCCCAGAAATCTTCCGGTTCGAGTATCTCCGGGAGCCAGTGTGTTTACGTTAATGTTGTGAGGCCGAAGCTGCTCCGCCAGACAACGCGTGTACTCAACAACACCTGCTTTTGCCGTCGCGTAGATCGCGCTGTTTGAAATCCCTCGGAATGCAGCGATGGAACTGATCGTGAGAATTCTGCCCTGCTTCTGAGGCATCATCATCTTCGCAGCCTCCTGACAGACCAGGATTGTACTGAGCAGATTTCGGTTCAGTACCGATTCGACATCGACCTGCTTGATCTCCACACAGTCGTTGGGATTCGGCTTTCCACCGGCGGCAGCAATATCCCCACCGGCATTATGAATCAGAATTTCCACGGGCCCGAATTGTTCCGCCATCTCAGCGAAGACTCGCTGCACCTGATCAGGGCAGGTCAAATCTCCAAGTACGCGGCAGGTTTTCGTACTGTAAGCCTCCGCGATATCCGCTGCTGTCTGAGTCAGAGTGGTGCCTTCACCATACTCCGCGGGACCATTTTCTCTCATGCCGTGAACACCGACACAACAGCCAAGGGAGGCAAGATGTTCTGCAAAACCTCGGCCAAGCCCACGACCAGCTCCGGTAACCAGAGCCACTTTTCCTTCCAGCAGACGTTTTGCCATAACAACCACACCTTCCCTCTTCACTGCAACCCGGAAAACAGAATTTGTCGGCAGTATAGCGGTCGAGAGACTCGTTTGAGGATGCACAAGCCGGGGATCCCGCAGTTCAGTGAATTCCCTCGCGGGAAAATCGCAGACCGAATGCACTGAATTCATCCCGAAACAGCGCCGATCTCGGGAAAGGACTCACTCGCTGAGTGATTCCAGTCCGTGATCGGCCTAAAATCCGCACACACCAGCGGTGACTACCTGACGAGCGAAGCCTGCATCGATATCCATTGCACGCTCTCGATGGACGCTGGGCGAAAAATATCGAGCGCGGAGACCTCTGATGACAGAAATGAACGAAATTCTTGCTGGTGGTGCCATCCCGCCGGACTCACGCACCGTGGATCAATTGAAAATTCAGGAGGCTGTCAGACAGATCCTGCTGGCTGTTGGAGAAGATCCGGATCGTGATGGATTGCAGGAGACTCCGGCCCGTGTTGCCCGGATGTACGCCGAAATCTTTGGTGGTCTGCACCTGGAGCCGGGCCGACATTTGCAGAAGGTTTTTGAAGAAATCTACGACGAGCTGGTGCTTGTTCGTGACATTTCCTTTAACAGCATGTGCGAGCATCATCTGTTGCCATTCATGGGCAAGGCTCACGTTGGCTACATCCCGAATGGAAAGGTCACCGGGCTCAGCAAGCTGGCACGTGTCGTTGACGAAGTGGCCCGCCGTCCTCAGGTTCAGGAGCGAATGACTCACATGGTCGCCGATCTGGTCGAACAGGAACTTTCGGCACTGGGCGTTATTGTTGTCGTGGAGGCAGAGCACACCTGTATGACAATTCGCGGTGTTAAGAAACCCGGTGCCCTGACGGTCACCAGTGCAGTTCGCGGGCAGTTGAAAGATCATCTTGGAAGCCGCGCCGAAGCGATGGCTTTGATTAACGGCAGGTGATCGCGAATGATCGCAGACTTCGTACTTCGACTTGTCGCCGGCATTGCCCTGATGTGGCTGCTGATGCCGCGTGGCATCGTTGCAGACGGTTTCTTTCGCATCCAAATGCTGGTTGTGCTCGGTCTTGGCGTCCTGCTGATTCTCAGCTTTCAGTCGGCTATTGACCAGCATGACTCCCGCTATGCCGGTTTCAGTGCAGAGCAGTCAGCGGCACTGGCTGGAAAGTCCCGGCTGCTGCAGCAGCTGATTTTCGCCACTGCGGCTGCGGCCTACCCCGGCCATGTCTTCTGGAAACTTGGTCGCCGTAAAGCAGGCACTGCCTGTATCCTGACAATTGGACTGACATCGCTTGCGGCCCTCACAGTCAACGCAGCCAGCGGTCGCAGCGGATCGCTGCTTTATCAGCAACTGTTTGCCGAATTCAGCTCCGCTGCGGTACTTGGCGCCACTCTCACCGGCATGTTGCTGGGACACTGGTATCTCACAACGCCCACCATGTCATTGAAACCGCTGATCTGGTTCTGTCGCGTTCTGTTCCTCGCTGCGGTTCTGCGCGGCATTGCCTCTGCCACCGCCTGGATTCACCCCCCGGTGGAACCACTGCAGCAGCTGCAGTGGATGTGGTTGTCGTTGCGAATCGGTGGTGCCGTCGTAGCTCCCGCAGCCGCCGCCATCATGTCACTCACCATCCTGCGACATCGGAATACACAATCGACAACCGGAGTTCTGTTTGCCTGCCTGATTTTGGTCTTTATGGGAGAGATGTCTGCGGCTCTGCTTCAGCAGGATCTCGGCATCCCGTTATAGCCAGTCGTGCAGGAACCGCGGCAGCACCCGCTGCTTACAGGGAATTGCGACCATGCCCGCTCATATTATTTTCCAGTGCCCGGCCTGCCAAAGTCGACAGATGGCCATTCCTGAGCCGGAATCGGCCGCCGTACGCTGCCAGCAGTGCACCTGGAGGCGTGATGAAGGCGGCCAGGACTTTCGCGACGGAAATGTTTGCCGCTGCCGTATCTGTGGCTGCGAAGATCTCTGGAGGCAGAAGGACTTCCCGCCTGCACTCGGGCTGGCGATGGTGGCAACCGCGGCCACGCTCAGCTGTATTGCCTGGGCCTGGTACCAACCCATCACCGCGATCGTTATCCTGATGGTTGCAGCATTGGTCGATATGCTCCTGTACACTGTCATGGGCGACATGCTGGTGTGCTATCGCTGTGCTGCTCGCCATCGTCGCTCGGCTATGGATGAGCAACATCCGCATTTTGACCTGGAAGTCTCTGAGCGTTATCACCAGCAGGCGATTCAGCAGAACCGCGGCACCGGAAAATGATCCGGCGAAATCGGGTCTGTTTCGTTGCACAAATTGCTGCTCTTCCAGAAAATTCAGCAGCAACCTGCTCACTCACATCGCTCCTGCAGCAGTTGAAGTGAAAGCAACAACGTGGTGGACACGCCGTGGACGAACTGAGGTACAGAATCGATGAAGATCTGACCGACCTGATCGAGGGCGAAATTCGCACCGATCCGGCGTCCATCGCTTCGTATTCAACCGATGCCAGTTTATACGAGATCGAGCCTTTAGCAGTCGCAATGCCACGTTCTGCTGAAGATGTGGAACAGCTTGCTGCCTGGTCTGCCGAAAATGAAATCCCCCTGATTGCTCGCGGCAGCGGTTCAGGACTTGCCGGGGGAGCGTTGGGGCAGGGCGTTGTGCTCGACTTCTCCCGCTACATGAACCGGATCATCAGCATGTCCGGGGATCAGGTCCGAGTCCAGCCGGGGATCACGAGAGAAAAGCTGAACAGGGCATTACTTCAGCACGGACGATATTTTGCCCCGGACCCCTCAGGAACGCGAACAACAACGGTTGGCGGCATGCTGGGTGTCGATGCCGCTGGTTCACATGCAGTGCGTGTTGGCTCCGCCAGAGATCACGTCTTCAGTGTGGAATGTGTTGTTTCGGGGGGGCAGCGATTTGAAGCGGGGGTGGAACCACTGCTGCAGGACACCGGCTCCATTCCCCGATTCATCGACCATAACACGGGGATGGCTGGAACATCGACACGCACAGAGAATATCCAGCTTGCAGCCCGGACGGCAGCAACTCGTAAAGCGTCAATCCTGCAGCATCTGGCCGCACTGTTACGGGACAACAGCGATCTGATTCGCAAACATCAGCCGCCGCTGATCAGAAACTGCTGCGGCTACATGCTCCGAAATATTCTTTCAAATGATCGTCTCGATCTGCCTCGGCTGCTGACCGGCTCTGAAGGAACGCTGGCAGCAATCACCGAAGCAACGCTCTTTACGATGCCGCTGCCCGAACACCGTTCAGCGGCCATGCTGATGTTCGGCAGTCTTGAAAGCGCGATTCGCGCTGTACAGCTGATTCTTCCCATGGATCCCTCAGCGTGTGACCTGCTCGATCGTCGCCTGCTTAGCCTCGGCCGCGAACGGGACCCGCGATTTAGCCCCATGATCCATTCCAATGCGGAGGCAGGGCTGATTGTGGAGTTCTGTGGCTCCGGGCGGGCCGAAGTGCAGCAGCGTCTGGACGACATGCAGACCCGGCTCCGATCCGGATCAATCGTGTTTCAGGTCACGCGTGTCGCCACGGAATTCGAGGATGTCGAACTTCTCTGGTCGCTTCCTTCACAGGTGGTTTCTCTGCTGGCAACATTTCGAGGCGAATCCCGACCGCTGCCATTCGTGGAGGATATCGCCATCCCGCCGGAAGAGCTGACCGGGTTTCTGGCATCCGCAAGAACAATTTTTCAGAAGCATGAACTGACCGCCACGCTGTATGCCCACGCTGCCTCCGGACAACTGCACTTCCGCCCCATCATTCCAGTCCCTTCTCGAAATTTGCCAACACCGATGGAGGAGATTGCTCGCGATCTGTATCGCCAGGTCATTCGCTATGGGGGCAGCATCAGCGGTGAACATGGTGACGGTCTGTCACGCACCTCCTTCGTCCGAACGCAGTATGGTCCGCTGTATCGGATCTTCCAGCAGGTCAAGGAAATCTTTGACCCGCTGTCACTGATGAACCCAAATAAAATTGTCAGCAACGATCCACGTCTGACGA
>JAFMMM010000178.1 GCA_017859815.1 Planctomycetota bacterium | reverse complement strand
GGACTTCGGCGGGAAAGCAGCCTACTGCGGTAAAGTGGCTGGCGATGAAGTTGGATTTTTTTTTCTCGAGGACATGCGACGGATAGGAGTGGATGTCACTGTTCCTGCGGCAAGTCAGGGGCAGACCGGAACTTCTGCAATTCTGATTACCGAAGATGCACAGCGGACGATGCTGACGAATCTGGCTGTGTCTTCTGAATTGACGGAGGCGGATTTGGATGAAGAGCAGATCCGAGCCTCCAAATACATCTACGTCGAGGGATATCTTTTGCTCAGCCCGGGGCAGAAGGCTGCGGCTTTGAAAGCGATGGATCTTGCGCGGCATTATGGAGTGAAAGTGGGATTCACCGCCTCTGATCCGTTTCTTTGTGAATCATTGCGAGACGAGATTCTGGCGCTGATTGAAGGTCCTGTGGATTTGTTCTTCTGCAACGAAGAAGAAGCCAAATCGCTGACTGGCCATTCCGACGCGGTGGAATGTGCGGCAGCACTGCATCGTCACTGCGAAAACGTCGCATTAACTCTTGGGGCTCGGGGATCGTTGCTGATGCACGGTGGGGAAGCGATTCCCGTCGAAGGGGTCGAGACGATGGCGGTTGACACGACCGGTGCGGGCGACATGTATGCCGGTGCCCTGCTCTACGGAATTACAAACGGCCTGACATGGCAGCAGGCCGGGCACCTTGCGTCACATGCGGCAACTCGAATTGTTGGCCAGTTGGGCGCGCGACTGACGCAGCGATTTACCCCTGAAGAGATCGAGGCATTGCGAGCCTGAAGGCTTGGCTTGTGAATTTGACCGGGCACTGGAGCGGATGTCATGGGAATTTCAGGATTGGTCGCAGCGGTGCACTCGCCTTTTGCTGCAGACAGTGGAGAGCTCAACGCTGATGCGGTTTCAGCCCAACTTGAGTTGATGATCAGGCAGCGAGTTGCCGGGGTGTTTGTCTGCGGCAGCACAGGCGAGAGTCACTCTTTGAGCGTTGAAGAGCGTCAGCAGCTGGCCGAGGAGTGGCTCCGTCAGGCGAAGGGGACTCCATTGCAGGTCATCATTCATGTTGGCGGGAATTGTTTGCGGGACAGTGAGAGACTGTCGGCTCATGCAGCGCGGCATGGTGCTGCAGCGATTTCAGCTCAGGCTCCGTCTTATTACAAGCCTGGCAGCGTCGATGATTTGATCCGTTGGTGTTCGACTGTCGCTGCGTCCGCGCCAGACACACCGTTCTATTTCTACGACATCCCTTCGATGACGGGGGTGAGCCTCTCCATGCCGGAATTTCTGGAGCGGGCGGGAGAATCCGTACCGACCCTCACCGGACTCAAATTCACAAATCCGGATCTGATGAGTTTTCAGTTGTGTCAACGGGCTGCCGGGGGGAAGTATGATATTGCGTTTGGCGTGGATGAGATGTTATTGGCGGCACTGGCGATGGGAGCCGTTGGCGCGGTAGGCAGTACCTACAACTTTGCTGCGCCGATTTATCATCGTCTCACGGAAGCCTGGAAGCAGGGTGATCTTGAGACGGCCCGCAAAGAGCAGTTCCGATCTGTGCAGCTGATTCGTCTGCTTGCGTCACGTGGATATGTGGCGGCTGCCCGCGAGGTGATGGAGTTTTTGGGCGCGCCGGTTGGTCCGGCCAGACAGCCTCACAGGGTGCTGACTCCCCGGCAGTCCTCAGAATTGCGTGCTGAGCTGGAGGCACTTGGATTCTTTGACTGGATCACTGACTGATCTGCACTGGAGCTGCCTCAGGCATTGCCATGCGCGTGATTTCGGAACACCAGCAGCGTGTCTACGCAATCTGCAGACCCTGGTGCTTTGCAAGGCACTTGAAGTCAGCAGGCCGGAATGAATAACCATGCGACAGCTGCTGCTTTTGATTTTGTTTGCTCTTTCCGGATCTTCAATCCATGCCGACGATCCGGCTGAAGGCACTGACATCCGCAGGGAACGGTGGGAATTCTTTGAAAACAAAGTTCGACCGTTGCTGCAGGAACACTGTCTCGAGTGTCATTCGACGGAGGCCGCTGCGGAAAACGGTGAGCTGGACCTGCAAAGAGCTGCCGGGATCGCACGAGGCGGCAGCCGCGGTCTGCTCAACGATGCATCCAGCCCTGAATCCGGACTGCTGGCCAGAGTCATCAGTTATCAGGATTCGGATCCTGACCTGCGGATGCCACCGAGTGGTCAGTTGTCGCCGGGGCAGCGGGAAGTGTTGATGCAGTGGGCGAGGATGGGATTGCCGGTTCCGGAATATCAACCGGAAGAGGTGCGACGAACAGAGGAAATTGACTTCGCTGCGGGAAGGAAATTTTGGGCTTTTCAGCCGCTCCAGCAGATTGTTCTTCCTGATGGCTTGCCACGGGCGGGCCGGGAATCGGAAGTCATCGACTTCATGATTCAACGGCGTTTACAGCAGGCAGGAATCGACCGGGGACAGCCCGCGAGTCGCCCTGTTTTGATACGACGACTGAGTTTTGATCTGACCGGGCTGCCCCCGAGTCCGGAGGATCTTTCGCGGGTTCTGACCGAGGACGACCAGTGGGTTGCTCGTGAGATTGAGCGCCTTCTGGGAGAGGTCAGCTATGGGGAGCGGTGGGCACGCTTCTGGCTTGATCTCGCCCGGTATACCGATTTGACCCCGGACTGGCAGTCTCCAACTGATCGTGGCTGGTTATATCGCGACTGGGTTGTCGCGGCATTTAATCGCAATTTGCCGTACGACGAGTTTGTGCGCTTGCAGCTGGCAGCCGACAAGGTCAAGGGGGCTTCTCCTGCCGATCAGGCCGCGTTGGGTTTCCTGGGGCTCAGTCCAACTTACTGGAAGGAGTTACGACTGGCTCCTGAAGTGATTCAGCAGATTGTTGCCGACGAATGGGACGAGCGCACTGACACGATCAGCAGAACTTTTTTGGGGCTGACGGTGTCGTGTGCAAGGTGCCACGACCACAAGTTCGATCCCGTTTCGACGGAAGACTACTACGGTTTGACCGGGGTCGTGGCCAGCACTCAGCTGGACGAGCGACCTTTGTTGGCTGCGGAAACTGCAGCGAGGGTGATCGCTGGCCGCTCAGAGTTGGCGGAACTGCAAAAGCAGCTCAATGCAAAGCCTCAGCCTCCAGCTAAGCTGAGGGAGTCTCTGGAGCGAAAGATTTCCGAGCTGAGGAACTCCGTTCCGGAACTGGAGACTCCATTCGCCCATGTCGTCCGGGACGCGACGGTTCACGTACTTCCCGACGGTGCGGAGAAGACGCGACTGGAGTATCACGAGGGTGAGGCGATCGATCTCGAAGTTTTCCGTCGCGGGAATCCGTCCAATCGCGGCAAAAGAGTTGGTCGCAGATTCCTGACGGTGCTGAGTGCCGAGGGCGAAGTTGCACTGCGTCAGGGAAGTGGGCGTTTGCAACTTGCCGATGCGATTTTGAACCAGGGCAGATCGCTGACAGCCAGAGTGATTGTGAACCGGGTCTGGGCTGAACATTTTGGCAGAGGGCTGGTCGGAACGTTGAGCGACTTCGGCAGGCAGGGTGATCGCCCCTCGCATCCTGAACTCCTCGAATACCTGTCAGGAAGATTCATCGAAGAGGGCTGGGACATCAAATGGCTGCATCGTCAGATCCTGCTGAGTCAGACGTGGCAGCTGAGTTCGGAGTGGAATGATAAGGCGGGAGCGAAAGATCCTGAGAACCGATTGTTATGGCGTGCGAACCGTCGCCAATTACCGTTTGAGATGTGGCGGGATGCGATGTTGTCGGTCGGTGGCCGGCTGGAAGCAACCGTGGGTGGTCCCGGCAGCTCGATTGATCAGCAGGAATTCTTTCGCCGATCACTGTACTTAATCGTGGCGCGGGAAGAGCTGCATCCCGTGCAGCGGATGCACGATTTTCCGGAGGCGACTGCTCATTCACCGGCCCGCGTGCCGACAACGACACCGCTGCAGCAGTTGTACATGTTGAACTCCGGCTGGATTCGTCAGCGTGCTGTCGATCTGCATCAGCGGCTGGGAGCGGGAGACGAGCGTCAGCGGATTCAGCGTTTGTGGCAATTGTCGTGGGGGCGTCATGCAACTGATGCGGAACTGGAGGACGCTGTGCAGTTCATCAGGAGCGGAGGCGGGACATCGGACGAGATTCCTGTGTGGCAGGATTTGATCCAGGCTGTGCTGAGCGCGAATGAATTTCATTTCCTCGAGTAGCAACTGTTTTCCCTGCCCTGCAAGAATCCGGTCAGTGGTTCGAGCAGAAGTCAAAGAGGATTTCGGTCGCTGCATGCAGCTGTTGTTCATCAATCCATTCGTCTTTCGTGTGTGCCTGGTCGATGCTTCCGGGCCCAAAGACGACAGCAGGTACTCCCACGGCTGCAAGGCGGGATGCATGCGTTCCGAAGGGAACTCCGATAATGCGACGATCGCTGTCATAGCGGTGCACTGACTTCAATAAACGCTGCGCAGCTTCCTGATTGTGTTCGTCGGCCAAAGGCGGGCTTTGGCAGTACGGCTGTGCATGAGTCAGCGGAATATCCGTCTGTGCGTGAAGCCAATTGATAATTTCTTCGCGGGCCTGCAGTGCCGTTTCGCCAGGCAGGACTCGCCGGTCCACATGGATCTGGCAGTGGTCGGGGACGACATTGACACTGCTGCCTCCGCTGATGAGTCCGACATTGAGTGTGGCAGGGCCACAGAGGTGATGCGCGGGTCTGGAACGCGGCAGAGTTTCGGCGTAGCTTTCGAGGAGTGTGACAATTTTGGCCATCGCGTAGACAGCGCTGATCCCGAGGTTGGGGCTGGAGCTATGGCAGGCACGACCGCTTGTCGAAATTGTCCAGCGGACTGCGCCTTTATGTGCGACCACAAGCTCCAGTTCCGTGGGTTCTGCCACGATGGCGCATGTTGGTGGATCAGGGCACAGCCGGTACGGCGTTGTTTTACCCTCCCACGATTGAGTCAGATGATTGATGCCAAGACTGGTGGATTCTTCATCGACAGTGAGCGACAGGACAACACTGGGCCGTTCGGCTGCCGGGGTTTGTTTCAGGCGAACGAAAGCGGCGAGCATGGCGGCCATGCCGCCCTTCACATCGCAGGCTCCGCGACCGTAGATGCGTCCATCGCGAGTTGCAGGTTCGAAGGGGGGAATTGTCATCCCATCAACTGGCACGGTGTCCTGGTGAACATCCAGCAGGATCGTCCCCAAATGCGTGTTTCCGTCGAGGCGTGACAGCAGATTGGTCCTGCCTGCCGCGACTTCGGCAGATTCCCAGGGGAGTTCGTGATCCTGCAGGAATTCCGTCAGCCACAGAGACAGCCTCGTTTCAAAAAACTCAGCTCCAGTGAGATCCCTTCCCATGGGATTGACGCTGGGAATGGAAATCAGTTGTTTCAGTATTTCTGAGGGTGTTGCGGGAGTCATATTGATCGCTTTGATGCAGCGGAATGGGAATTTGCGAGCGTGTCTTGCGTGGAAACCGTATCTCGTCTTCGTAATGGTAATAAGAAATCAGTAAGATCGCAGTCCCGCCAGGCCCGATTGGAATTGGCTGCTGGAGTTCTTTTCGATGGCCTGCGTTCCCGACAGCACAGAAAAATTCAGGAAGAGCAAATGAGACGACATCAGATTCTGGTTCTGAGTTTGCCGTTGTTTTTTTGGACGGCGGTTGCTGTGGCGGCGGCTGACGACTGGGTTCCGCTTTTTGACGGCGAGACATTACAGGGATGGGTCATGGCCGAGCATGGGCAGGCTCGGTATGAGGTGATCGACGGTACGATTCACGGAATGACTGTCGAGGGCAGCCCGAATTCGTTCCTGATGACTCAAGAGAGCTATGGAGATTTTGAGTTGGAATTTGAAGTCCGTGTACATCCGGATCTGAATTCCGGTTGTCAGATTCGATCGCGTGGCAAGACGGAGCAGGATTTGCAGGAAGAGCGGGAACGCACAAAGAAAGAGCCTCGGAAAGCGAATGGTCTGGGGCGTTTCCACGGTCCGCAGGTTGAAATTGAATCCACAAAAGGGTTCTCGGGTTTTATCTATGGCGAGGCGACCGGGCGGGGGTGGCTGTCCCCGGAACCTCCGGATCCGAAGAACAGCCACACGTTGATTCGCAGGGGCGAGTGGAATCATTTTCGTGTCATCGCACAGGGGCCGCGCATACGGACCTTCATCAACGGTAAGCCCGTTGCGGACCTGACGAATCAAGCGGTTTATCAGACTCATCCCCGTGGACACATTGGTCTGCAGGTTCATGGAATCAAGGCGGGCACCGGTCCGTACGATGTGGCCTGGCGGAAAATTCGATTGCGAGAGCTTTAGGCTGAAGGGGAAAAACGCCGGGCACAGAGTTTTCGATCATGGCCAGGGGATTCTCTCGAATTTTCAACTCACGTATGACGGCGCCAATGGGACCAGCACAGTGGAAGTGAACCAAAAAATGAGCGATCAGCGGGTATCAGTAACGCCAGAGGGCGGCGACGTCGAACGGGCAGGATTACGAATATCGGAAGACTGGCTGGCGGTCGTTCTTGGCGGAGTCCTGATCGTGTTGAGTCTGGTTGGGGTTTTTGCGGGAACGGGGACCGAACCCGGTCCTGTTTCGAATCCGGTTACGGACTATCTGGGAACACCCGGAAAGTGGTCTGCCTCGCCAGGCGAGGCATTTGCTGATGGCGGTGTTCCGGTCGTTGGTTCGCTGCTGTTGTTGTTCTCCCTGTTTTCGGTGGGCACGATTCTTACCGGAAACGCCTCTTCCCGTTTTCCAATGGCCTTTGCCGCAGTGCTTTTGATGGCATGCTTTGTACTGCTGCTGGCCGGCCAGAAAGTCGTGAAGTATTACGGTCTGGAATATGCCCTGTGGGCCTTGCTGCTGGGGTTGCTGATCAGCAATTCCGTTGGGGTTCCCCGCTGGCTTCGTCCCGCGGTTAGGGGGGAGTTGTTTATCAAGACAGGATTGGTCCTGCTTGGTGCCGAGGTGTTGTTTGGCAAGCTGGTTGCGCTCGGATTACCCGGAATCTGTATCTCGTGGATCGTGACGCCGATCGTGTTGATCTCCACCTATTGGTTTGGCCAGCGAGTACTGAAAATCGAGTCGCGTTCACTGAATATGGTAATCTCCGCCGACATGTCAGTTTGCGGGGTTTCTGCCGCGATTGCGACCGCCGCATCGTGTCGGGCGAAGAAAGAGGAACTCTCCACTGCGGTGGGAATCTCGCTTGGATTTACCGTGCTGATGATGATTGTCATGCCAGGACTGGTCAAAACGCTGGGTCTGGACGAGGTTACGGGTGGTGCGTGGATGGGTGGAACCATTGACTCCACGGGGGCTGTTGCAGTGGCGGGAACATTCCTCGGAGAGAAGGGCGAGTTGGTTGCGACCACAGTGAAGATGATTCAGAACGTGCTGATTGGAGTGATCTCATTTGGTGTAGCGCTGTACTGGGTCAGCGTTGTTGATCGGAAGGAATCCGAGAAGCCACAGCTGAGCGAGGTATGGCGGAGGATTCCGCGATTCATCTTCGGTTTCCTTGCGGCATCGATCCTTGTTTCGCTGATGGCATCAAGTCTTGCGGATGGAGAAGCAATGGCTGGTGCGGTGAAGGCGGGCACCAAGCCGATGCGTTCGTGGTGTTTCTGCCTCGCATTTGTGTGTATTGGGCTGGACACTCAGTTTCGGACGCTGGCTGCCAACCTTCGTGGTGGCAAGCCGCTGATTCTGTACGTATGCGGGCAGTTTCTGAATCTGTTGCTGACGCTGTTGATGAGTGTGTTGATGTTCAGAATTCTGTTTCCGGATATTTCGAATGAGCTCTGACGGTACTGAAGCGGCAACGGCACATCGTATCGGGCGGGTTTCCCTGTGCTGCGTTCTGGCAGTGGCCTCCTTCGTTTGGCTCAAAGTGCTGCCCGACCTTGCCGAGCGGCCGGAGTTAAGACGGCGAATGGATGAACTGGAGTCGCGCGGAATCGACCGGACCGCAATGTTCTACTCCGATCATCCAGTGTCCGAGCGGAGTCAGCAAACAATCCGTCGGGTGATGGAACGAAACCCGGATTTGTTTTGGCGTCCGACACCGCGGCATTGAATTCAGGATCGGTCGTGGTTTGACGTGGCTCAATTCATGTGTCGCGTTCCTGGATCGCAGACGAGATCGAAACTCCGTCGAGTGGGGCTTTCGAAGTCGATGATTTCAGTGCTGGCAGTTTGGGTGAGCGCAAGAAAAAGGCCGTTCGGTGAAAACACCAAACGGCCCGGAAAGATCGCCTCGGGATTACTCCAACGATCAGCAGTGATACTACCCTGCACTGCCGGTCAGCAGGCCCCTGTCGGGGCAACCGGCACACAGTGGTGTGGACTGCAGATCAAAGAGCGCTTTTGACGGTACGAATGATCTCTGCCGCGACCTTATATGGGTCTGCATTTGATGCGGGGCGACGATCTTCCAGCCAGCCCTTCCAGCCATTTGTAACCGTACCTACCGGGATTCGGATGGAGGCACCGCGGTCGGAGATACCGTAACTGAATTTATCGATTGACTGTGTTTCGTGAAGCCCGGTCAGACGCATGTGGTTATCTGCACCGTAAACACCGATGTGTTCCTTCACGCGGGGGCCGAACGCTTCACAGATCTTCCTGTAGGTGTCTTCACTTCCGCATGTTCGCAGGACTTCGTTGGAGAAGTTCGCGTGCATGCCGGAGCCATTCCAGTCAGTTGCGCCGAGTGGCTTGGGATGCCAGCAGATTGCCACGTTGTACTTTTCAGCACATCGTTCGAGCAGATAGCGAGCGGCCCAGACCTGGTCGCCAGCCTGCTTTGCACCTTTGGAGAAGACCTGGAATTCCCACTGCCCGGAGGCAACCTCGGCATTGATGCCTTCGACGTTGATGCCCGCCTGAAGGCAGAGGTCCAAATGCTCTTCAACGATCTCACGACCAAAGGCATTCTTTGCACCGACGGAGCAGTAATAGGGCCCCTGCGGTCCTGGGTATCCGCCCACGGGGAACCCGAGAGGCAAATTGGTGTCACGATCCCAGAGGAAGTATTCCTGCTCAAAGCCGAACCAGAAGTCGCTGTCATCGTCATCAATCGTGGCGCGACCGTTGGTTTCGTGCACAGACCCGTCTGCGTTCAGAACTTCGCAGATGACGAGGAAGGCATCGATTCTCGCCGGATCCGGGAAAATCGCCACAGGTTCCAGCAGGCAGTCCGAAGAACCACCGGGAGCCTGGTTGGTTGAGCTGCCATCGAAGCACCACTGAGGGCAATCTTCGAGGTTACCACTGAAATCGCTGACCACCTTTGTCTTGGAACGCAGCGACTGAGTTGGTGCGTTTCCGTCCAGCCAAATGTACTCAAGCTTTGATTTGTTAGCCATTAGACGCCTGTTCCTCCCGAAACGATGTTGCACGACAGAACCGTAAAACTGATGTTTGCCGCGATGATTTCACCAAAAGCATCACGGTGGGTACTGGCCCCCGGAAGACCGTCTGTCGCAGCGGCCGACCGATCCAAGTCAATCTTGAAAGCGAGCTTATTCACAGCGGTTGGACAAACAGGACCATCGCTGAACAAAGGCTTACTCTTCAGTCAATAGAGGCTGCCTGCTGTTTGTGCAGGAGTGCCTGCCAGTGGAGCAGGTTTTGCCAGAATAGCAGCCGTTTTTCAACAAATCCCACTGAGGGCACTTCTTGTGCCACGATTATGGGAATTGTCAGATTTTGTGATTCCGGCTGCGGGTCCGCGGGTGCATCACTGGAAAAGGGAGTTTGCTTGAGTATTCGTCAGCGGATCGCGCTCACGAACTGGGGCCGCCATTGAATGCGGAGGCACCGGCTGCTTGCGCAGTTCATCCAATATTGCCTGGATTGGAAGTGGTTCGGCTGTGGACAAAGTGTCGGGGGCACAGGTTATACTTGGGGCAGGCCTGACAAGGGGGTTCGTTCGAAGCGGACCATCTTTCACCCGAGCGAGGGGGGGCTGCAATGCTCACGGTGTCGAGGGCAGGACCGTCGGACATTCGCTGACGCTTTGCAGAGTGAATCAGGACTGACCGTGTGGTGATGTGAATTTTGGTGGATTTCTAAAACTGTCTGGTGCTGTTCGTCGGATTTGGATTTGAATGGCCAGCTCAGACTCCCGCTGCGGTATGAAACTGAAATCACGATTTGTTTACGACCAGTCGATAGCGGCAGAAAATTCATGGACATGACAAAACAACAAGCCAGCCGGACCGTCAGATACTCTGCCTGCGTGGGATTGGCGACCGTGAAGTCATCCGGTTTGGCGGCGCGGTATGGTGCTGCTCCGTTGGGCATTCAGCTTCTGGTCACATTTCTGATGACCGCTGGATTCGCGTGTGCCGACGAGAGAATCTCTTTCAACGCGGATGTTCGTCCAATCCTTTCTGACTTGTGCTTTCAGTGTCATGGTCCCGACAGTGAGCAGCGTCAGGCGGGATTGCGTCTCGACA
>JAFMMM010000013.1 GCA_017859815.1 Planctomycetota bacterium | reverse complement strand
CGAGAACACGGCAATTGAAACCTGGCCGGCCTCCGCAGCAGCCCTCGTTTTTCCCCGGAAATGGGATTCAGAAAAACGAGCCAGACCAGCATAACCGGCGAAACGTTCAAACCAGAACACCCTGACTGATCCAGAACCGGCCAATTTCCGCAAAAAAAGACAACCGTGAAGAACGGTTTGAGCGATCCGCGCAGGTTCCGACGCCTTGAGAAAACTCTCGCTCACTTCCTGCCTTCGAGAAAAGGATTTGGCTGTCCTGGCACCACCTTGTCAGTCCGAAACACCAGAGACAGAATCCTTTGATCGTATGTCGGATTTTGCTGGATTTTCCCGTGCCCTCACTCGTCTTTGGGCGTCCGACAGACCGCACAAAATTCGCAAAGTTGATCCCCGAGATCGCTGGCAGGTTCAGAATGTCCGATTCCAAGCCATCCACAAACGAAATCCTCGCGAAGATTCGTGCTCAAAAAGCTGCCGCCGCCGGTGACGCTGATGAAGCCCCTGCTGCAGCCGCACCGGCTCCTGAGGAAACGCCTGCTGCACCAGCGGCCGCTCCAGCGCCCGCCGGCACCGCAGACATTCTCGCGTCCATTCGCGGTGGTGGTGCTGGCACAAAGCCCGCAGCCGCCAAACCGGCCGCAGCACCGGGTGGCACCGCAGACATTTTGGCGTCGATTCGCGGTGGTGGTGCTGGCGCAAAGCCCGCAGCGGCCAAGCCGGCCGCAGCACCGGCCGGCACCGCAGACATTTTGGCGTCGATTCGCGGTGGTGGAGCTGGCGCAAAGCCCGCAGCGGCCAAACCGGCCGCAGCAAAGGGAAACCCAGCGGCAGCAGCCAAGGCCGACACAACTGCTGCCGCCGGGATGTCGCCTGCCGAAATGATCCGTGCTGCCCGCTCGGCGAAGGATGGCACAGCTGCGAAACCGGCGGTGGTTTTGCCATCACGCCCCCTGCCTGGCAAGTTACCCGCAGCACCAAAAGCTGCTGTGCAACGGCGATCATTTCTGTCGGCTGTCACCGCAACCATCTGTACGCCGATTATCATCGCATGGACATCATTCGCTGCCACTGCTGCGGCTTCCGGGCTGGCACTCGCACGATTCATGATGCCGAATGTCCTGGTAGAACCACCCACAAAATTCAAGATTGGGCCGCCTACTGACTACGCCCCGGGCATGGTATCCACAAAGTGGCAGGCCCAGTTCAACATCTGGGTCGTCAACGACACCGTGGACGGCGTCAGCTGCATCTACGCACTCAGCACCGTTTGCACCCACCTTGGCTGCACACCGAACTGGCTGGAAGGCGAACAGAAGTTCAAATGTCCTTGCCATGGCTCCGGTTTCTACAAGACCGGCATCAACTTCGAGGGCCCTGCTCCACGGCCGCTGGAACGTGTTGGTCTCAGGCTTTCTGAAGACGGCATGCTGGAAGTGGACAAGAGCGTCAAGTTCCAGCGTGAGCTTGGACAGTGGGCGAATCCATCAAGCTTTGTGGGTGTTGGCTAAAGCCCGAGGGCTACGCCGGACCTAAATGTCACCGAATTGAAACTACACAAACTCACGACCATCTGAGAGGTTCCCGTGTCAGTCGGCGATTACATCAGAAACTCACAAGTCTGGAAAAGCGTGTTTCGTCATCCAGCACCTACCGACCGGCGAAACCGTGTCGTGGTGATGCTGACGAACTTTTTCCTGCATCTTCATCCCGTGTCCATCAAACAACAGGGTATCGCCCTGTCATATACGTGGTGCATGGGTGGAATCACGTTCTTCCTGTTCCTCGTGGAAGCCATTACAGGCATTCTGCTGATGTTCTACTACCGCCCGACTCTGGAGTGGGCGTTTTACGACATTCAGGCACTCCGCGATGTCCAGACGCTGGGAATTATGCGTGAGATTCACCGCTGGGGTGCTCATGCGATGGTGATCACGGTTTGGTTGCATATGTACCGTGTCTTCCTGACGGGCAGCTACAAGCCGCCCCGGGAATTCAACTGGGTCATCGGGGTTCTGCTTCTGGTACTCACCTTACTGCTTTCGTTTACCGGCTATCTGCTCCCGTGGGACCAGTTGGCGATCTGGGCCATCACCGTGGGCTCCAACATGGCCAAGGCAACACCGTTCCTTGGTGTAGAGGGTCCCGGTTTTCAGGTCTTCAACACCAGTGGATACGAACTGATCACGAACGCTTCTGACGCAAAATTCCTTCTGCTTGGCGGTCGGTTCGTTGGGGAAGCGACTTTGAACCGTTTCTATATTCTGCACTGTGTTGCAATCCCGGTTGTTGTGAGCGGATTGATCGCGATCCACTTCTGGAGAGTTCGCAAGGATGGTGGTATCAGCCAGCCGTTGTGATTCGTCACTCCGGCCGTTGTGGCTGAAGAACACTCGACCGCGTGATTCGTCGGGGCCCTCGTCGTCCTGAAGCCGAACTTCCGGACGATGTTCCGGCGACAGACAAAATCGGACAGTCACTCAATCTTCCAGAATAACATCAGAACTCAGGTTTCCGTCCATGCTGAATGCACACCCGGATCTCACAGCGAGCGTACTTGTCGGACTCGGCTGGTACTACCTCGTCATGCTGTTGATGAATCTGTATTGGACTGTTCAGGCCTTTCATCATGATGGGGAGTACGCCAACGGATTGCCTCGGGCAACACCCTGGGCGATCTACTCATCCATCCTCGGAATGGTCTGTTTTTATCACTTTACGTATCCGCCGGACGGCTTCCTGATCTACATGCCAGAAGTCTTCAAGGTGAATTTTGACCGGTACTTTTCCAACCCGGTTTTGTATTTCGCCCTTTCCATCGCTGGTTTCTGGGCCTTGATTGCCCTGCGTGAATGGTGGACCAAGCCCAAAGTGTCGTGGGTTCTGCTGAACCTGTCCCTGTTATTCATGGGGCTGAGCATGACAGACTACGACTTCCGGCAGATTGTTGGTAAGCCGGACAATGTCCCCATTGTTGCAATGCTCTTTATCGTTGCATTTTGCACGTGGATCTACTTTCGCCGTGCGGTTGACAACGACCGTCGTATGGCTGAAGGGCGACCGCTGTTCGAAGAGGAGAACAACGAGAAGGTTCTGGTGTGGCCAGACCTCGTCTACACCGAGTTGATCTGCATGGTTCTGTTGACTGCTCTGCTGATCTTCTGGGGAATCGCACTGAAGGCGCCTCTGGAAGAGCCCGGCTCGGCTGTGAAGACTCCTAATCCATCAAAAGCACCGTGGTACTTCCTCGGACTGCAGGAGATGCTGGTTTACTTCGACCCATGGCTTGCCGGCGTTGTGCTGCCCAGCATCATTCTGGGGGGGTTAATGGCCATTCCCTACATTGACTTCAACAAAGTCGGCAACGGTTACTATTGCTTCAAAGAGCGAGCTTTTGCCGTTTCAACCTTCCTCTTCGGGTTCCTGCCGCTGTGGGTTGCGTTAATCGTTCTCGGGACATTCCTGCGTGGTCCTAACTGGAACTTCTTCGGGATCTACGAGTACTGGGATGTCCACAAGGTCGAAGCGGCCAACAACGTCAACCTGAGTGAATTCTTCTGGGATTGGTTAGGGGGCATCCCCAAAGGCTCGGACCTGCTGACAATTTTGCTGCGGGAGTCTCCCGGCATCATTCTGATCATTGGTTACTTCGCAGTACTGCCACCCCTGATGGGACTGACGATTCTGCGTAGCTACTTCATAAGAATGGGGCTGATCAGGTTCCTCGTGTTCTCCAATCTGATCCTCTGGATGGCGATCCTGCCGATCAAGATGCTGCTTCGCTGGGCTTTTTCACTGAAGTACATCGTGGGTATCCCGGAGTGGTTTTTCAATATCTAAGACAAAGACAGGTCGGCAGTTATCCCTGCCCCCCCTGCTCGGTTAAACACTCAGGTGTTGTCGTTAGGTTTCTCAATCTTTCTACCGTTGAGGACAGCCTTCGGGCTTAATCAGACTTATGCCAGCAACAGACGACTATCGTTGGAATCAAAAGTCACTCCACGCGGTTTTCGCGGCCAGCAGCCTCATTATGCTGTTGTCTGTGTTCCTGATGCTCAAACAGGATCAGGATGACGAGTGGCGTTCCTATCAACGCACCGCGTTTGACATTGACGCCAGCATGCGCTCCCAGGATCTCGAGAATCTGCAAACGAAGCAGTATCAGAATGAGGTCAACAGGCTCGACGCGGAACTCGCCGAGGCTCAGAGCGAACTGACGGAAGCCAAACTGGACGACGCAGGGCTGTTTGAGTCGCTCGATTCCCAAATCCGGCTGGTTGAGGGATTGGAACTGGAACTGAAATTCCAAAACTCGGATCGTGATGAAGCCCGAGCCAACTACGACCTCGCAGTTCGCGATGCCATGCCTGATGAAGTGCTGCGGAGTGCGCTACTCGCGTACGAAGAACGCCAGAAGATTTGCGACGACAAGCAAATCGTGATCGATATGGAGCAGGACAAGCTTGCTGAATTGCAAACGAAGGTAAAGCAACTGACATCGCGAGTCGCTGATCTTGAAGCAGAAAAGACGAAAGTCACTGCTGAGGCAGACCGTGTCCTGGCTTCACTGGAAAACATTGCCCCGTCGTCAACGGTCAGCAGCTTAAAACGCTCGCTGATGGAACTGCCAATTATCGATGGGTTCAACTCCCACCTGAAAGTGGTTCAGGACTGGGTCCCAGGCCTTGATATCACGCTTGGAATGGCAACCATCGCTCGCTTTGACAGGTGTCGCACCTGCCACTTGAACATCGATAAGACGGCTTCAGGTGGGGTCCCGGCATATCCGGCCGGACATCCGGAAACCGAGGACCTGCAGGACTGGGTCAAGGCGGGTGAGTTTCCCCAGCCGTTCTCCACCCATCCCAACACCGATCTGTACTGTTCAGCATCCTCCCCGCACCCGGTTGGCAAATTCGGCTGTACGATTTGCCATGATGGGCAGGGCTCAGGGACCAGTTTCGGAAACGCCGAACACTCTCCAAACGATCCTCAGATCGCAGACGAATGGCACCACGAATATGGGTTCCACCCAAACCACTTCTGGGAGTACCCGATGCAGCCGGAGCGGTTCATCGAGTCAGGATGCATCAAGTGTCATCACAGCGTCCAGGAGCTGGGAGTTCATCCCGAGTACGGGGCGTCGGCTCCCAAAGTCGTACGCGGCTGGCAGTTGATCCAGAAGTATGGCTGCTATGGCTGTCATGAGATCCACGGATACGATGGCGGCGAAGCGATCGGGCCGGATTTGCGTGTTGAGCCACAGACTGCTGAGGAAGCTGCTGCAGTTGCGGCGGACCCAAGCCAGGTAGCAGGCAAGTTGAGAAAGGTGGGCCCAAGTCTTCGTCACATCGCTCAGAAAACCACTTCGGAATTCATCCAGTACTGGACGGAGATTCCGCAGAGATATCGTCCGTCGACAAAGATGCCTCAATTCTTTGCTCTGCATGATCACCTCCCGGATGCTGAAGCATCCCACACCGCGGGGTTAGAGGCTGCCGAGCTGGCTGGTATTGCCACCGTACTGATGACGGGTTCTGAGGAAATGGAACTGCTGGTTCCGGCAGATGGCTACGCCCCGGATGTTTCGCGCGGCGAGACGCTCTTCACAGAGCGTGGCTGCGTGGCCTGTCATCAGCACTCCGCGGTACCGGAGTCCAAAGCAGACTTTGGCCCGAACATCAGCGATATTCATCGCAAACTGAAGCGTAACTCAGATGATCCGTCGTTCAGCGACTGGCTTTACACATGGCTCCGCGAGCCGGAGCGATACCACACAAAGACTCGGATGCCGAACCTGTACCTGGATGCCTATCCGGACACCGACGGCGAAACAATGATCGATCCCGCCGCCGACATCACGGCATTCCTGTTGGCTCAGGGTGATGCGGAAACATTCCCGGCATCGCAGTACACCGATTCGGAACTTGACGAACTGGTTGTCCTGTATCTCTCCAAGGGCCGGTTTGGACTGGAAGCTGCTCAGGAAATCGCGGCTTCCGGCAACTTTCCGCAGGCACGGGACAGTGTGATCGGCGATGAAATCGTACTGGCCACTGAAGATGGCAGTCCTGCTGATGCGGAAGCCTGGAAGCAGATGAAGCTACAGTACGTAGGAAAGAAGACAATCTCTCGATATGGCTGCTACGCCTGCCACGAAGTTCCAGGTTATGAAGATGCCCGACCAATCGGCGTGGCACTTCAGGACTGGGGTCGAAAAGACACCAGCAAACTGGGTTTCGAACATATTGAAGAGTACCTGCACCACCATGGTGAACCTGCCTCCTCAGAATTCGATTCCACGCATGAACGGATCCTGACTGCTCGCAAGAAGGCGAAGGCTGGCGGATTGGAACAGGGACAATTTGACGAGAACGAAGCTGAGAGCGAGCTGTCTGCCTCCTACTTCTTTGACAGCCTGCAACGGCATGGGCGAGCCGGATTCCTGTGGCAGAAGCTTCGGGGACCTCGCAGCTATGACTACAAAAAGGCTGATACAAAGGGTTATGCAGACCGATTGCGAATGCCGAAGTTCCCATTGCAGGAAGACGAGATCGAGGCAATCGCCACGTTTGTGCTTGGGCTGGTTGCTGAGCCACCACCCACGGAGTACGTCTACAAACCGGATGTGCGAGAGAAAACGCGCATCGAGGGCGAGTTCCTCCTCGCAAAGTACAACTGTACGGGTTGCCATGTTGTCGAGTTGCCGAAAATCACCTTCGCTGGTGACTTGACCGAGCTTGAGTCGACTCCGTTGACAGCAGGTGATCACCAGGTCGCCCTCGAGCAGTTGTTGAAGATTCGTCCACCGAGTAACGGGCGAACCGGCCAAACGCACAGCATGGAACTTTTCGGTGACAAGGTGGATCTTGACGTTGCCAGCTTCCATGGAATGGTGACGCTGAAGCCCGATCCCGAGGAAGAAGATCCCGAATTCCGCGAGTATGGTTTTGAAGTTTGGGAACCCGTTGAGTTCGGCGATGCCGAACAAAGCCGCCTGCTGCTTCCGGGGTCCCCGGTGACGTTCCTTGAGTCACAATTGCTGGACTACCAGGATGCTCGCGGCGGTCGCTTTGCTGAACTGCTGGTTGACAAACTGCTCAGTTGGAGAAAGGTTGATCAGCGTAAACTGGCATGGCAGGCCGCACCGCCACCGCTTTACCAGGAGGGAATTAAGGTTCAGCCGGACTGGTTGTATTCCTTCCTGCTGGAGCCAGGAAAAATTCGATACACCACTGTGCTGAGAATGCCGCGGTTCAACATGACGCCTCAGGAGGCTCGGACGCTGGCAAATTATTTTGCTGCAGTGGATGGTGCTGAATTCCCCTACGAAGAACAACTGCCTCGGGACAAGGATTACCTGACCGAGCGTGAGCAGCAGCTTGTATCTGCCGGGCACATGCAGACCGGGCAGGACTACCTCGGCGACTCATGGGCGTTGTTGAACGGTCCCCTTTGCATCAAGTGTCACTCAGTTGGCTCGAGGAAGTTCAAAGCTTCTGACCCGGCGAAAGACATTCAGGGACCAAACCTGAACGAGGTGCAGAATCGTCTGCGTTCGGACTGGGTGAAGCTTTGGCTGTACAGACCATCATGGATCACACCGTACACCTCAATGCCTGTGAACTTCGCGAAGAACGCCGAACAGTTCCCGGACAAGTTCTCCGGTGATCCGGATGCCCATGTCATCGCAGTTCGTGATGCACTCATGAATTATTCCACACTTCTGGAAGATGTTGGACCTGTTGTCTACGAGCCTCCAGCGGCAAAGGGAACTGAGGCGGCAGCAGGAGGAGAAGACTGAGATGTTGATGAAAAATGCGATATTGACCGCGGTTGCGGCTTCTCTGTCACTGGTGGCAGCAACTGGCTGTTCTGAGTACGGCGGTGGAGCGGTTACGGTTCCTGAGGTGACCTTTATTCTCGACGCAAGTTCCGAGACCAGCGGCGCGGCGGACACTGGTGACACAATACTGCCTGTTGGTAATCTGCGTGGTCGGGTCGTCATGACAAACGCGCCCCAGTTGCCATTGCTGGTGTCATCCGGGGCAGCCATCAAAGACGCTGAAGTATGTGCGGCCGTCGACGTTCCCGACGAGCGTCTGATGGTCGGCGCGAATGGCGGCGTTTCGAATGTGTTTGTCTATCTGCCGAAGAAGCCCAAAGGCAGCCGTCCTGCGGAGGCAGCCGGTGAGACGATGATTTTTGACCAGAAGAACTGTCGTTTCTACCCTCACACCATGATCGTGCCTGTCAACCGGACGGTTCGAGTACTCAGTGGGGACGCGGTGGCGCACAACACGCACACGTATCCATCGAAGAACAATGCAGTCAACTCGGGGGTTGCTCCGAATGACCGCGAGGGCAAGCTGGAAATTGTCTACGGCAAGTCGGAATCCGTTCCGCTCGCCGTGAAATGTGACTATCACGCCTGGATGAACGCATGGCACTTGCCGCTGGATCACCAGTTCGGGGCAGTGACAAGCGAGGCCGGTGAATTTGAGATTGCCGATCTTCCGGTTGGAACGCACAGCTTCATCGTCTGGCACGAAGCGGCCAGGGGTAACTTTGTGGAGCGAAAGCTGGAAGTAGAGATTAAAGAGGGCGAGACCACGGAGCTGCAGATTGATTTTGCGGCTGCCAGCCTTCAGGAACTGTGATTGGTTTTGAGACTCCAGCGAGAGGTTCCCGAACTTTCCGTTGGAGTGCGGCTTTGCGAACGGTTCAACCCGTAGCGAGTCAGCTCCTTTTGACGCGTTTTCTGATGCGATTCTTCGCTGTTCACACTGCGGTGTCGCGGAGGAGAATTCTCAGAGGGGCCGGCAGCGGAAGCCTCGGTGAGAACGGTTTCCTGCCGTTTTTCTTTGGCGGAACAGTTGTCGAGACAGACCCTGGAACAAGTCAGGATTGCGGTGCCATGCTTCCTTGCGTTGCAGTGCTTGCCTGATACGAAGACGTTGACTTTTGTTGAACACCGCTGATACCTGTCGCTGGGATCCAACAGCAGGCATCTCGGTAAGCGGTGAATTTCGCGGCTTGAAATCGTGACAACGAAGAGCGTGACAATGAATACCCAAATACGGAAGAGCCTGAATAGGTATCACATGATCTCGAAGAAGGACTTCGCGACAAGCGGCTCCATACAGCAAACCGCCTGGTTATGCCTTGCAATGTTGGCGACTGTGGGATGTTCAGACTTTGAGGCATCCTTCTCAATCAGTGAGAACACCCGTTCGCTGGCGGCGGAGGCGCAAAACGGTACCGGCGAATCACCCGGAGTGATCGCTCTGACGGAAGAGAAATTCGGCAACCCTCAGTCTCTGAAGGCATGGACAAAACTGCCCGTGAACTGGGGGGGAACTTCGGTTTCAGTCGCTGCGGTTGGTTCAGACGGGGATGCGGGAACTTCTGGCGAGTCGGCAGAGGTTGAAACTGCAGATGCTACTGAGACACCGGAAAGCGGCGATAACAAGGTCACACTGCAGGTTCCGGACGAGTCAATTTCTCTTCCGAACACTGTCAGCAGTCTGCTCGTTTCTTCCGGCGAATCAGCCGGTCAGAGTGTGGCTGTGACAAGCTGGGACGCGTCAACCGGAGAAGCGATTCTTGCAACAAAGCTGGTTCTGAGTGCGGGTGACCAGTGCACCCTGGATGCAGGCAAGGGGCTTCAGGAGGGGCGTGTGCTTTACATGCGTCACTGCAGCCACTGCCACGGCACAGCAGGCGACGGCAATGGTCCGACTGCCCAGTACCTGAATCCGAGACCCCGTGACTATCGTCATGGAGTGTTCAAGTTCACCTCCACCAACGACATGTCTCGAGCCAGCCGAAATGACCTGACTCGGGTGCTGCGTTATGGAATTCCCGGTACCTATATGCCTTCCTTCCTGCTGATGGAAGATGACGAGCTTGAGGCGATTGTGGAGTACGTCCGCTTCCTCGCGATGCGTGGCGAGTTTGAGCGAAAACTGGTTGTTGAGTTGTCATCCGACTACAGCAAGGATGCGATGGTAAGTCGCATCGAGGGCGGCGAGACACGGGATGAGATTGTTGAGGAGCTTGCTGAGTTTTTGGAATTGGACATGCCGGAGTCGGTTGATTACGTCGGCAATGATCTGCAGGAAATCTGGACAGCCGCCGAAACCGAAGAGGCACGCGTGATCCCGACCGTGGCTCGCGTTCCGGATACTGCAGAATCGCGGCGCCGTGGACGCGAGCTTTACCTGAGCAAGACACTGAACTGCGCCGATTGTCACGGCATCGACGGGGCGGGTAACGGACCGCAAACGATGGCGTTTGAGAAGAACCCGATTACGAACGAGAAGTACAACGAGCCCGGCCTTCATGATGTTTGGGACAACTTGAATCAGCCTCGAAATCTGCAGGCTGGCATTTTTCGTGGCGGGCGCAGACCAATCGATATTTTCTGCCGCGTTTATTCCGGCATCAAGGGTTCGCGGATGCCGTCGTTCAAGAATACACCGCACGAAGACATCTGGCACATTGTGAACTACGTGCTCAGTCTGCCGTTCGAGTCTGACCCGGGCGCCACAGGCAGTCTTGCGTCTTCAGAAGTTGCGGGCGGTGCAGAAGCCGGTGATTGAGTCCTTTGCACTTTCGTTGTCCAGTCAGGTCACCTGATACGGGGCTCATCGGAATTCAGAGAAAGTAACAGATGAATCTTTCAACACTTCTCATTTGGTTCTTGCGTCTGCTGTCAACCGGTCTCGCGCTATACGAGCTTGTTGTTGGCCCGCTGGTTAACAGCGTTCTGGCCGATGTCTCTCTGCCGCTGCTGTCTGATCAGGTTGCAGGCACAAAGTGGTTCGCGCTGATCTTCGCGGTCACAACGTGGGCCAGTAGCGAGAAACGCTTTTGGGCCTTGTTCTTTTGGTACTGGCCGTTGGTTGCCCTGTGGGCTTGCGTGATTGCCCCAGGAAACAACTGGTGGTTTCCCAGCGAACCGCTGTCTCGAGCAGGACATCAAATCGATGGTCTGTTCTATATGATCCTGATCATCGTGGCAGTGACATTCATTGGAACCGAATTCGCTTTGGGTTATGCACTCTGGAAAAGTGCCGTGCGTGGCAAGGACGACAAAGTCTGGTTCTCCCATGGCAGCCATCGACTGGAAATCGTCTGGACAATCGTTCCTGCGTTTATTCTGGTCTTCATCTCAATGGCCCAGTTGGACGTCGTCGCCGACATTCGAGTATTGAATCGCTTTCCGGACGAAGTTCAGAGCGGTCCTGTCGCAGAGGTCATGGCGAGGCAGTTTGAGTGGCGTATCCGCTACCCCAAGCCGGGTACAGAATTGATGACCACTCCGCAACCCGGTGACCTGTACTATGTCAACGAACTTCACATTGCAGCCACGGTCCCGACCATGGTGAATTTGCGAACTCAGGACGTCCAGCATTCATTTTTTGTACCCCGCATGCGTGTGAAGCAGGACGCAGTTCCGGGGCTCATTATCCCCATCTGGTTTGACGCCGAGAAAGCCGGGGAGTACGAGCTGCTGTGCACGGAATTGTGTGGGTGGGGTCACTACAAGATGAAAGCCCGAATCATTGCAGAAACCCCCCAACAGGTTTCCGAGTACCTGACTGGCCTGCAGGCGGACCAGGAAGAGGATGGAGTCGCCGACGAAGAGTGATCTGATCGGCATCGGCTTCCTGAGCTGAGGAACGCACACTTAATACAGTGAAAGCCGGCTTGTAAGGGCCGGAAACTGTTTCGATACGAAAACAGGTGGAAGAAGACTATGGCAACAATTACACCGGCAGTTGATTCCGCGGATCACGCCCACGATCACGGACATGATCATGGACATCACGAGCAGACCTTCATTCAGAAGTATGTCTTCTCAACCGACCACAAGGTGATTGGGATTCAGTTTCTGATCACAACCATTCTGATGTTGATGGTTGGGGGAGCACTGGCGCTTGCCGTTCGCTGGCAACTGGCGTTTCCGTGGGAAAGCATGCCGATCGTAGGAAAGCTGTTTGGGGTGTTTGCCGGTGAAGGCGGACAGATCAGCCCTGAGTTCTACACCATGCTTTTCACGATGCATGCGTCAGTGATGATCTTCCTTGTCATCATCCCGGTACTTGCCGGAGCGTTTGGGAACTTCCTGATTCCGCTCCAGATCGGTGCGGATGACATGGCCTTTCCTATTTTGAACATGTTGAGTTACTGGTTCATGTGGCCGGCGATTGCGTGCTTTGGTTACAGCTTTGTCGCAGGTGGTGCTACCGCGGGTCCCGCAAACGGCTGGACCAGTTATCCTGTTCTGTCGGACATTGCGTCAGCGTCCCCCGCTTCAGGCAACGCCCAGACATGGTGGTTATTCGGGCTGACTCTCGTGGGTGTTTCATCCATGATGGGTTCGGTCAACTATATGACCACGATCATCAACATGCGTGCTCCTGGCATGACTCTGTTTCGCATGCCGCTCACCATCTGGTCGATGTTCATCACGGCGATTCTGCAGGCCTTTGCACTCCCAGTGCTGACGGCTGCCGGCTTCATGCTCGTCTTCGATCGCCTCGGCCTGCTGCTGCCGACTTCCATCCAGTCCGTATTCTTTGTACCGGCCGGGTTGATCGTCAATAACTCTGCCCCGACGGTGGGTGGCGGGCAACCACTGCTGTGGCAGCACCTGTTCTGGTTCTATTCGCATCCAGCCGTCTACATCATGCTGCTGCCAGCGATGGGGATGGTCTCAGATATGCTTGCGTGCACATGCAGAAAGCCTGTGTTTGGTTACAAGCCCATGGTCTACTCCATGGCCGCCATTGCCGGTCTTGGATTCATCGTCTGGGGGCACCACATGTTTACCAGTGGAATGAACCCCGCTCTCGGCATGACCTTTATGACCTCAACGATGATGATTGCATTGCCATCAGCAATCAAAGTGTTCAACTGGATCGGGACCATCTGGAACGGTGACATTCAGTTCACCGGAGTGTTTCTGAACTGTGCCGCCTTCGTCGCCTTGTTTATCGTTGGCGGTTTAAGCGGGATCTTCATGGCTGCCGTGCCCGTGGATATCTACTTCCACGACACGTACTTCATCGTCGCTCACTTCCACTACGTTCTCTTCGGTGCAACTCTGTTTGGCGTGTTCGCAGCAATCCAGTTCTGGTTCCCGAAGATGTTCGGTCGTGAGATGAACGACGGCGTTCAGAAGATTCACTTCGTTTTGACCTTTATCGGCATGAATGGCACATTCTTCCCGATGCACCTGCTGGGGATTGCGGGAATGCCACGTCGGTATGCAGATCCTTACCTGCACGGATATCTCGAGCATCTGTTGCCAATGAACAAGCTGATGACAATGTCAGCGATCCTGATGGGCTTCTCCCAGTTCCTGCTGCTTGGAAACTTCTTTTACAGCATGTTTTATGGTCGGAAAGTAGGACGTAACCCATGGAACGCGAACGGGTTGGAGTGGTCTGCTCCATCTCCTCCGGGACACGGCAACTTTGATGTTCCTCCGGTCTGCTATCGCGGGCCATACGAATACTCATCTCCGGAGGCTGAAGCACTGGGACAGGACTTCATTCTCCAGACCGATCCACCGCGAAGAGCTGCGACTACCGAACCGGCAACAGCCTGATACAACAGGGCTTCAACTTCGGCGAAGGGGACTGGATTGGCATACTCACCCACCAGCATGAAATCACTCAGGACGATGGCCACAGCAACATGCGTTGTTGCTTTGTTGCCCATCGGCCTTGGTGCGCTGGTTACGACGCTGAAAGCGGGGATGGCGTTTGCCGACTGGCCATCATCAGACGGTCAGAACATGCTGCTCTATCCGTTTCTGAAGGATTTCAGCACCCGGCCTGATAAGTTTGTGGAACACGGCCATCGCCTCGCTGGTGTGGTCATTGGCTTAACCGCAGTTGCATTGGCATTCAAATGCTGGCCGATGCGAGGCTGGGTCCGCAACTTCGGTCTGGGGATCCTGATCGCTGTGATCTTGCAGGGACTGCTCGGCGGTGCAAGGGTTTTGCTGGATGCCGGCACACTGGCGATGACCCACAGCATAACAGGAGCGTTGTTCTTCTCGTTCTGTGTGGTATTCCGCATGTTGCTTTCAGAGCAGTCTGCTCAGTGGCTTGCAACGCGAGAGCGGCATTTGGGGGCCGTCGGCTTTGCCGCAGGCTGCGTGATGCCAGCCATCGTACTGCTGCAGTACTTCCTTGGCGGAATGCTGCGGCACCTGCACATGCTTCGCAACGAGCACATAATCGGTGCAATAGTCACATTGATGGTGTGTTGTTGGGCCGGGGTTTCGCTGATCCGAGGATCAAATCCGGCATTGCGGCGATGTGGTGTTGCTGTTGTTGGTGCCGTCTTCCTGCAATTCTCACTGGGGCTGGGCGCTCTCGTGACTCGGTTTGGTTTCCGGCAGCTGGGTTATGTATCGGTGACAGGTTCGTTGGAACAGGCCGTCCTTTGCAGCCTGCACACTGTCGTGGGGATTTTTCTGGTCGCGTCCTCCGTCTCCAGCTGCGTCTGGCTGGTGATGCTGTCGCGTCGGGGACTCATCGCCTCAACATCCCTGGAAATGCCGGTCGACACAATTCCGGGAGGTGCTTCATGAGCAGTGCAGCGCCGCAGGTTGTGGTTGATACCCCGCAGTACTCGTTATCCGTTCGACTCAGCGACTACGGGCAGATGCTGCGACTCCGAATTATCGTGATGTCTGCGGTCGCTGTGGCCGCTGGTTTTACGCTGGCATCTCAGGTAAGTGTCAACTTTGCGCTGTTGGGGCAGGCGGTCTTTGGAATCTGTTGTCTGGTCGCGGCTTCGAGCGTGCTGAATCAGGTCATCGAAGCCAGTTCCGACCAACAAATGTCTCGAACCGAGGCACGTCCGCTGGCGAGCGGTCGTATTTCCGCTGTTGAGGGCTCCTTGTTGGGAGTACTGCTTGCCACGGCTGGCACGATTGTGCTCTGGCTACAGGTCAACCAGCTGACGGCTGTTGCATCGCTTCTGACGATGCTTTCTTACGTGCTGATCTATACTCCGCTGAAACGGCTGACTGTGTTCTGCACGACGGCGGGAGCAGTTCCGGGAGCAATGCCGGCAGTGCTGGGCTGGTTTGCAGCCGGCGGTGCCCTCGGCACGGAAGCTTTCGCACTCTTTGCGATTTTCTTCGTCTGGCAGTTCCCTCACTTCCTCGCGATTGGCTGGTTGCACAGGAGAGATTACGAACAGGCTGGCCTGCTGATGTTGCCGTCCTTTTCAGACGGTGGTTTTCGGGCCGGAATGCTGGCTCTCTTGTACGCGGTTGCATTCATCCCGGTGACTCAGGTGCCGCGTTACTGCGGTCTTGCCGGGGATGGGTATTCGATCGCTGCTTTTGTTCTGTCGACCGGTTATCTCTGGCTGACATTGCGATTTTCGCGTTCCCGCACCGACGGGAATGCTCGCAAGCTCATGGCGGGCTCATTAATTTGCCTGCCGGTTCTGCTTTTTTGCCTCGTCTTTGATTACCTTCGCCTGACTGCCTGAACGCATCAAGCGGACTGGACTCTTCCAATAACGGTTGTGGAATTATGTCTGACTCTTCAAACACTCCTGCCCTCAGAATGGGGATCCCAATTCCGAACTCAAAACTCGGAATGTGGCTCTTCCTTGGTACGGAGATCATGTTCTTCACAGCCTTCATCGGGTCCTACATTGTACTGCGTCTGGGTTCACCGGGCTGGCCGACTGATCCTGAAGACACACACATCAACGTCCTGTTTGGTGGTGTAAATACGTTTGTCCTGATCGTCTCAAGTTACCTCGTTGTTGTTGCTCATGAAGCGATGGCGAAGAAGGACTTCAAACGAGCTCGCACATATCTGACGGGCACCCTGCTGCTGGCTGTCCTGTTCCTTGGGATCAAGGCCGCTGAATACAAAGGCAAGATTGATCATGACATCCTGCCGGGGCACATTGCAGAGACAAGTACTCAGGCAATCAGCAAGGTCGACCGCGAGTTTGAGGCTGTTGTCCGACAGCGTTTTGCCGTCTACATCGACGAAGGTGTGATTGAGACAGAGCAACCGGATGACATCGTCACACTTTCACTTGATGTCACAGCGTTAGGCGAAGGTGATGTTGAGCGACCGGACAGCATGACTGCGGATGAGTTTGCGGTGTTCCAGGAATCTGCAAAAGTCGACACGGACTTGTACAGGGAATGGATCAATCTGCGGCAGCATGTGATTGCCAATGTCAGCCTCTCAGAACCCGCACTCGCTGCCGGCTACCTTGAATCACGGGCACAGCTGTCCGAAGGCGAGGCGATGCCTGAACTGACAATTGATGAAGTTCAGGAGTGGCTCAATGGATTACGTGCCGAAGAACATCAGCTGTCCGCGCTGGTCAATGCAAACATTTTCGATCCGCATCCGATTGTGTTCGGAAACATCTTTGCATCCTGCTACTTTATCATGACGGGCTTCCACGCCATTCACGTGATTGTTGGAATGATCCTGTTCATCGTTGTGCTCAAGCAGGGTTCAGCACTCGACGAGAAATGGACAGACTTTGTCGAAAACAGCGGTCTGTACTGGCACTTTGTTGACCTTGTCTGGATCTTTTTGTTCCCGATGCTCTACATCATCTAGGTTCGGGTTTCGCTGTTTTCCGGTACCTGTCCCTGTGCCCTTCCCACTCCGTTTTGGCTGTATGGCGATTGACTATGTCTGACGAGCACCACGATACCCACCATGTCAACTATCTGACCATCTTCTTCGTGCTCTGTGGATGCACGGCACTGTCGGTTGCCTTCGACCTGGTGGACATGCCGAAAGCAGTCACGATGGTTTTGGTGCTGGCAGTAGCCTGTGCGAAAGCCATGTGCGTCATGATGTTCTTCATGCATCTGAAGTTCGAGGGAAACTGGAAGTACGTGCTGTTAGCACCAACGACGATTCTTGCCATTGGGCTGCCAATCGCGCTCTTCCCGGACATTGGCTCATCCTACTACATCAACATGGCCCCGCAGGTCGGTGAGTGGGCTGACGAGGTCGCGGAATATCGCGACTCGCGTGTGGAGGGGGAGCATACCGAAGGGCACTAAGACAGGGCCTGCCAAATCAATCGCATTACGCCGGGGAGAGGTCTGAACCTCTCCCTTTTTTCGTTTCCATTTCGGTCATGGATCGCCAGCGCGGCGAATCTGAATCGTCAACAAAGGCATCCAGTACCTGACAGGGTCGAAAGCGATTCTTGTAGCTCATCGAACTGCAGTCGCGAATGAAGTAGCCGAGGTAAAGCCACTTTTGACCGTTGGCGGAACCATGACACAATTCCTGCAGGATCGACCACGTCCCAAAGCCTTCCGCGCGCAGTTCCGGCGAGAAGTAAAAGTAGATGCTGGACATGACATTAGGGGTCACATCGACCAGCCCAACGCCAACAAGGCTGGAATTCAGGCGATACTCAAACTGTCGGGCAAACGGAAACTCTCCCGCAATAAAGCCACTGTGATAGTCTTCCGGGGTCATTGGTTGCCACGCCCATCCTTTTCTGGCATTCATATCGGCGTGATATTCATCATACAGTTGAATGTGCTCTTCAGTGACGCGTGGCATCTGCACGTCGATCTCAAAGTCACCACGAGCAGCAATGCGTTTGCTGCAGCGGCGCTGGCTTTTTGATGGGGAGAACGCCCCAATTTCGACTCGCAGAGGCTGGCAGCTTTGGCAGCCTCTGCAGACCGGGCGGAACAGCGTCCTTCCAAACCTTCTCCACCCCCGCTCAAGCAGGGATTCATACCGTTCTGCGGTGAGAGTCCTCGCAACACGGTAAGTCATGGTACTCGTTTGTTGCGGAAGATAGGCGCATGGGGAATCATCCCCTTCAACCTCGAGTTCGGAGATCTGCTGTAGTGTGAACTCTGACTCAAACATTCTATTATCCGGGGTAGGGCACTCTCTGTCGCTCTCCGTCGCTGCGATACAACAGATTCGATCGAAGCCAGTAGGCAGTTGATTCTGTGCAGCCTCGTCTTCCGCGTCTATCTCGTCTTCCATGGAATTTGAGATTGCCAGACCCTCCCTGAATGATTCATCGAGCCAAAGGAACGAAATGCACGAAATAATTCGAAAATCGGTCCTTCAGCTGATCGACGGCAGAAGTCTGACAGCTGATGAGAGTGCCAGCGCCGTTGGTGCAATCATGGACGGCGAGTGCGAAGGGGTGGATATCGCTTCGTTTCTTACAGCGATTGCTGTACGTGGCGCAGTCTCCGCGGAACTGGTTGGCGCTGCACGTGCGATGCGGGATCGAGTAATCAGAATCCCTGTCGCAAACGGCGAGTTACTGGACACCTGCGGAACCGGTGGCGACTGCCTGCAGACATTCAATATCAGCACGGCCGCCGCCATCGTATGTTCGGCAAGTGGCATGCCCGTAGCGAAGCATGGTAATCGCAGTGTGTCCAGCAGCAGTGGGTCTGCCGATGTTCTCGAAGCGCTGGGAGTTCATATCGGATTGACAGCCGAACAGGCGGGAGACTGTCTGCAGGCTACAGGAATTGCATTCTGTTTTGCGCCGTTGTTTCACGGTGCAATGAAGCACGCTGCACCCATCCGTCGCCAGCTGGGAATCCCCACGATCTTCAATCTCCTCGGACCGCTGACAAATCCTGCTGGTGCGGGCTACCAGCTCCTGGGTGCGTCTTCGTGCAAACGCGCAGCACTGCTCGCTGACGCACTTTCTCAACTGGCCACAAAACGCAGCCTCGTCGTCTGCGGTAACGACGAACTGGATGAGGTTTCACTGTGGGGTGAGACCACTGTATTCAGAGTAGAGCATGGACATGTTGAGCGTCAAACCTGGTCCGCGGCAAGTTTCGAGCTGGAAGGCTGTCGGGCTGAGGAGTTACGGGTCGGTGGCCCGCAGGAGAGTGCTGAACGGATCACAGCGGTGCTGCAGGGCGAAGCGGGACCTGCCGCTCGCATCGTTACAGCCAATGCCGCTGCCGGATTGCTTGCAGCCGGACGTGCGGGCTCACCGGCAGAGGCAGCAGCAATCGCAGCGAACACCATTTCATCGGGTGCGGCGCTCAAGCAGTTGCAGAGGCTGACGGAGTGGACGCAGGCCGTATCGAAGTAGCATTCGCAGGTTCGGGCGTCTCGTCCTGCCTTCCCATGATCCCCATACCGCTCACAGAGCAGGAATCAAGAGGTCCATTTGTGTCCCATCCCGCTGAGACAGATCTGAAAGCTCTGCTTTCTTCGGCCTATCCCGACCCTCGGGATCTCGCCCGAGCAATCGCCGGGCTGCGCGGACTTGGTCTGGAGAAGACGACAGCAGTTGCCGCAGCTCGGAACGCCGACACAGATGTTGATCTGCTGCGGCGTGATCGTTGCGGCTTTGCCGAAGTCATCTACGGCGAGGGAAAATCCGCAGAACAGATCCTGCGTATCATGCAGCAATTGCAAACTGCCGGCCAGGACATTTTGGCAACGCGAATCAACAGGGATACTGCCAACAGGATTGTGCGCACCTTTCCGAAAGCGGAATACAGCAACGCAGGTCGAACAATCCGGTTGATGGCAGAGAACGACCGAAAGCAGCGTGACTGCGGAACGGTTGTCGTTCTGACCGCCGGAAGCACTGACCTGCCGGTTGCGGCAGAATCACTGGAAACCCTGCGGTGGATGCGTGTTCCCAGCGTACTGCTGCAGGACGCTGGCGTGGCCGGCCCCCATCGACTGCAGCAGCATCTTCCTCAACTGCAAAGCGCCGCCGCGATTGTCTGTGTTGCGGGGATGGAGGCAGCTCTGCCATCGGTTGTGGGCGGCTATGTCTCCTGTCCGGTTATTGGCGTTCCCACATCTGTTGGTTATGGCGCCTCGCTGGGTGGGATCACAGCCATGCTTTCGATGCTCACCTGCTGTGCCTCGAATGTGGTGTGTGTCAACATTGATGCTGGCTTCAAGGGTGGTTACACGGCCGGATTGATCGCGTCCCGAACACAACACAAGGGAACCGCACCATGAAACCGTATCAGCTGCGCAACTCGGTGGCGCGGGGCTTTCTGCTGCTGGTAATCATGAACCTGCAGCCCGGGGTCAGTCCAACCTTTGCAGAGGAATCCTCCACCAGTCGGGATTTGGTCCCGGTGGTGATCATGGCCCCCAACGGTCCGGTGATTCTGCACCTCGATGTTCAGGTCAGCGGTGTTTCCTGGCGGTTCTGGATAGCAGACTATCTGGCCAGTGTTCTGGATCAGGATCGGGATAATCAGCTTTCGGAAGCGGAGCAGAAGTTGCTGCCGGATGAAATCCGTGTACTGCTGTCACCGGAAACCGAAGTTACGAGCGACGGGATTATAGCGAGGGCCGAATTTGCAAAGCGGCTGCAGCAAAGTCTTCCGCAGATTCCTCAGTTGATTGCTCCGTTGGAAACAGCAGATCAGTCGTTACAGTTGTTTTCCATCCTCGACGCTGATTTCAGTGGAACTCTGACACCGGAAGAATTGCAGAATGCCCCTTACAGTCTGCGTTTTCGGGATCTGGATGACGACGAGACATTCTCTGCCTCAGAACTTTCAACCTACCGAGATCCACTCAGTAGTGCAGACCGGATTTCACCGGAAGCGTTGAATCTCCCGTTCCACCATTTGATTGATCATGACTCTCGGCGTGACGCTGCAAAGCGAATTGTCAGTCGATATGGCGACGGTAAGACTGTGGACGCGTCCGTTTTCAGAATGCCGCCGCCGGACGTTGATGATGGAGACCTCAACACTGCACAACTGGCCGAGCGATTCGCGACGATTCCCCCCCACATTGAGGCTGAGATCCAAATTTCAGACCTCGCTTCCCGCAGTTCGGTCACTGCGACAGTCAGACCGACAGCAGCAGCGTTCTGCAGAATCGCGGACTCGGAGTCTGATGCTGTGCTGTTGCTCCGAACCGACGGCATGCAATTGCAATTGCAGGCTCGCGGTGGTGGTTCGAACAATCGCATGATCACTCGCGGGTTTCTGGGTCAGGAATTCATGATGAATGACGGCGACCGCAGCCAAACGCTCAACCAGGTTGAGTTTGCAGCGATGCAGGGGGCACTCACCAGGGCCGGCTTGCCTGCATCATTCGGCAGTGCCGATACCGATGCAGACACGCAGATTTCTCGCAACGAGTTGTTTGGATTCGCAGATCGCCAGATGGCCGTGGTTGCCGGACGTCTGGAATTCAGTGTCGAACAAAGCGGGCGAACGCTGTTCGGCTTACTGGACACGAACCCCGACTTTCGTCTGAGCAGAAGAGAACTCCAGTCAGCAGCAAAGGCTCTGAAAAAGATTGACGAAAACGGGGACAATGTCATTTCCGATGCGGAAATGGGTACCGAGTACGTCGTCACAATTGGCCTTGGCCGCAGCGAATTAAGGCGGCAGCAGCCATCTGAAAGCATGATGTCGATGTCCGGCCCCGGTGAAGCGATTGTTCCGGATGCGAGTGAGTTGCGTGGACCTGACTGGTTTCGGGCGATGGACCGCAACAGAGACGGCGATGTTTCCCCTCGCGAGTTCCCTGGCAGCGAAGCGTTATTCAACAAAATCGATCACGATCGAAACGGGTTGCTGGACTCTGAAGAGGCTGACTTGCTGGAGTTTCCGGAGTAGTTTTTGACAATCTGTTCGAATTTTAGCGCTTCACAACTTTCTTCGCTGACATCACCTCAAGGGCTTGTATTTTTGGGAAACAGCTTGCTAGCTGGCGCTGTGGAGGTGCCTCCAATGGCTGTGCACGGACAATGGAGATACTTCGAGTACTTCTCAGTTAAAAAGTCAAAGAATCCCCCGTGAAAACAGTAATGATCGGAACAGGTTACGTCGGGCTCGTAACCGGAACATGCTTTGCGGACAGCGGTAACGAGGTAATCTGCCTCGATATCGACCAGGCAAAAGTTGATCGTCTGAACGCCGGTGAAATTCCCATTTACGAACCGGGGCTGGAAGAGTTGGTCGCGAGGAATCGCAAAGCCGGGCGTCTGACATTCACCACTTCGTACGAACAGGCCATTCCAGGTGCTGCCTGTGTCTTTATCTGCGTTGGTACTCCCCAGGACGAAACTGGCGCAGCCAATCTGGCTTACGTGCAAGCCGCAGCAGAGAATATGGCCCCGTATCTGTCTGCTGGAACGATCGTTGTCTGTAAAAGTACGGTTCCTGTGGGCACCAACCGAATGGTTGCCGATTGCATCTCTGCGATCACGGACACGCAGTTCTACAGCGCTTCAAACCCGGAGTTCCTCAAAGAGGGCGCCGCGATCGACGATTTCACCCGACCGGACAGAGTCGTGGTCGGGGTAGACGATCAGCATGCATCGGAGCGTCTCCATGAGCTTTACGCTCCGTTTCTGCGTACGGAGAAACCGTTTCTTTCCGTGGGGATCGAGAGTGCTGAAATGATCAAATACGTTGCGAACTGCATGTTGGCGACCAAGATCAGCTTCATCAATGAAATGGCCAACGTCTGCGAAATGGTTGGGGCGGACATCAATGATGTCCGCAAGGGAATTGGCCATGATTCACGAATTGGGTTCTCATTTCTGTTCCCCGGGGCGGGATACGGGGGCTCCTGTTTCCCGAAGGACGTCAGGGCACTGGCATCGCTGGCCGAACAGCATGGAGTCCCCGCCGGTCTGATGAGAACAGTCGATGAAGTGAATACAAGACAGAAGAACGTCATCTTCAACAAACTGCAGGACTACTACGGAGATCGTCTGGCGGGGAGAACCATTGCAGTCTGGGGACTGGCATTCAAACCGCGAACAGACGACATTCGAGAAGCTCCTGCGCTGACACTAATCCAGCAGTTACTGGACTGTGGGTGTCATGTTCAGGCCCATGACCCGGTTGCGGCAGAAAACGTAAAGTCCGTCTTTGGCGACAGGATCAATTACTATTCGCATCACTACGACGCCTGCGAAAACGCTGACGCAGTTTGCATCCTGACGGAGTGGAATGAATTTCGAAATCCCGACTTCGATTATCTCAAAGCAAAATTACGGGCACCGGTTATTTTTGATGGTCGCAATCTGTACTCACCTCAACGAATGGCTGACATGGGCTTCCATTACGACGGCATCGGACTGCGTCCTCGATGTATCATACCGGTGGAGTGATACAGTCCGACATCGCTCCGGTTTCTGTGAACCCCGATATTTCGATCGCTCCGCGATGCCTCTGGTAAGCCTGCAATGATTGTTTGCAGTAGTGCTCTTCACGGTATCCCCGCCTCTTGTATTTTCACCAGAAAGAAAGCTCGATGAACTCTAAGTACACAACTTTGCTGCTTGGTCTTCAATTGCTGTTCTTTGCTGTTGGCTGTGAAGAACAGCAGGCACCCGGGGGACTTCCTGCAGGCCTTGTCGAACAGGCAATCTACGAACGACAGACGCCGCCGCCGCAGGCCTCCGCATCCGAACCCGCCGTTGGAGATCTGCCACTGGCTCTGGGCGAGAATCCGCTCAAAAAAAGCAAAGTTCCGCCAACAGGAATTTTTCGCGTGAAGTTCGAATCCTCGAAGGGTGATTTTGTCATGGAAGTGAACCGCGAATGGGCGCCGATCGGTGCTCACCGGTTCTACGAACTTGTGAAAGACCGCTTCTACGACGACTGTCGATTCTTCCGCGTGATTCCCGGCTTTGTCGTTCAGTTTGGAATCGCCGGCTCACCCAGTCAAAACGCAAAATGGGACGTCAATATTGAAGATGACCCGGTCCTGAAGAGCAATAAGCGAGGCTATGTCAGCTTTGCCACGGCAGGACCAGGCACAAGGACCAGCCAGCTCTTCATCAACTTCGCAGACAACCCAAATCTTGACAGCAGCGGGTTTGCACCCTTTGGCAGAATTGTGGAGGGCATGCCGAATGTCGATGCCATCAATCCGGAATACGGAGAGTCTCCCAATCAGCAGATGATCGAGGTCAAAGGAAATGGATATCTCATTCCGACGTTTCCAAATCTCGATTACATCACTAAGGCTCGCCTGATACTGGACGACCAGCCAGCTGAGGCGGAGAGCGAGCCGGAAGAAACGTCTGCAGACGAAGCAACGTCTGCAGACGAAGACAGCGGGGCTGGTGTTCCATCCGAGAACACCGCAGCAGGCGATCAGGAATCCATCGAAGCGGAGTGACCCGACTGCCCCACGATCCACGAGCCGGGAGGGGTGACCGGATCGACGCGGTCACCCGCAAGATGTCATGCGAAACCCGCAGCGGTTTTCATCCCTCAGACGCTGACTGCCCGACTGCCTCGCCAGCAATCTTTCAGCAAGCACCACTGTCAGTAATCACCGGGGAATTGGCCGCCGGAATGGCTTACAAATGAGGCGGCTTGCTGAGACTGGCCGCAGACAGCGGTGCTCGGGCTGGTCGTCAGTGCCGCCGGGGCTCAGCTCAGGATCTGATGGACCACTCGCCCATAAACATCCGTCGGGCGAAACTGTCGCCCGGCATGCTGGAACGTCAGCTGTTCATGGTCAAGTCCCAGCAAATGCAGCACTGTCGCATGCAGATCATGCATATGAACACGCCCCTCGACGGCATGGTGACCAATTTCGTCAGTACTGCCCCACGTCATTCCGGGGCGGACACCACCGCCGGCAAGAAACACAGAGAACCCTCGTGGGTTGTGATCCCGACCATTATTGCTCTGCGAAAATGGGGTGCGACCGAATTCCCCGCCCCACCAGACCAAAGTGTCCTCCAGCAGGCCGCGCTGCTTCAGATCACGAATTAAGCCTGCAACAGGCTTGTCTGTCGCCTGAGCATGTTGTTTGTGGCGAGGCATATTGGAATGCTGATCCCAGCGTGGATTCGCAGAATTGTCGGCGTAATTCACTTGAATGAAACGAACACCGGACTCGGAAAGTCTGCGGGCCAGCAGGCACTGTCTGCCGAACGCATCTGTCTCATCCTGACCAATGCCGTACATGTCCGCTGTGGCGGCAGTTTCCTGACTCAGGTCAAAGATCGGCGGAGCCTTTGACTGCATCTGCCAGGCAAGTTCATAAGATCTCAGCACGGCATCGGCCGCGTCTTTCGTAGCCACGGCACGTGACGCCTGAAGTTCGTTCAGTTTGCGGGTCAGATCGTATCGCTCGGCAAGCTCATCTTCGGCAAGCTTTGAATTCCTGATGTGCTGGATATTCATCCGGCTTGCCGGCTGCGAAGCTCGACTGACCGGAGTTCCCTGAAACCGAGCTGGCAGGAAGGCCTGTCCAAAATTTCGCGGACCTCCATTGGCATCCGATGGTTGCAGCGAGATGAATCCTGGCAGATTCCGATTTTCGGATCCCAACCCATACAGTACCCAGGAACCGAGAGAAGGCCGCACCTGAACCGTGGACCCGGTATGCAGGAACAGAGTCGCCGGTCCGTGAGCAACGCCCTCCGTATGCATTCCCTGCAGCACGCACATTTCGTCAGTCAGTTCGCGCAGGTGCGGGAACAGATCGGAAACATAGTGCCCGCATTCTCCTCCGGGCCGAAACTTCCACAACGGCTTCATCAGCGTTCGCTGCGAGACTTTTCCAAACGTGCCAAAGCGGACGCCAGTAAAGTCAATCGTCTGCTCATGGCGTTTGTGAAGTTCAGGTTTCCAGTCGAAGGAATCAACATGACTGGGCCCCCCCTGCATGAACACAAAGATGATTCGTTTCGCGCGGGGGACAACATGCCGCATTGCATCTGCAACGGACGGCAAGGATGTTTCTTTTGCAGCCAGTGCATCCATCGCCAGCGATGCGAAACCGCAGCCGGCGGTCCGCAGCAGATCTCGCCGAGTGGAGCACGGCAGGGGTGTCGCGGAGGTCACTGATGCTGTGGGGAGTTGAGGGATCACGGTCAGACCAATCGCTGAAAAAACGTGAAACAGACCAGGAACGCGAAGCGACCTTCGGCAGGGCACTCATCCGCAGCGGGACTCCATTGTCCGGACCGGTGACAGGATATCGAGCCAGCCGGGATTATTCCAGAAGAACATGAACTTCGCCGCCAGCTCTCTAATCGACCAGCAGGCGCAACCACGCCGTGCAGGCTTCAGGGAAGCACGGAATGCCACCTGTGAACCGAGATTGGAGCCTTGCAGACTCCGAAATACCGGTGCCATCCCAACTGTTTTCCAGGAACTGACTTCTCCCAAACCGGTATGACGATTAGATTAAACACTGGGTTGGACGCAGTGACCGGGCATTGTTCAGCATCGCGTCAACCGGCCCACATCCCACACCAGTGATCTGCCTGCCACATCCTCTGTGTATTCTCAGGCACGATCCACCGCTGCAAGCACCAGAAGGATGATCTGATGGCCGTTTTCCCTGTCAGTCACAGCGTGAATTCCACCATGGTCGCCTCGCTTCTGTCGGTCCTGATCAGCCTGTTCCCCGCCGCTCCACTTCACGGGCAGGAAACTCAGGTGGTTGAGCAGCAGTCGGCCACGGAGGCACCGCTGTTTTTCGAAAGCCGTGTTCGAGGAATCCTGAAGGAGCATTGCTGGCATTGTCATGGTGAAGAAGCCGACTTGCGAGGGAATCTGGATACGCGACTTGTTCGACAGATGCTGACCGGCGGCGATTCCGGGGCTGCAATTGAACCCGGCAACCATGAGGAAAGCCTGCTGTACCAGCGGATGCAGGACGGTGAAATGCCGCCCGGTGACTCCCACTTATCACCTGCAGAACTGCAGGCTGTCGCTGACTGGATTAACGCCGGTGCCAAAACGCAGACCACCGAACCGGAATCGGCGGAGCCTGGTCTGCTGATTTCCGACGCAGATCGACTTCACTGGTCCTTTCGACCGATTCAACGGCCACCGGTTCCTGAGACATCTGACAGCCACCAGCAACGCGGGCCGGTAGATGCGTTTATTGCTCGCCGTCTTGACGACGCGGGACTGTCATTCAGTCCGCGAGCAGATCGAACGACGCTGCTTCGACGGGTGTGGCTGGACCTTGCCGGGCTGCCGCCTTCCCCGGAAGAGATCGATCGCTTTCTGTCGGACGAATCACCGGAAGCATGGAACACCGTGATCGACGACTTGCTGAAGTCACCGGCATACGGTGAACGCTGGGCTCGCCACTGGCTGGACATCGTCGGCTATGCAGACAGCGACGGCTATACTCAGAAAGATCCGGAACGCCCATGGAGCTGGAAGTACAGAGACTACATCATTCGCTCACTTAATGCCGACAAGCCACTGGATCAATTCATCACCGAACAACTCGCGGGGGACGAACTGCTGCCCCAACCGTTGCAGAATCTGACCACGGAACAGGCTGACCAGTTGATTGCCACCGGGTTTCTGCGGATGACCCCCGATGGCACAGGCGATGGCGCTGCGGACCAGCCGCTGGCTCGCAATGACGCGATTTCGGCAAGTCTCAGAACCGCATCGGAATCGCTGCTGGGGCTCACCGTAGGCTGCGCTCAGTGCCATGAACATCGTTATGACCCCATCTCGCAGGAAGACTACTATCGGCTGCGAGCGATCATGGAACCGGCATGGAACACCGAGGCATGGCGTGCTCCCAATGCTCGGCTGATCTCCATGTGGTCTGCAGAAACAAAGGCGACCGCCGATTCCGTGAAGAAGGAGCTGGCCGTAGTCACCGAACAACGCAATTCCGAGCTGGATGATCTGGTGGAGCAGACATTCGAGCGAGAATTGAAGAAGCTGCCGGAGCAACGTCACGAAGCTGCTCGGGAAGCTCGCCGGACGCCAGCCAAAGAGCGGACGGAACCTCAGCTCGCGCTGATTCGCGAGTTTCCGTTTCTGAATGTCAGCCGAGGATCTGTCTATCTCTATCTGCCTGATCGACTGCGCGGATTTAACAAGAAATGGGACGACCTTACGGCGGAGGTCAAAGCGAAGCTCCCCGCCGATGACTACGTAATGTGCCTGACAGAAATTCCCGGCAAAGTGCCTCCAACTCACCTGTTCGCTCGTGGGGATCACCTGCAGCCGCGTCAGCAGATCCCTCCCGGTGTACCCACCGTGCTGAATCCCGATGGCTTTGAAATCGCCCCTGACAATCCCGATTTGCCCACTAGTGGTCGTCGACTCGCCTGGGCAAAGCGACTGACCGGAGGCAGCCATCCGTTGCTGGCTCGCGTTCTTGTCAATCGCATCTGGATGCATCACTTCGGACAGGGGCTTGTACGGACGCCGTCTGACTTCGGGTTACAGGGAGACCGTCCATCCCACCCGGAATTACTGGACTGGCTGGCGTCGGAATTGATGGAGAACGGCTGGTCGCTGAAACATATTCACAGGCTGATTCTGAAATCTGCTGTCTGGCAGCAGCAGTCGATCCGCACAGCAGAGCAGGAACAGACTGACCCTGAAAACAGGCTGCTGGCACGAATGAACATCAGGCGGCTGGAAGCAGAAGTTGTGCGAGACGCTGTCTTAAGCCTCAGCGGATCATTGAATCGTGAAATGTATGGCAAACCGATTCCAGTTGCCCCGGATGACGTGGGTCAGATCGTCCTTGGCAAGGACAATCGGGACTCAGCCGGGCGTCCCAAAGGAAATATTGGCTCGCTTGGAGAGTCAGAAAACCGCCGCAGTATTTATGTCCAGGTCCGACGTTCGATGCCGTTGGGAGTCCTCGAACCGTTCGATCTGCCTCGGATGGAGCCCAGCTGTCAGCGGCGAGATTCGTCGACGACGGCCCCTCAGTCGCTGCTGATGCTGAATCACCCGTTCATTTCTCAGCAGGCCGCATTACTTGCCGAACGACTGAAAGCTCATTCCACAGAACAGTCGGAGCAGATGCAACTGGGATGGAAACTGGTCTTTGGTCGGCAGATGACTGCTGCTGAACAGGAATCAGCAAACGAGTTTCTCAATTCACCGGAATCAGATGAGAGTGCAATGACGCTCTGGTGCCACGCTTTGCTGTGCTCCAGTGAATTCCTGTACGTACTCTAGGAATTTCATTCCGGCGATCAGTGGATCACCTGACACAACGGCATGTCAATCATCCGGAAATAACAAAGGCAGCTCTATGAACCACTATGTTCGTCGTCACATGCTGGCGCAATCCTGTTTCGGATTTTCCGGACTCGCTGCAGCACTGTCAGCTCAGCAGACCGTTGCTGCACCGCCGCGCCCCGAATTGATTCCCACCGTCTGGGACATGAAGCCCAAACGCCCAGCCGGGGAGCCACAGGCTCGAGCAATGATCTCACTGTTTATGCAGGGAGGTCCCAGTCACATTGACCTGTTTGATCCCAAGCCGGAATTGACGCGACTGCATATGCAGACTTACGGAGGCAAGATCAAGTACGACAACGCCGGTGAAGCCAGCAGTAAACTGTTTGGCACACCGTGGCGATTTCGCCGCTATGGCGAATGCGGGATGGACCTCAGTGAGCCGGCATCCGCACTCGGAACAGTCGCTGACGAGATCTGCATGATGCGATCCATGCACACGGGCGTCAATAACCACGGTGAATCCATCAAAGCGATGAATACAGGTCGGCAGTTACCGGGGCGACCTTCTCTTGGCGCGTGGTTGACCTTCGGCCTTGGCAGTTACAACCCGAGACTGCCGGGATTCATGGTTCTGATTGATCCGTCCGGCCTGCCTGTGCTGGGAGTAGAAAACTGGCAGAACGGCTGGCTTCCGGCGGTCTACCAGGGAACTGTTGTGCGTTCTCAGGAACCGCGAATCCTCAATCTGGACCCACCACCAGCCCTGGTTGGTAAACCACAGAAACGACTGCTGGGATATCTGCGAGAACTCAACCAGGACCTGCAGCAGCGGTTCCCGGCCGAATCCGACTTGAATGCCAGGATGCAAAGTTATGAACTGGCAGAAGGCATGCAGCACGCTGCCCGTGAAGCACTGAACATCAGTGAGGAGACGCAGGCCACACAGAAACGTTACGGACTTGAAGATGATGCGACGCGGGAATACGGCACTCGCTGCCTGATTGCTCGTCGTCTGGTGGAACGCGGCGTACGTTTTGTCCAGCTGCACACCGGCAACCAGCAGTGGGACCATCACGGTGGGATTGTGAAATCGCTTCCCAACATCTGCCGTCGCACCATCCCAACAGCGGCAGCTCTCGTAAACGATCTCAGAGAACGAGGCCTGCTGGACAGCACAATTGTCCACTGGGGGGGCGAAATGGGACGACTCCCGGTCATCCAGAATGAAAAGAATATCGGACGTGACCATAACACCTATGGATTCAGCCAGTGGGTTGCTGGTGGCGGATTCCGGGGGGGCTGTATCCACGGAGCAACGGATGAAATCGGCCATCATGCGGTGGAAGACATCGTCAATCACTACGACTGGCACGCCACGCTGCTGTATCTTCTGGGTCTCGCGGAAGAACAGATCACATTTACACGCCCCGGCGGAAACAGCAGTCTGATCGACGGTCAGCCCGGCAAGGTGGTCTCGGCAGTGCTGCAGCGCCCGCCTGCGATCGAAACTGCTGAAAGCTGAATCATCGATATCCCCGGCTGAACCAGTACCAGCACAGAACTGCGGAGAATTCCCCATGCCTCCAATCAACGGACTTCATCGACGCCATGCCCTGCAGCACGCCGGCTGTGGAGCAGGATTGCTTGGTCTCGCAGGACTGCTGCATGACGAAGGCCTGCTTGCCGCGGACAGTGAAGCGAAGAACCTGAATCCTCTTGCTGCAAAACAGCCGCATTTTCCAGCCCGCGCGAAGAGGATGATCTGGATTTTCGTGAACGGCGGCCCAAGCCCGGTGGACACATGGAATTACCGTCCGGAACTTGATCGCTGGAACGGGAAATCCATTAAGGAATTTGACACGGCGTTCGAAAACACGACCGGTTTCTTTCGCAATGCTGTCGGCAATCTGATGCAGTCCCCATTCCAGTTTGAGCCGCAGGGTGAATGTGGACTGATGGTGCCGGAGATTTTCCCGCATCTCGGTCGTCATGCAGACCGAATGGCTGTCATTCGCAGCGGTTACACGGAATCCAACAACCATTCTCCGGCACTCTTCGCGATGAACACCGGGATGCCACGGATGGGCTTTCCCTGCGTTGGATCGTGGGTCTCTTACGGGCTCGGAAGTGAGTCAGAAAACTTGCCGGCGTTTGTTGTGATGAGCGACCCCAAAGGTCGCGGACTTCCGAAAGGGCATGCCGCCAACTGGAGCGCCGGATATCTGCCCGGAGTCTATCAGGGTACGTGGCTGAAGCCGGATGGTCCTCCAATTTCCAATTTGCAACGACCTTCACAGCAGACTGACAAGGCACAGCGAAACAGTCTCGACCTTCTGCGGGAACTCAATGGTATTCATCTTCAGCAGCACCCGCAGGACACGGAACTGGCAGCTCGCATCGAGAGTTTTGAACTGGCATGGCGGATGCAGTCTGCGGCACCGGAAGCACTGGACCTGACCAAAGAGCCGCAACACATTCACGACCTGTACGGAATTGGTGACGCTCAATGTGATCACTTTGCAAAGCAGTGTCTGACAGCCAGAAGACTGGTCGAACGGGGCGTGCGATTTGTTCAGATCTATTCCGGAGGCATGGAGAATCAACGTTCGTGGGACGGCCACAGCGATATTGAGGGCAATCACCGGCAATTTGCCGGAGAAACAGACAAGCCGGTTGCAGGATTACTCGGTGATCTCGCTGAAAGCGGATTGCTGGAAGATACGCTGGTTGTCTGGTGCGGAGAATTCGGTCGTCTCCCCATCGCGCAGACAGGTAACAAGCCGGGGCGCGACCACAACCCACACCATTTGGTCGCATGGCTTGCTGGTGGCGGTGTCCGTGGCGGCATGACCTGGGGGAATTCTGACGAGATTGGATACAAGTCTGCGGAAGACCCGGTGCATCTGAACGATTTGCACGCGACGATCCTGCATTTACTGGGACTTGATCACGAGCAGTTGACGTATCGCTATAATGGCCGGCGATTTCGTCTGACAGACGTGGCGGGTAAAGTGATTCACAATTTGTTGTCATGACATCCCTGTCCACCGAATCATCAACACAATGGGTTTTTGCATATGAGCCGCTCACATCTCAGCATCCTGCTGTTCGCTTTGACCTGTGTGGTGCTTCCACAGACCCACACACAGGCCGACGTCATCATCCTGAAGTCCGGCCAGCGTCTGGAAGGAGAAGTCCTGAAGGTGCAACCCGACAGGATTTACGTCGATGTTGGCGTTGACGTCATTCGCATTCCGGTCGATCAGATCGCAGAGCGTCAAAGCAGCAAACCGGTTGTGGTGGAACAGGAAGATACCGACGCCTTATTCATGACCGCAGACCTTCCCGTGCGCACGGTCAAGGAACTGGTTACGGAATTTGGTGAAGGTGTTGTTCTGATTCAGACTCCGGGTGGACTCGGCTCCGGTTTCATCATTAATCAGCGCGGTTACTGCGTTACCAACTACCACGTGGTGGAAACGGAAACTCGTGTGGCGGCGACAATTTTCCATCGCAGCGGCAATGGCGACTTTGAACGCCGGCAGATTCGTGACGTCAAGATTCTTGCGCTGAACCCGTGGTTTGATCTTGCCCTGCTGGAGATTCCTCTGCAGGACGATCTGGAATTCCGTCCGGTTGCGCTGGCTGATGAAGATGCACAACGAGAAGGCGATGCGGTATTCGCCATCGGCAGTCCTCTGGGGCTGGAGCGATCTGTTTCAGAGGGAATCATCAGCACGCGGAACCGAAACATGAATGGGATTGTCTATATCCAGACAACCACTCAGATCAATCCGGGCAACAGCGGGGGACCGTTATTTAATGATCGCGGTCAGGTCGCAGGGGTAATCAATATGAAACTGCAATTTGGTGAAGGCCTTGGCTTTGCGATTCCGGTGACCTATCTGCGTCACTTCCTCCGCAACCGAGAAGCTTTTGCATACGACAGGACAAATCCCAACACCGGGTATCACTATTTACTCCCGCCCGGTCGACAGAATCCGCGTTCTCCTGGCAGCAGTGAGTCCGATCCTGCTCCTGCCAGGCCGGCCGAATAGGACCAGTCTGTCCGGCCACGCCTCAGTGCAAAGGAATACCATGCGGCGGCTCACACCGACTGAGTTCAAGTTCTGGCAAAGCACACTCCTGTATTTCCTGCCGGTCGTAGTACAGTCAATCCTGCTGAACTCACTGCAAGGGCAGGTTACCTCCCAGGCGAAATTTCAACAGACATCGACGGAAGGACCAGCAGCGCCGCAGGAACCCCGCTGGGAACTGATCTCCAGTACCCCCGGATGGCAACCAAGAGACTCTGCCGGAGAGATCGTATTTCGCGATCGCATGTGGCTGATGGGGGGCTGGTTCGACTCTTACTCAGCACCTCCGCGGGACGTCTGGTCTTCCACCAATGGAACGACCTGGGAACTGGTCACACAGCAGGCCCCGTGGGTGCACAGTGACTTGCCGATGACCATGGTGCACCACGATCGGATGTGGCTGATGGGGGGCTGGTACAATGGTCGGCTCGAAGGACATTCAGCCAGTAATCAGGTGTGGTATTCGGAAGATGGAAAAAAATGGCATCAAACCGCAGCGGGTCAGAGGTGGAGTCCTCGACTGGCTGCCGGAGCTGCCGTCCATCAGGGCAAAATGTGGATCGCCGGAGGAACGGAAAACTACTACTTCGGCGACGAATCCAGCCTGAAGAATGACGTCTGGTCGACAGTGGACGGGGAACAGTGGACCCAAGAAACGCCATCCGCCCCATGGGCTGCTCGGGCCTATCACCAGCTGGTGACACACAACGATCGGTTGTGGATTCTGGGGGGCGGTAATTACGTTCCGGAGCATCACGCCCGCAGCGACGTCTGGAGTTCTGCCGACGGACGCGAATGGAGACTGGAGGCAGATCCAGCTCCATGGCCACCGCGACTGTGGTTTTCCGCCGTGTCGTGGCGCGGACATTTGTGGGTGTGCGGAGGCTGGTCAGGCGACCCATCAAAGAATCACGGAGATGTCTGGTACACAAAAAACGGCAGGGACTGGAAACAGTTGCAGGCCAGGCCGACATGGAAGGCAAGACACGAACACAGCATGTTCGTGTTTGAGGACAAACTCTGGATCATGGCCGGTCACGCGCAACCGCTCAGCAGTGAAGTCTGGAGTCTTTCCCTGCCCGCTGACTTTCTCCGCTGACCATCACAACCGCGATGTTTACTTCCCGACTTCACACATCGCTCGTGAATCGGCCTGAACTGCAACAGACCAGCTTTTCAGGATTCTGACGCGTCCTTATACTTGCGACATTGGGCCGTCGACCGGGACCCGCAACCGGATCCGGCTGGCCCAGGCTGCGGTTCCGCGGCTTACGACCGCAATCACATCAGGACAATCAGCGATACAAAGCAAAAGAGATATGGCAGACGCAAACGATCTCAGCAAAATGGAACTCGTCAAGGAATCATCGCAGCAGCTTCGCGGTACGATCGCGGAAGAGCTTCTCAACGACGACCCCAACTTTTCCGCAGACGCGGGCGGATTGCTGAAACATCACGGCTCTTACATGCAGGATGATCGCGATCTTCGCAAGGCGAAGGACGCTGAGGGACGTCCGCTGGGTAAACAGTACAGTTGTATGGTGCGAACCAGTATCCCGGGTGGTCGTGTCTCGGCCGAACAAATGCTCGCCGAATTGGAACTTTGCGATCAACTGGCCAATGGAACGCTGCGAATCACATCGCGACAGGGGCTGCAGTTGCACGGTGTCCTGAAAAGCAACCTGCGGGAGTCAATCCGTGAAATCAATCGAATCAAGCTGACGACATTTGCGGCCTGTGGGGATGTCAACCGTAATGTGATGGCCTGCCCCGCCCCGATTCGCAACAATTCGGTGCGCGATCAGATTCAGGAAACAGCACTGCAACTGGCGCTGCATTTTCGTCCACGAACAACAGCCTATTTCGACATCTGGCTGACAGATGAAGAAGGCAACAAGACCTCGGCGGCAGACTTCACGGCAGTGGACGAACCAATCTACGGCAAGTACTACCTGCCTCGAAAATTCAAGATGGCCATTGCCCTGCCGGAAGACAACTGTGTGGACATTTACACGCAGGATCTTGGAATCCTGGCGATTGTCGAAAACGATCAGATCGTGGGATTCAATCTGATCGCCGGTGGTGGCATGGGGCGCACCCCATCAGCGGAAAAAACCTTTCCGGCAATTGGACAGAAGCTGGCGTTCGTCACACCGGACAAATTGATCGAAACATGCGAAGCCGTTGTGGCCGTCCAGCGTGATTTTGGCAATCGCGGCGATCGCAAACGAGCCCGCCTGAAGTACCTGATCTTTGACTGGGGAATGCCAAAATTTCGCGCCCAGGTCGAAGAATACCTCGGCCACAGGCTGGACGATCCACGCCCGATTGATGTGACAGGTGTTGAAGACCACATTGGCTGGCACGATCAGGGAGACGGTCGCCTGTTCCTTGGCATCAATGTGGAAAATGGCCGCATCAAGGACGCAGGCACACTGCGAATGAAGACAGGCCTGAAAGCCATCATCAGCAGGTTTGGGATGGAGGTCCGCCTGACCGCGCTGCAAAGTCTCATTCTGTGCGATATCGACCCGGAAGATCGGCCGGTCATCGAGGAAATGATGCGTGAGTATGGGATTCGGGCGGCAGAAGAACTCTCACTGGCCCGCAGGTATTCCATCGCCTGCCCGGCCTTCCCGACGTGCGGCCTTTCCATTACCGAGTCCGAACGAGCGTTGCCGGGGATCATTGATACCCTGGATGGGGAACTGGCTCGCCTTGGGTTGCTGGCAAATAAGTTATCGATCCATATGACCGGTTGCCCCAATGGCTGTGCCCGCCCCTACACACCGGATATTGGTTTGGTTGGGCGGGCAGTCGGTAAATACACGATGTTTCTGGGCGGCAATCCTGAAGGAACCCGACTTTGCTTCCAAT
>JAFMMM010000177.1 GCA_017859815.1 Planctomycetota bacterium | reverse complement strand
AGACAGCTTAATAGATGACCTTCATCCGGGAAAAGTTCGGGTAGAACGGCAGTCGGTAGAGGGGGTACTTCTTTGCATCGAGAGCCCTGCCCTGCCCGCTGTGTCCCATAATGCCAAAGCCCTTTCCCCCATTCAGGAATGGGACACCGTGAGGCCAAAAGATGAACATGGCCTTGCCGATCAGATCGAAGTCTCTGACGGCGTACCGACTGCTGGAGATGCCTCTCATTGGTCGGCTGTAATTGTCAAACAGGCGACTGTCCTTGCTGGCGGGGGAGTTATCTCCGAGCATCAGGTATTCATCGTCGTCCAGAGCAAAATACAGGTCGTCGCCATATTCGGCGACAAGGTCTTCTCGGATCTCTGAGTAGCGAATGGCATAAGCTTCCGGGGAACGGAGACACGAGGACAGGGCCTGCCGGTTGCGAAAATCAGGTGAAGTATGTTCTTCGACCTGGGAGTTGAAGTATTCGTTGCGAAACTCTGTTGTGCCGGGTTTGGCCATGACCTGCTGCGGATCACTCATCACGATCAGGTCGTTGCGATAGTAAATGTCCCGCAGCAGTTGCAGTTGTGACACTTCTGCATTCAGCCCGGCGGCGACAGCGATTCCAGCCGGGGCCAGATCCGCATCCGTTGGCAGGTTCAGCGTCTCTGTTTCAAAGACAGCGGTCTCGCCGGTTTCGATCAGGTCACCGTCGATCCACAACAGCAGTCGATCGTCCACATTGGCAAAGCAGATTTCGTATTCGTCACCGGCGCGAAAGTCGGAACTTGCTTCTGCAAGCAACTGTCGTTCCCCGAGCGTGCCGTTTTCATCAAGAGATGCGACGTGAAATCGAACGGAACCGTCAGAGGGCTTCAGTTCGCAATGGACCGTTCGTTGCCCTTCCACAAGTTCCAGCAGGACTACAGAGTCTGCGTCACGCACATCACTGACCGTCAACTGAAATCGCAGCGTCAGGTCGCTGGTCCAGAATCGCCCCTGATTTGAGAGATTATCGCGTTCGGCATTGAAGCCGCAAAAGTCAGTGATCAGTTCCGGTTGCAGCGGCGATGGAATCGGAAGATCAGATGCGGCAGCCTGAAGCTGTGTGGGGGACGGGACCAGATGCCTGTAACGCAGCCAGTTAAGCTGTGAAGTTGTCGCCTCGATTGCGAAGCTGCGTTCTTGACGATCGGCCTTCCATTCGTTGTCCATAGCGGGCCAGCCACCGAGATCAACTTGCTGAGGATTCGCAACAGCAGGGACCCAGCGTTCCTCTGCACCAGCCTGCAACAGCTTTTGAGGTGGATAGCGATCGTCGTAAACCGGGATTTGAATCGCGAGTTGGCGGGTTGGATCCTGCTTTCGCTGAATCTGCCATTCGGCATCTGCGGAGTTGCGGGTGTAAACGTCGCCCTGACGCAGGCTGACGGTTTCGCCTGGCAGCCCGATCAGCCGCTTGATGTAGTTGACGTGTGGTTCTTCAGGATTTCGAAAGACAACGACGTCATAGCGATTCCACGATGTGACCTGTTTATTGACGACAATGCGGTCTCCGTTGAAGACCGGGGCATCTAAAATGTTATTAACGAAGCGGCAGTTGGGACATGCGGAATTGCGAATTCGACCAATCAGGAGCCCTGTTTCCTGATTGATTTCCCCGCTCGCGCCGACGGGATAAGGCAGCTGACAACAGTCGCAAACCACTTCCTTGTGGCGACCAAACAGGGTTGGGGCCATCGAGCCGGTGGGGATGACAAATGCCTCTGCTTCGTATGTCTTGAAGACGAACGCGAGGATGAACGCAATGGCGATGGCTTCAACGGTATCACGCAGCCCCTCTTCACGACGCATGGCAGTGGCTTTGCCGGGGGGGCTGCTCGCAGAGACGCCAGCGTTCTGCGGCGTTGCCTCTGTTTTCGTATCCGGTTTTGTCATTGTGTTCTGATTGCCTGGTGTTGTGCGTCGTGAGAAAAACAGGGCCGCTGATTCTATACACCCGCCGTCGGGAAGTCTTCAGTGAATGCGGCGAATTCGATTCCTGTCAGGGATGCGTACCGAGAAACTCAAACGACCCAGCCGCAGAAGTTCTGGTCGAGAGGGCAAGTGCACAAGAAACGGCCGTCCCAGCAGCAGGTGATGAGCAACAAATGGTTGTTCCCAGCTGCGACTGTCTGAAGAGACGGGGCTGTTGTCGCCAAGGACAAAGTAACTTTCCTGAGGAATCTGCAGCGGTGTGGTCACTGCATTTCGCGCGCGGCCCGGCGTATAGAAGACATCGCGAAACATTTTGAGAGAGGTAATTTGCGTACGGCCGCCGGCAACGCCCACAGCCCAGCGATTCTGCTGCGTTTGGCAAATACTGATGCGCTGGGCTCGCTGAGGATCTCGCGATCGACCTCCGATGGGCGAAATACTGGCTTCAACGGGTTTTTCAGACGGATCTGAAAATGTCTGCGTGGGGACAGAGGAAAACAAGGGCCTGCCCTCGGCCATCACAGAGATCCGCCGGTCGAATGCAGACACCAGCAATTGCAGTGTTCCGTTGCCGCTGCCATCCGGTTCCGGAGGCTTGAACGGGACTGTCTGCAGGATTTGATCGCTGTCGAGCGAAATCAGCACCGCTGTGCGATCTCGAAACGAGAGCTTGATTCCCCATGTCTGGCTGCCCACCGGCAAGCGGACGTGGATTGATTCGGGAACCTGCTGCCAGGCAAACTCCGCTTCCAGCATCAGATCGTTGACGACAAATTCAGTGCCGGAGATCAGCGAGTTGTAGCCGTACTGGTCCGTCACCGGGGCGAGGTGCGAACGGGCTGCCAGTCGATACACCGCAGCCTGAAACGCTTCGTTGGTTGATTCCCGCAGCAGCAGATGCTGCAGTGCCTCCGGCAACACTCCCTCGCACTGCAGCACTTCCCGCTCGCGATCGTAATGCACCTGCGACGACCACGCGACAGGGATGTCCCGATCGAGAGCTTCGAATCGATTCCAGTCAGCGGTGGCAGCCTGTGTGGAAACCGGAGTCTCTGTCAGGTGGTGTCCGCCTGTCGCTCGCCAGTAGCGAAAGTGAATCCACTGCGGCTGCATCAGGTCCTGCGGGGAGGCAGAGTCGGCTGGATGAATCCGGTTGTCGCGATATTCCCAACCGTCATCCAGTTCCCAGGGCAGTTGCCATTCCGAGTTTTCCGGACGGCAGGCGAGGTCACAGACGGGTATTCGCATTTGCAATTGTTGTTGCCAGCTGCGTTCCACGCGCTGCCCGTCAATCAGGATGTCGCCCGCGACCACCTGAATTTTCTCGCCGGGTAAACCGACCAGTCGTTTCACGAAGGTCTCGCCATTGTTGCTCGGGCTGCGAAAGACGATCGTCTCCCAGCGTTGCGGATTTCGCAGATCATAAACATGGCGATGAACCAGTAACTGGTCCCCCTGGCTGTTCATGATCGAAGCCACATCGATCTCGTTGTGACTGCAATTGGGGCAGGAGGCCAGTCTGCGAGGCCCTGCCGGTTCAATGATCCCGCCCGCCTCCGTGGAATCGTCAAAGGCCACTCCAAAAGCAAATTCAAAATCGCAGTTGGGGCAGTTCACCAGTCGATGGAAACCGCGCAGTCCCGGCGCCATCGAACCGGTCGAGATCAGGTATCCCTCCAGCACGAAGGTCTCCAGCATCATGACAGTGATGATGAAACAAATCGTCAGGTCTGCCGCCTGACGGATCGCCGCGTTCGCTTCGGCTGAAGAGTTATTCACCGCAGGTCTCCCCGTCATTGCCGGACTGGTGACAGAGATCCCGCCTGCAGGCACCATCCGAAGTGATGACAGCGCCCACAAACGTTGCGAGGGGCAGGAAGGGGCGACGGGGCATCAGAGCAAAACCGGCTGCAAATGGGGGGATCGTGTGATTGCCACGGGGGAATCAGTGCTGCCGCAGCATAATCAAAAGCGATTCTGCTCGAAAACCGGAGTTGCAGAACAGGATTCCGGAGTGAATCGGCAGAGAAATTGCCCGTCAGGCAGCCCTGTTGACTTCTTGAGGCAGTTTTCCTGTGTCGGAAAAAAGAACCGTTCCTGCCGATGTCTCGATGCTGCAGCGGGAAATCGCCCGGCAGCCTCATCTCACCCGCGGATTCCCGGTTTTGTCCCGCTGCTGTCCCCTCAAATGACTAAAGATCCCTGAAAAATCAGGCGAATATCACAGCAGGTGGAATTTTTGCCTCTGTCCGGGGCAATTTGGGTTGAACGGTCACCGTGGAATCCTGAAACTGCCCGGACAGCTCATTGTTGTAATCGGGTAGTTGTCGCAGATCGGCTTTCACTGTGGGTTCATTGTGGGTTCACAGTGGGTTCATCCCGGCGGTAACTCCGCGAGAGACAATGGGCGATGGTCTTAGTCAGTACGCTTTGTGACGTTACTTTGTAAAGGGGCAGCGGAATGGTAACTGGTTCGCGAGGGATCGTCGTGACATCGATGGGATTCGCCGGCCTGATGCTGCTTCTGTCGATCTCTGATCTGGCGACGGGTGTTCCCTTCGGCGGGCAAACCGTGTTTGATGTCATGATGATCATCTCTGCAGGCATTGTGGAGTACATGGGAATCAACTGTCTGAAAGATTCCCGGTAAGTCGCATCAGGCCCGTGCAGTGATCCGGGCGGGATGCTCGAAGGCCTGACGCAACACTCAGGATGGCAGCTTTGTTGTCCGGCAATCTCTGCCGGGTTTCTGGTGCGAAATCCGGTCGCCAGCGACCCTTAAAGTTGGCCACTTGATCTTTCGTCGAACAGGGAAGTTCCACGGATGCCAACCTCCTTGCATCAGCAATTGTGCAGCCACTACGTCGGCGACTCTGACCGGCACGAGGTGCGACTGGGAAATTATCGCATTGATGCAATTGACGGCCGCGGCCGCCTGATTGAGGTGCAGTGCGCTTCGCTTTCGGCGATCCGCGATAAGATTCGCCGTCTGTTGCAGGAGCATCGGGTGATCGTCGTGAAACCGATCGCAGCGCGGCGAAAAATCACCCGGCTGGATGCAGCCGGAGGGACTCAGCTGAGTTCCCGCTACAGCCCCCGGCGTCAGAAACTCTCCGATGTGTTCGATGAACTGGTCCACTTTGGTGTGTTTCCGCATCCCCGACTGCAGCTGGATATTGTGCTGACTGAGCAGGAAGAGATTCGCATTCCGCCGGGAAAACGAGCGTCGTGGCGGAAGAAGTACAGCGTGGAAGATCGGTTACTGGTGGATGTGCAGCAGACGGTTTCGCTGAAAACGCCAACGGATTTGTGGCGGCAACTTGATGCCGAGTTACCGAAGGTCTTTACCACCCTGGAACTGTCTGAAGCCGGGCAGATGCCCCGCTGGCTGGCTCGCAAGGCCGCGTTCTGTTTTCGCCGCATGGGGTTCCTGACGGTCTGTGGGAAACGCGGCAACGCTGTGGAGTACCGTCTGGCGCGAGCCTTGCGCCGCCGGGCTGCATCCTGAAGGACAGCAATGAGTTTCGGCAGACCTCGCCGCCAAACTGCTGAGACCGAGCGAGTTTGCCGCAGGAACACGCAACAAAAGAAGGATCGGCAGCGGGATTGTCCGCGCGGCCTGCAGGCTGCCGTTGAGCCTTGCGGGGGTTGCAGAATATGGTCCGCGATTGTGTTCCGTCAGTTTCCTTCCGGTATGGATTTCTCCGATGAAGATCGTTTCCTCGCCAGCTTCTGTTCCGTCACTGCTGCTTGCCTGCGTCCTGCTGGCTGGATCGTTGATTGGCCTGCTGTCGATGATCTCCGGATGCCAAACCGTTCCAATGACGGAGCGGCGACAGTTGCTGCTGACCTCAGAGCAGCGTGAGAATGAGATGGGGTTGCAGGCCTGGGGCGAGATTCTGAAGGACGAAAAAGTTTCCGCCAACAAGGCCTGGGAGCAGATGGTGCGTCGTGTTGGTCAGCGGATTGCGGCAGTTGCCGGTCGCTCGGATTTCCAATGGGAATTTCAGGTCATTGAATCCGACACGATGAATGCGTTTTGCCTGCCGGGTGGAAAGGTCGCAATTTACACGGGGATTCTTCCGGTCTGTCGTGACGAGGCCGGTCTGGCCGTGGTGATGTCTCACGAAGTCGGTCATGCAATCGCCAGACACGGCGGTGAGCGGATGTCGTATCAGACGGCACAGAATCTTGGGAAAACAGCGATCGGAATGGTGATGCAGAATCAGGAAGAGCAGAAACAGCAGATTGTTCTGACCGCCTACGGTGCCGCTTCGCAGTATGGTGTGATTCTTCCTTACAGCCGTCGCCACGAACTGGAAGCCGACGAGATTGGTTTGCAGTTGATGGCCGAAGCCGGCTATGACCCTTCGGTCGCTCCGGAATTCTGGGAACGTTTCAGCTCCATGAAGCAGGGTGATGCTCCGATGGAATTCCTGTCGACACATCCCTCCGATGCACGCCGAGCGGCGGCGTTGCGAGAACTGCTGCCATCAGCAATGAATGCCTACAAGTCTGCGGCGGAGCAATACGGCAGTGGCGAAGAGATTCCGGCCGCGGGTTGAGCTGCAGTGGTGTCGCAGTTCCCTGCCAAATCCCGGACTGCCCTCGGGATCCGCAGGAAGAGATCTGCCCTAAATCGTTCGGCTCGCTCCCGCTGACCGCAGGATTCGTCTTCTCTGGACGCTGGTTTTGTGAATTCAGTAATCTGAGCCATACCATTGCTGAACGGTGCGGGAGGTGACGGTACAGTAGGTCGTCGAGTGTACCGGACCGCTGACAGCAACGTTGCCCGAGTGTCCGCAAGCAGCAGCTGCAGCGTTGGGGGGAAGAATTTGTGACAAATGCAAATCAGCCGCAGATCGCGGAGATCATAAAGGAGGTTCAGAAAGCAGTTCAGGGCTGCGACGAGGTGATACGACTTTGTGTTGTCGCTTTGCTCGCCGATGGTCATGTGCTGCTGGAAGATGCGCCCGGACTGGGCAAGACCACGCTGGCACGCGCCTTTTCTGTCGCGCTTGGATGTACATTTCATCGGATTCAGTTTACGCCGGACCTGCTGCCGGGCGATGTGCTGGGTGGCAGCATCTATCGTCAGGACAGTGGCGATTTTGAGTTCCGCCCAGGCCCGATCTTTACGCAGCTGCTGCTGGCCGATGAGATCAATCGAACCACGCCGCGGATGCAAAGTGCGTTGTTGGAAGGGATGAGTGAGCGACAGGTTTCGCTGGAAGGAACCACTCATCATCTGCCGCAACCGTTCTTTGTGGTGGCAACTCAAAACCCGTGGGACTCCGAAGGCACATTTCCTCTGCCGGAAAGTCAGCTTGATCGATTCATGATGTGCCTGTCGATGGGCTACCCGGACCGGTCAGCAGAGCTGCAGATCATTCAGGATCATCGCGACGGCCAGCCGCTGGAGAATCTGCAGGCGGTTGTCAATGCAGACGCTGTGCTGCAGCTGCAACAGCAGACACGAGCAGTACGGGTTGATGAATCGCTGGCTAAGTGGATGCTGGAAATTGCACATGCCACCAGGAATCACCCGGAAGTCACACTGGGCGTGTCTACTCGCGGAGTCCTGACTCTGTACCGAGCCGCACAGTCGTTTGCTTTGGTCAACGGGCGGGACTTTGTGATTCCCGATGATGTTCAGGCACTGGTCATCCCTGTGCTGGCTCACCGTCTGGTCAGTCGCGGGGCAGCGACGGAGGACCAGCGAAAACTGGCGTCGGCTGTGCTGACAGAAATCATGTCCGGTCTGGCCGTGCCGGTTTAAACTTCGCGCCGGTAACCGGCGAATGTGCTGTACTGGTCCGTGCTTTCGAAGCCCTGAAGGAGCTGGCTCCCTGAACGGAAAGCAGTCCTGCGGGAAACGCGCGGATGTTGATCAGGTGGCCGGTTCGTCAGCCAGCGGCAGGCGAATGCGAGTGCCGTGCAGGGTATCGAGTTTTGCCAGTTCAAGATCAGCCGCACGAAGATTTCCTTCGGTGGTACTGTGAGTCAGCACCACCAGGCGGGCCACGCCGGACCGATCGCCGGATTCCCGTGTTTCATCCTGCCGGACGCTGCTGATGCTGATGTCATGACGCCCAAGGATATCAGCAATGTCGGCGAGGACATGCGGCTGATCGGAGACTCGAAATCGCAAGTAATAACGGCGGGTTAAGTCGTCGGCCGGCAGCAGGGAATAGCGGTCATTGCAGCGAGTTCGCAGCAGCGACTGAAAGGTCTGCTGTGCTCGTCCTGTCGCGTAGTCGACAATGTCCGCCATCACCGCCGAAGCTGTTGCCATCTGCCCTGCCCCGGCGCCGCTGAGAGTCAGTCGACCAATTGCATCACCGGAGACAGAGATGTAATTGTCAGCCCCGTCAGTCATGGCGAGTCCACGATGTGCCTTTAATAGCGTTGGCTGGAGAGAGACTTCCAGACTGCCGTCCTTGACCCGCGTTGTCGCCAGTAATTTGATGCGGTAGCCAAGTTCTTCGGCGACAAGCAAATCCAGCAATTCGATGTGCTCAATTCCCTGGCGGACAATGCGGTCCATTTCCACATTGGTTCCAAAGGCCAGTCTGGTTAGCAGGATCAGCTTTTGGACTGCATCCGTGCCGTCGACATCCATCGCCGGGTCGGCTTCCGCATAGCCTCGATGCTGTGCCTCCGCAACCGCCTCGTTGTAAGACTGGCCTTCGTTCAGCATTCTGGTGAGAATGAAATTGCTGGTTCCGTTCAGGATCGCTTCGATCGAGCTGATTCGGTTTCCAGTCAGGGAAGAGTTCACCATGGAAATAATGGGAATCCCGCCTGCGACAGCGGCTTCGAAGCAAAGCGTGCGCCCAAGTTGCCCAGCCAGTTCAAACAGCTCATCACCGTGCTCATACAGCAACGCCTTGTTTGCCGTGATGACATCGCGTCCGGATTTCAGCAGTCGCGTGATGTCAGAAAGTGCCGGCTCAATTCCGCCTACCAGGTGCAGGGCAACGGAGACTGCCGGGTCATCCAGGATGGGTTGGATGTCGGTGGAGATCTGACAGCCCGAAAGATCGACTCCCCGGTCCTTATTCACGTCGCGAACGACCACGTGGCGGAGCTGCAAGGGTTGCCCGGCGCGCCTGGTGAGCAGATCGGCCGACTGCTGCAGGATGCGGACAACGCCGCTGCCGACAGTCCCGCAGCCGATCATGGCCAGACCCATAGTGGAGGAGTCGCTCATAATGCCATCAATTCAGATGCAAGCAGGCAAAAAAGAATGGGAGTACGGATCGGGACAGACAGAAAGGAAGCGATATTGCTACACGGTTTCTTCGGCAAGAATACCGGGGTAGGGAGCATGGCAGATGAAAAAACGGCAAACCAACCGAAAGCTGAGGCATCCTGAGAATTCCGTGTTGTGAAAAATGCGAATTCAACGGTTGTGATCGACCAGACAGAAGGCCGACAGCTGGTGCCAATATGGCACCCTGGGGTTTTCGGAGTGAAGACGGCTGCGGTGCCAAATTGGCACTCCTTGTGGTTTTGGGGACAGATCATCCAGTGTTTTTGGGCAATTCAGATTAGGCACGGGATTCGCTTCAGAGGGTCTGAGGGTCCCGTGTGACCTGACGAGGATTTGGTTTCAAGCAGTTGAGGCGACTTCAGCAGGGAGATTTTTGCCATGGCATTTGACCCCAGAAAAGCGACGGTGCGAGTCAGCACCGCAATCCAGAGCGCACAGGAGCTCGCCGAGCAGCAACAGCATCGGTTGTTGCGTCCGCTGCATCTGTTGAAGAGTCTGCTGGAAGAAAGCGATGGCCTGATGAAGCCGTTGCTGCAGAAACTGGGAACTCCGTTGGATCGCCTGCTGCCAATGGTGGCCAGCGAGCTGGAGCGGCTGCCGCAATCCACCGGATCCTCCGATCCCGTCTCTGCGTCGGCCGAACTGGTGCGCGTGCTGAACGAAGCCCGGCGGTTGTCTGACGAAATGGGTGACGAGTACACGTCGACGGAGCATTTGATTCTGGCCCTGGCAACGGTGGAGGATCAGGCGAAACGATTGTTATCGCTGAACGGGATCGAGTTGGCAGACCTGCAACGCGTGGTCAGGGAAATTCGAGGAGGTCAAACCGTGCAGGATCAGAATCCGGAAGACAAGTATCAGGCGTTGGAGAAGTACAGCAAGGACCTGGTAGAGCTGGCGCGGCAGGGGAAGATTGATCCGGTGATCGGGCGGGACACCGAGATCCGTCGAGTCATTCAGGTATTATCTCGTCGCCGCAAGAACAACCCGGTCCTGATTGGCGAACCGGGCGTCGGCAAGACGGCGATTGTGGAAGGACTGGCCCATCGGATTGTTTTGGGAGACGTGCCTCAGAATCTCAGTAACAAGCGGGTCTTTGCTTTGGATATGGGCGCGTTGATTGCCGGGGCAAAGTTTCGCGGGGAGTTCGAGGATCGCTTGAAAGCCGTGCTGAGTGAAGTTCAGAAGTCTGACGGTCAGATCATTCTGTTCATCGACGAACTGCACACAGTGG